>NZ_CP077311.1:792500-1027500 GCF_019048265.1 Aeromonas sp. FDAARGOS 1405 | reverse complement strand
GTGTACCCGCGGCTAGACGGAAAGACCCCGTGAACCTTTACTACAGCTTGGCACTGAACATTGAACCTACATGTGTAGGATAGGTGGGAGGCTTTGAAGGCGTGACGCCAGTTGCGCTGGAGCCGTCCTTGAAATACCACCCTTGTATGTTTGATGTTCTAACGCAGGGCCCTGAATCGGGCTCGCGGACAGTGCCTGGTGGGTAGTTTGACTGGGGCGGTCTCCTCCCAAAGAGTAACGGAGGAGCACGAAGGTTGGCTAATCCTGGTCGGACATCAGGAGGTTAGTGCAATGGCATAAGCCAGCTTAACTGCGAGACGGACAGGTCGAGCAGGTACGAAAGTAGGTCATAGTGATCCGGTGGTTCTGAATGGAAGGGCCATCGCTCAACGGATAAAAGGTACTCCGGGGATAACAGGCTGATACCGCCCAAGAGTTCATATCGACGGCGGTGTTTGGCACCTCGATGTCGGCTCATCACATCCTGGGGCTGAAGTCGGTCCCAAGGGTATGGCTGTTCGCCATTTAAAGTGGTACGCGAGCTGGGTTCAGAACGTCGTGAGACAGTTCGGTCCCTATCTGCCGTGGGCGTTGGATGATTGAAGGGAGTTGCTCCTAGTACGAGAGGACCGGAGTGAACGAACCTCTGGTGTTCGGGTTGTCACGCCAGTGGCACTGCCCGGTAGCTAAGTTCGGAATCGATAACCGCTGAAAGCATCTAAGCGGGAAGCGAGCCCTGAGATGAGTCATCCCTGACCCCTTGAGGGTCCTAAAGGGCCGTTGGAGACCACAACGTTGATAGGTGGGGTGTGTAAGCGCGGCGACGTGTTGAGCTAACCCATACTAATTACCCGTGAGGCTTAACCATACAACACCCAAGAAGTGTTCTAAGGCTTGTAGCAAATACCAAGCGAACTACTTACGTCAGCTTTCACAGATTGAAGATTTTTGCCTGGCGGCCATAGCGCCGTGGAACCACCTGATCCCATGCCGAACTCAGAAGTGAAACGCGGTAGCGCCGATGGTAGTGTGGCATTCGCCATGCGAGAGTAGGACACTGCCAGGCACCCAATTAAACGGTGATGTGAAAACACATAGCCGGCTGCGAGGATGACCCCTCATCAAGAAGCGGCAAAAGATTTAGCGAAAGCTAACCGAATGCGGAGCGGTAGTTCAGTCGGTTAGAATACCGGCCTGTCACGCCGGGGGTCGCGGGTTCGAGTCCCGTCCGCTCCGCCACTAATTTGAAGGCCTTCCCGATTGGGAAGGCCTTTTTGCTATGGGCGGTTTGCTCATAAGAGCCACAGATTTGCACACCAGAGCCAACACAAGCCCAGTCTGACGACAGGGCTTTGGTGTTTTTAGCCTGCTGGTGAGCTGCCGACATCCCACTGCGATGACACTACCTTCCCCTGTTGACGTTCTTGTTACTGTTTCCACTTCTTTATCGCGGCACATCCATCTTGGCCATAGAGCTTGATGATTAAATCAGGCCATCTTGCAACGGTACGTCATCGCTTCCACTTGTTTGTCTAATCCCTTTGTTTGTTTATGGATTTACTCCATTAAAACAGTTTCTTATCAAGAGTGAGCTGTTCTGCGGCAGGAATATTACATGAATCAAATGATAATGATTATTGTTTGAATGATCGTGGCAGGGTCGTTACAATGCGGGCTGATTAATAAAGTGCTTTTCAAATGAGCCTTTTCTAATGCTGCGCCTGGCCGGATGCCGAGCGTTGTAATGCGTGAAGTAAGGGAATACGTCACCTTCCTACAAAAAATGTTCAGGCTAAAACATGATAACAGTGAAACCAAACAAGCTTGCCTTGCTGATCTGCTCCCTTCTTGCGACTCAAGCCTATGCTGCCGAGCAGGAGGTGATGGTCGTCACCGCCTCTGGCTTTCAGCAGAAGATCGAAGATTCTGCAGCCTCCATCTCTGTGATTACCCGCGAGCAGCTGGAGAAGCGGGCATATCGGGATGTAACCGATGCCTTGAAGGATGTGCCAGGTGTGGTAGTGACTGGCGGTGGCAGCAGCAGCGATATCAGTATTCGCGGTATGGGCTCGAAATACACCCTTATGCTGGTTGATGGTAAAAAGGTGGATAGCCGTGGTACCCGGCCCAATAGCGATGGACCCGGTATCGAGCAAGGCTGGTTGCCACCGCTACAGGCGATCGAGCGGATTGAGGTCGTCCGTGGGCCCATGTCATCCCGTTATGGCTCAGATGCCATGGGTGGGGTGATCAACGTGATTACCCGCAAGACCACCGGTCTGGCCTGGCAGGGCTCGGTTCATGCTGATTCGACCTTCCAGGAAAACAAGGATGCCGGCAACAGCTTCCAGACTGATGCCTATACCGCAGGCTCACTGATCGATGGTGTGTTGGGGCTGCGCTTCAATGGACAGCTCGCTCATCGTGGTGAAGACAAATTTACCCAGGGCTTTGCCGAGCAGGAGACTCGCAGTGGCACGGCCGTGCTCAGTTTCAAGCCTGATGACCATAACCGCTTCGATCTGGAAGTCAGTCGCAGCCTGCAGGATCGGGATCGTACTGCCGGCAATTCGCTGGATGCCAAGGCGAAAGATAGCCTCAACCGCTACGAGCGCACCAACTACGCGCTAACCCATGACGGTCAATATGAGTTCGGCTCTTCCAGCAGCTATCTGCAGCAGGAGACCAACACCAACCCAGGCCGCAGGATGGAGCTCACCAACACCATCGCCGATACTCACACCCAGTTCATATTGGGGGATCACTACCTGAGTGTCGGTGGTCAGTATCGCTATGAGGATCTACACGATCAGGGCAATACCCTGAAAGTGGCCAATCCTGCCGAGCAGCTGACCCGCTGGAGCTGGGCGATGTTTGTCGAGGATGAGTGGTCACTTACTGACAGCTTTGCCCTGACCGGTGGCGCCCGCATGGATCGGGATCAGAACTACGGCACTCACTGGAGCCCGCGCCTCTATGGCGTCTGGCATCTGGATCAGAGCTGGACCCTGAAAGGGGGCGTCTCGACCGGTTATCGCTCCCCTGACTTGCGGATGTCAGCGGCCAACTGGGGTCAGGTCACCGGTGGTGGCAGCCTGGATGGCATGCTGGTTGGCAACCCGGATCTCAAACCCGAGACCAGCGTGAGTGAAGAGATCGGTCTGCTGTGGAACGGTCATCAGGGCTTCAATGCCGGGATTACCCTGTTCAACACCGACTTCAAGAACAAGATCTCAGAAGTGCGCCGCTGTACTGACAAGAAGCAGCCTGCCTGTACGCTCAATGGTCACAGCTATGATTTCATCAGCGATCGGGTCAACGTCGACAAGGCGAACATGCGTGGGGTCGAGGGGATGATGGATTGGGCCATCAATGAGGATTGGTCGGTCAGCTCTAGCTACACATTCACTCAATCCGAGCAGAAGAGCGGCCCGCTGGCAGGCCATGCCCTCAACCAGATGCCCCGCCATATGTTCAACGGCAGTGTCGATTGGCAGACCACCGAGGATCTCAACCTCTGGTCACGGGTCAACTTCCGTGGCGAGACCTCCGAATACCTGAGCCGTGTGAAGATGGCGGATGGGACTCCTTCCTACACCTTCTTTGACATGGGGCTGGTCTACAAGGCCAACAAGCATCTGGATCTGACCGCCGGGGTCTATAACCTGTTCGACAAGACGGTGGATTACAGCAGTTATGGCACAGTGCTGGATGGTCGCCGCTACAACCTGGGTGTGACCTACAACTTCTGATAGGCATAACATTACACGGCCGCCATCATCCGATGGCGGCCGTTTTTATTGCGCTTCCGTCAGGGGGCTATGCCTGATAGGGGGCCGCTTGCCAGGTATTGCGCCCCAGTCCCTTGGCCTGATACATGAGGGCGTCAGCCTGCCGTAGTAGCTGCTCGGCATCGACCTCTCTCTTTGCCGCAACCCAGACTGCCCCGGTGCTGATGGAGAGGGTCACCTCGCCGCTGCTGGTGTGCAGGGTTTGCCGGTTGCTCTCCAGGCAAATGCGCTCGGCCCACTCTTCTGTCTCTGCCAATGTGGCCAGCGGCAGCAGCAGGCAAAACTCCTCGCCCCCGATGCGGGCCAGCAGAGCCTCTTCGGGCAACAGATTCGTCACAGTAGTGGCCAGCTTTTCCAGCAACAGATCTCCGATGCCATGACCAAAGCGGTCATTGGTCTCCTTGAAGTGATCCACATCGAATAGCAGCAGGGCACTGGCCATGCCGCTTGCCAGCCGTTGCTCCATGGCGGGCATGAATGCCCGTCGATTAAGTAGCCCAGTCAGAGGATCGGTACTGGCCAGTTTCTCCAGTCTTGCGTTTGCACGGCTCAGCTCGGCGGTACGGCTCGCGACTGCGCGCCTCAGCTGTATTATGTAAGCTGCCAGAATCCCCCCTCCTGCCAGCAACAGCCAGGGACCAAGGTGGATGGGGTAGACGGTCTCGACATGCATCCATTTGCGGATGATCCGCTCCCGATCGCTCTCTTTGATCTTGGCGAATCCCTCTTCCAGCCGGTTTAACAGGGCAAGGTCGCCCTTTTTCACCGCAAAGCGGATCTGGTCGGTATAGAGGTGGCGAACCGGAATAAAGCGGGTGGGATCGTCGGAGGTATAGATGTAGAAGTTGGCGACCTGCAGATCGGCGATAAAGGCCTTTATGTCGCCCCGAAAGGCCGCCGCCAGCAGGGTATCATTGTCATCAAAGGTCTGCAGTCTGGTTCCGGGAAAGTAGCGTCTGGCGTAATACTCTTCGTAGCCACCGGCTACCACACCGACTGTTTCATGGAGTAGGTAGTAATGGACATCGGTGCCGCGCAGTTCGCTCGAGAAGAAGAGCTGTGAGTCGAGCTGGGCGAGAGGCAGGCCATAGTCGAACTGCTTGTCCCGCTCCGGTGACCAGAGCAGCCCGGCGTGAACGTCGGTTTTCCCCTTCTGGAGCAAGTCGAGAGAACCCTGCCAGTCGACCAGCCGGAACTCGATCTTCTGGCCGGTGACCCTGGCATATTCACGCCACAAATCGATCAGCAAACCATCCGGCTGACCCGACTCATTGATATAGGAGAAGGGCTGCCAGGCTTTGGAGTTGGTAATGATGATCGGCTCTTCCTGTGCGTTGGCACAGGCTTGAGGGGCAAGTGCGAGCAGCAGGAGCCCCCATCCGATACTGATCAAGACTCCTGTCCTGGAATAAGCCATCCTTGCTCCACTCCGTTGCCAAATACCGTGCGTGGTCATCAATTATCTCCGCCTTCATCATAGAAGAACAGGGGTCAGGATGATGAAGTTTGCACACAGAGAGGCCAGGCGCAGCAGGGCAAACAAATAGAGTAATGACTTACAAAGGCAGGCTTATTCGTGCCTCCAGCCCACCTTGTGGCCGATTGAGCAGGGTCAGTTCGCCGCCGTGCTGATGGACCAGGGTACGGGCAATGGAGAGCCCGAGCCCCACGCTGCCGGACTCGGTGTTGCGCGCTTCGTCTAGCCGTACGAAGGGTTTGAACACATCTTCCAGCCGCGCAGGATCGATCCCTGGCCCGTTGTCGCAGACCCGGATCAACAGCTCCTCCTTGCGTCGCTCCAGCGACACTTCGGCGCTGCCGGCATATTTGATGGCGTTGCCGATCAGGTTCTGCAGCACCCGGCGCAGGGTGTTGGCCCGGCAGGCGTAGACCTCTTTGCCCTCCGCCAGACAGGTGACCGGCTGGCCGGTATCGGCATAGTCATCGCACAGGCTGACCAGCAGGCTGACCAGATCCAGCTCGCGGGTGGCCTCCTGCTGCCCCTCCTCGCGAGCAAAGCTGAGGGTCGCGGCCAGCATCTGCTCCATCTGTTGCAGGGTCTGCTGGATGCGCTCCTTGTCCTCGCTATCGGCCAGAAATTCGGTACGCAGCCGCAGGCTGGTGATGGGGGTGCGCAGATCGTGGGAGATGGCCGCCAGCATTCGGGTTCTGTCCTGCACGAAGCGGTCGAGCCGGGTGTGCATCCGGTTGAAGGCCTGAATCGATTCGCGGATCTCGGTCGGCCCCTCCTCTTTCAAGGGCTCGATATCCTCGCCCCGTCCGAGCCGATCTGCGTTGCCTGCCAGCTGCTTGAGCGGGCGAGTGGCACGGCGAAACAGCAGCACCATCAGCCCGATCACCAGACTGGCGACCAGCATAAGATTGAGGGTGGTTTGCCACGACCAGCTGCCCGCCTCCTTGTCGACCAGTGAGCTGAACTGCAGCCAACCTCCCTGCGGCAGTTCGATGGAGCCATAGAGCCGCATGTCGCGTGATGGGGGCGGTGGTCCCTTGCGATCCCGCATCATGCGGGCGTGATGCTCCCAGGCTTTGCTGCGCTGGGCATCCTCTTTCAGCTCGGCGCTGATCTCTATGGTGAGACCCTGCGGGTAGCCGAGCCGAGAGCGCACCAGCTGCTCGAAGCGGGGGCTGCGATTATCCGGTTGCAGTGGCTCGTCTGAGAGGCGCAGCAGCAGGGTTTCGCTGCGGCTCGCCTTGAGGATCTCGTCATAGAGAGATGGGGGTGATAGAGAGAGCAGCCTGACCACCGAGATGATCCGCTGCATGGCGTTGCGGCTGTTGACGAAGCCGAGCGCCTCCTCCCGATCCGAGCGGTAGATCTGGATACTGAGCAGCTGGATCAGGATCAGCCCTGCCAGCGCCACCAGAATGATCTGGCCTGTCAGCCCCTTGGGCCATATTTTTGCCCACAGTCGTTTCAAAAAGGTCACCGCTTATGCCTGCGTCACGTCGGCGGAGAACATATAGCCGCCACCCCAGATGGTCTTGATCAGCTCCGGATTCTTGGGATCCCGCTCCAGCTTGCGGCGCAGTCGACTCACCAGAGTATCGATGGCGCGATCGAAGGCCACCGCCTCGCGGCCACGGGCCAGGTCCAGCAGTTGATCCCGGCTCAGCACTCGCTGCGGTCGCTCGAGAAACACCTTGAGCAGATCGAATTCGGCGGTGGAGAGGCTCAGGCCCACCCCATCCTCATCGACCAGCTCCCGACGATTGACGTCGAGCAGCCAGCGATCGAAGCGCAGATCCCGGGTCAGGGTGTCAGCGGCAGGTTGTGTCTCGGCCTGGGTGCGGCGCATCACCGCCTTGATCCGCGCCAGCAGCTCGCGCGGGTTGAAGGGCTTGGCCAGATAGTCATCGGCCCCCATCTCCAATCCGATGATGCGGTCGGTCTCTTCCCCCATGGCGGTGAGCATGATGATGGGCAGGTTCGATTTGACCCGCAGCTCGCGGCAGAGGGTAAGACCATCTTCACCCGGCATCATCAGATCCAGCACCAGCAGGTCGAACTCCCGCTCCTCCAGCAGTCGCTTCATCTCCTTGCCATCCCGGGCGCAGCTGACCCGCAGGCCGTGCTGTTCCAGAAAGCGCTTCAAGAGATCGCGGATCTCGCTGTGGTCGTCGACCACCAGAATGTGGGTGTTGCCCTGGTTCATGGATACCTCCCCTGCTTGGCGTTGGCCCGAGTATACGAAAATCCGGCCGATGGTTTGTGTCAAAGTGTGCCAGATCCGCACGATGCCACACTCTGCTACAAAAAAGGGCGATGCTGGCAAAGTTCAGACACCGATAGGGTGTTTACTTGAGGGCAAGGCAAGAGCGCCGAACCAGAATCATCCCTACAGGAGATAGACCATGAAAAAGCTGACCAAAACCCTGCTGACTGCCACCCTGATCCTTGGCCTGCCGCTGGGCGCCTATGCAGCCAGTGAAGCGGCCCCCACCGGCCAGCCCGGAGCCATGGTGGACTGCACGATGGACGGTAGTGGCATGATGGGTGGCAAGCACCATGGTGGTCGCCATGACAAGATGGCCCGCATGCAGAACATGACCCCGGAACAGATCCAGGCCAACCTGCAGCAACGTTATGATCGCATAGAGGATCCTGCCAAGAAGGCGGAGTTCATCAAGAACCTCAACGAGCGTGCCGCCGGCATGACCAAGCACGCCGAAGCGATGAAGCAGTTCGCCGAAGCGAACCAGTAACGCTGCTGCAGTAGCAGACCACATGACAAACCCAAAGGGTGGCCAGGGCCACCCTTTTTGCTCTTGTTGTGTTGAGCGACAGAGCTTGTCTGAATGCAGACAATTGCCAATAAAAGAGGGGGAGCCTGATGCTCCCCCTCTTGCCATCTGTACCGGTGCGGGGTGTCGCCCTACCCACCGGACGAGTGAACTTAGCCCTGAGCCTTGTCGGTCAGGTCTACTTTCTTGACGGTTTCCCCTTCGAACTTGATGACCACGTTTTTCTTGGCGGCGTCGGTATCTTTCAGCAGGGTCTTGGTGGTCTCGGCCAGCATGGGAGACGCCTTGTTCAGGGCATCCAGGTCATAGGTCCACACTTCCAGACCGGCTTCGGTCTTGGTAGAGGCCGGCGCACCCAGCTTATCCTTGACCGCCTGCTTGTTGGAACCACCTTCCTTGATATCCAGTGCCTTCTTGATGGCTTCGTTGGATGCGCTATCCATGGCTCCGGATACGGCGGTGCTGGCCGCATCCTTGACGCTGCTGGTGACGCTGTCGGTCAGCGAGTCCATCAGGCCGGCATTGGCAAACAGGGGCAGGGTGGTGAGGGCAACCAGCAAACTCTTTTTCATTTTCTACAGCTTCCATGGGTTCAATGAGGCGGCTATGAAATCAGCAAAGATATTGGGCGTCAAGTGAGGCATGCAATTAACATTTCTGTTAACTGTCTCTCATTTTTCGCCAGCCATAAACAGTTTTGGTATCTCCCGCACCAACCAGCTTTTGGCCTTACCCATGGTGTCTCGCCGCCAGGCCAGCACTACTTGCAACTGATGGCGATATTCGGGGCTGATCACCTTGAGCCGCCCGGCCCTGATATCTTCGTCAATCCAGCTCTTCGGCATGGTGCCGACCCCGATCCCCGCCAGCAGGGCATCCCGTTTCTCTGCCATGGAACTGACGGTGAGGCGTGGTTGTTTGTCCAGCAGGCGATAGGTGAGCACCGGTTTACGCAGGGCGGTATCAGCGACCGCAATGGCGCGGTAGCGACGCAGGGTCTCATCTGCCAGCGGTTCCGGCTCCTGGTGGAGGGGATGATCAGGGTGGGCGACATAGAGCATCACCTCCTCTTTCAGCACCTGATGCTTGATGCCGGTCATCATGATGTCCGGGTTGATGGTGGAGATCAGCAGATCGGCACGGCCATCTTCCAGACACTCCCAGCTCCCTGCCAGCACCTCGGCCCGTAGCCGCAGGCGGGTATCGGTCTGTTCGGCCAGTCGCTCAACCAGAGGGAAAAGTGTTTGCAACGGAGTCAGTGCATCAACGGCGACAGTGATGTCGGTCTCCCAGCCACGGGCCAGCGCCCGGGTTTCGCCCACCAGATGTTCGGCTGCTTCCAGCAGCACCCTGCCTCGCTCCAGCAGCATGCGTCCGGCCGGGGTGAACTTGGTGCGGTGCCCGCTGCGGTCAAACAGCATGGCATCCAGTTCGTCCTCCAACTTCTGCACTGTATAGCTGAGCGCTGATGGCACCTTGCCCAGCTCGTCGGCGGCCGCCGCGAAGCTGCCGCGGCGGTCGATGGCGTCCAGTACCCGGATGGCTTCCAGGGTCAGCGCCCGCTCCTTGTTCGATTCCTTGGCCATTATCACCTTCAATTTTTTTGAATATGTTTGCCAGATTATCTCGCTAACAAGTTAGGTCAAGCACGTTTAATATTCAATTATCGCTTGGGCAGGAACGCCGAGCGGCCAAATATGCGGGAAGTTCCGCACTGTGACACACCAATTCGGTCTGTCTGATGTCGGTGAAAGAACAACACACTATTTGAATAACCTCTTGCATGGATGCATTGATTCTGGCCGAAACGGCCTTGGCAATGACATAAAACCAAGAGAGTGAATGAACATGAAAAACGTAATCAAGATGTTGGCCGCTGCAGGCCTGATGACCGCTGGTTTCGCGCAGGCTGCCGTACCGGCAGACTTCAACGCCACTCCGGGCGTGCTGTTTGTGAAGTGGAACGCCACTGCTGCGATGTATGGCAAAAGCAATCCGATGCTGGAAGTGCGTGACGAGTCTGGCGATCTGCTGGCATCAGTCCACGCCAACCTGACCGGTACCCAGCAGGTGCATATCCCGAGCCGTACCCAGGGCAACCTGACTGTCAGCCTGGCTGACCAGAGCAGCGAATACCGTATTCCGTTCGGTATCGGTAGCGGCAAACAGCGTTAATCAACCGTCCCGGTAGATGAGGAGCAGACCATGATGCAATTGAGAGCCGCAGAAGCGCGGGGCAAGGCCAACTTTGGCTGGCTGGACGCGCGCCACAGTTTCTCCTTCGGTCACTACTATGACCCGGAGTGGATGGGGCACTCGGTACTGCGGGTGATCAATCAGGATCTGGTTGCGCCGGGTGGCGGATTTGCCACCCACCCTCACGCCAATATGGAGATCCTCACCTGCGTGCTGCAAGGCACCATAGAGCACAAGGACAGCCTCGGCCATGCCGAGCAGATCCCGGCAGGGGATTTCCAGCTGATGAGCGCAGGCAGCGGGATCCGCCACAGCGAGTACAACCCCTCGCAGACGGATCCTCTCTCCCTGTTGCAGATCTGGATCGAGCCGAACGAGTTCGGCACGCCACCCGGATATCAGCAGAAGAAGATCGAGTCCAGACCGGGCTTGACGCTGGTGGCGTCACCGGATGGCGAGGCAGGATCATTCTGGATCCGCCAACAGGCCCGCGTATGGCGGCTGGAACTGGCCCCGGGCGAGACGCTCGAATGGGCACTGGCTGGCCGACACGGTTACCTGCAGATGATTTCAGGGGAGTTGACCGCTAATGGTCTGGCTGCCCGACCCGGCGACGGGGTACTCAGTCGTGATGAATACCGGTGGGAGCTGGTTGCGACCAGTGCCAGCCAAGCCCTGTTATTTGACCTACCCTGAAGCAGTCAGCGGTGATGTGACACAAACGAGGAATATGAAATGGACAAGATGAAAGATGTAGCGCTGCTGGCGGGTCGTGTACTGCTGGCGCTGATGTTCGTAATGGCGGGCTGGAGCAAGATCGGTGGCTACGCCGGTACTCAGGGCTATATGGAAGCGATGGGCGTGCCGGGCTTTATGTTGCCGCTGGTGATCCTGCTTGAGCTGGGTGGTGGCCTTGCCGTCGTGCTCGGTCTCTTTACCCGCAGCCTCTCCGTGCTGCTGGCCGGCTTCACCCTGATGGCTGCCTTTATTTTCCATTATCAGCCTGCCGAACAGATGCAGATGCTGATGTTTATGAAGAACGTCTCCGTCGCCGGTGGTTTCCTGGCGCTGGCGGCGGCCGGAGCAGGGGCTTTCAGTCTGGATGCCCGTCTCGGCAAAAACTGGTAATGCCCTGAAGAGTCAAGTTTTCCAATGCCTTTTGGCCGGTGCCCTGCACCGGCTTTTTTCTGTCTGCGTTTTCCGGGGCGATGAGGCAGCTGCACAAATCTGCGGTCCCCCTCATGGTTCAACGGTTTGCCCGCCTGCTGGCCACAAGTGCCTTTTGCATCTTATCCCCCGATCCCCGACAATTCCCTCTCTTGTGAAGTGACGGAAATGGCTCGCCTTTTCCCTCGCCCCCTCTCATCCACAGGCGGGAATTGCTCATGTTTACCCTCTACCACTCCAATCAGCTGGATCTGCTCAAAGAGCTGCTGGTGAGCCGCATCCGGCAGGCCCCCCTCTCTCACCCCTTCGATCGGGAGCAGATCCTGGTGCAGAGTCCGGGCATGGCCCAGTGGCTCAAGCTGGAGCTGGCCAAAGCCTTCGGCATCGCCGCCAATATCGACTTTCCGCTGCCCGCCAGCTTTATCTGGGAGATGTTCACCCGGGTGCTGGCGGATGTGCCGCGCCAGAGCCCCTACAACAAGGGCTCCATGAGCTGGCAGCTGATGACCATTCTGCCTGCCTTGCTGGAGCGGCCCGCCTTTGCCCCGCTCGCCGCCTATCTGGGCGGGGGAGATGAGGAGGATTCCGCCAGGGATCCCGAGCAGGTGCGGCTGTGGCAGCTCTGCCAGAAGGTGGCGGATCTCTTTGACCAATATCTGGTCTACCGGCCGGACTGGATCGCCCGTTGGGAAGAGGGGGAAGGATTGAGTCAGGAGCTGGCCGGGGTGAGCGGTCAGGATTGGCAGCCGGAGCTGTGGCGCGAGCTGGTGGCACGCACGTTGGCGTTCTCTCCGAGTGGCTACCACCGCGCCAACCTCTACGAGGAGTTTATCCACGAGCTGGAGCGCACCGCCGATCTGCCGGGCAAGCTGCCGCAACGGGTCTTTGTGTTCGGCATCTCGGCGCTGCCGCCGCGCTATGTGGAGGCGCTGCTGGCCCTCGGCAGCCGACCGGAGGTGGAGGTGCACCTGTTCGTCACCAACCCCTGTCGCTACTACTGGGGGGATCTGCTGGACAGAAAAACCCTGGCGCGCCTCGAAAACAAGCTTAAACCCGGCACCGACATCGAGACACTGCAGGGCCCCGCCAACCCGCTGCTCGCCTCCATGGGCAAGCTGGGGCGCGACTACCTGCATCAGCTGATGGAGCTGGAGGTGCCGCAAATCGAGGCCTTCGTCGATATCGACGAGGTGGATAGCAAAGGCAATGTTAGCCTGCTGCGCGCCATCCAGAAGGATGTGCTGGAGCTGGCAGAACGGGGCGCCGGTCAGTTCGATCTCGACAGCAGCCATCACAAGAGCCCCATCGATCCGGCGGATGGATCCTTGCAGATCCACGCCTGCCACGGCCCGATGCGGGAGTTGGAAGTGCTGCACGACCGGCTGCTGGCGCTGTTCGAGCAGGACCCGACTCTCACCCCGAAAGATGTGGTGGTGATGATGCCGGATGTGAACAGCTACGGCCCCTACATTCAGGCGGTGTTTGGCGCGCGGGGTCAGATCCCGTTTGCGGTCTCGGATCGGGCGGCGAGTCAGGAGAGCCCGCTGCTGCAAAGCTTCCTCGCCCTGCTCAGGCTGCCCAATGCCCGCTTCGGGGCAGGGGAGCTGCTCGCCATTCTCGAGGTGCCCGCCGTGCTGCGCCGTTTCGAGCTGGATGACGACGAGTTCAACCAGCTGCGGGTCTGGGTGCAGGAGACCGGCATCCGCTGGGGGCTGGACGACGGCTACCCCGTCCGTTTCGATCTGCCGCCCATGTCCGGCAACAGCTGGCTGTTCGGCCTGCGCCGCATGCTGCTCGGCTTTGCCATGGGGGATGGCGAGCCGGTGGCGGGCATTCTTCCTTACGCCGATATCGAGGGGCAGCAGGGGTTGGCGCTCGGCAAGCTCGCCTGGTTCGTCGACTCGCTGGCCGAATTCCTGCCCCGGCTGCAACAGGCGCAGCCGCTGGCGGAGTGGAACGCCTGCCTGCTGGCGCTGCTGGAGCGCTTCTATCTGGCCGACGAGGATGAAGAGCGTCAACTCCAGCTCATTCGCAGCCAGCTGGTCGAGTGGCAGACCCGGCTCGGCGAGGCCCGCTTCGAGCAGCCCATCACCGCCGATCTGCTGCAGGATTACCTTGGCAGCGTGCTGGGGGAGTCCCGCTCCAGCCAACGCTTCCTCGCCGGTCAGGTCAACTTCTGCACCCTGATGCCGATGCGCTCCATCCCCTTCAAGCAGGTCTGCCTGCTCGGCATGAACGACGGCGTCTACCCGCGCACCCTGGCCCCCATGGGGTTCGACCTGATGGCGGTAGCTTCGCGGCGCGGGGATCGCTCCCGTCGCGATGATGACCGCTACCTCTTCCTCGAGGCGCTGCTCAGTGCCCAGCAGGGGCTCTATATCAGCTATCAGGGCTTCAGCGCGCAGGACAACAGCGACAAGGTGCCCTCGGTGCTGCTGGCGGAGCTGATCGACTATGTGCGGCAGGGCTTTGTGCTGGCGGGGGATGAGGATCTCGACGACGAAACCTCCGGCAAGCGGCTGCTCAACCACCTGATGGTGGCGCACCCGCTCACCCCCTACAGCCGCAACTACTTCTATCCGGAGCCGGGTTCACGCCTCTTCACCTATGCCGCCGACTGGTTGCCCGCCCTCAATCCGGTGCGTGGCGCGGCCAACTTCCAGAGCGGCGAGCTGCCTCTCCCCCCCGAATGGGGCAAGGAGCAGGGGCTGGAGCTGGTGGAGCTGCTGCGCTTCTATCGCCAGCCCACCAAATATTTCCTCAACCGCCGCCTCAAGGTGTGGTTTGAGCTGAACGAAGCCAACATCGAGGACAGCGAGCCGTTCGAGCTGGATGGCCTGCAACATTATCAGCTGAAAGATCTGCTGCTTGATGCCCATCTGGCGGAAGGTGAAAGTACCGAGCGTCGCGAGCGGTTGCAGCTCACCGGCCTGTTGCCGCAAGGGTGGTTCGGCAGCCTGCTGCTGGACGATCTGGATGCCGAGATGGGCAAGCTGGCGGATCGGCTGCGGCCATGGGTTGCTGCCAATGAGTCAGAAAAGCAGGCGGTGGAGATCGATATCTCCCTCACTCAGGGCCAGCTGCAAGGGTGGATCGACACCCAGAAGGGGCGCTTGCTGGTGGTCAAACCCGGCAGCTTCAACGGCAAGGATCTGCTGCTGGGCTGGATCCAGCACCTCTGCCTCTCCCTCAGCGACGCCCCCGGCGACACCCTGCTGTTCGATGCCAAGCAGAGTCTGCGACTGCCTGTACTCGCTGCCGACGAGGCGCGGCCCAAGCTGGCGGCGCTGGTGGCGTGCTGGGCGCAGGGGATGAAGCGGCCGCAGCCGTTTTTCCCCAACACCGCCTGGGATTGGCTCAAGGCGATCGAGAAGGATCCCGACAAGCCGGAGGCGGCCGACAAGGCGGCCCTCACCCGTTTCAACGGCGGCTGGATGATCAATGGGGAAGGGGCAGATCCTTACGTCGCTCGCTGCTTCCCCGAACTCGATGACGAGGTGCTTGGTCAGTTGCAGGCGCTGGCTCGCGAACACCTGACCCCGCTGCTCAAGACCCTGGAGGAGCTGAAATAATGGCTAACCCGCTCAATACCCTGCGTTTTCCCCTCCATGGTGAACGACTGATAGAAGCCTCCGCCGGTACCGGCAAGACCTACACCATCGCCGGTCTCTACCTGCGCCTGCTGCTGGGCCACGGCCCGCTCATCGAAGAGGGCGCCGATGCCGGTCAGCCGAGCGCCCATGAACGGCCACTCTCGGTGACCGAAATTCTGGTGGTGACCTTTACCGAAGCGGCCACCGCCGAGCTGCGCGGACGGATCCGCGGCCGCATTCACGAGGCGCGCCTCGCCTTTATGCGCGGCCATAGCAGTGACACCCTGCTGGCCCAGTTGCTGGCCGAGGTGGAGGATCACGAGCTGGCGGCACGCCGCCTGCTGGCTGCCGAGCGGCAGATGGACGAGGCGGCGGTCTTTACCATCCACGGCTTCTGCCAGCGGATGCTCAAGCAGAACGCCTTCGAGTCGGGTGCCCTCTTTGAAACCGAATTTCTCACCGACGACAGCCAGCTCAGGCTGCAGGCGGTGAGCGACTACTGGCGCGCCGAGTTCTATCCGGTGGATAAAGCCCTCGCCAGCGCGGTGCGCGCGCTCTGGCCGAGCCCCGCCGCCCTGCTGCGGGAGATGGGCAGCTGGCTCGACAACAGCGAGCTGGAGATCCACCCCGCGCTGGGGGATGAGACCCTTGCCGCCCGCCATCAGGCGGCCATGAGCCGCATCGCGGCAGTGAAAAACGAATGGCTGGCGCAGACGGACGAGATCCGCCGCCAGACCGACGGCCAGATCAGCCGTTACACCGGCAAGAACTACGAAGGGTGGCTTGCCAAGATAGCCGACTGGGCGCAAGACGAAAGCAGTGGCTACGCCATTCCCAAGGAGCTGGAGCGCTTCGGCCAGACAGTGCTGGAGGAGAACCTCAAGAAGGGGGGCGCAGTGCCGACCCTGCCGCTGTTCAGTCAGATAGACGAGCTGCTGGCGAGTCGCCCCGGTATTCGGGATCTCATCCTGCAACGGGCGGCCAAAGTAGTGCGTAGCCGGATGCAGGCCAGCAAGCGGCAGGCCCATCAGCTCTCGTTCGATGACCTGCTGAAAGATCTCGACGGGGCGCTCGGCTCAAGCCTTGGCGAGAGGCTCTGCGAGCGGATTCGCGCCACCTACCGGGTGGCGATGATCGACGAATTTCAGGATACCGATCCCCAGCAGTACCGCATCTTCCATCGCCTCTACGGCGGCCATAGCGACACGGCGCTGTTGATGATCGGTGACCCCAAGCAGGCCATCTACGGCTTTCGCGGCGCCGACATCTTTACCTACATTCAGGCGCGGCGAAATGTGAGCGCCCACTACACCCTAGGGCGCAACTGGCGCTCCAGCAGTGCGCTGGTGGGGGCGGTCAACGGCCTGTTCGCGCGGGCCAAGGATCCCTTTATCTACGAGGCGGATATCCCCTTCCTGCCGGTGGAGGCGCAGGGCAAGAGCAAGGCGCTGCAGCTGGATGGCGAAGCCGCCCCCGTGCTCCACTGCTGGCAGCTGACCGGCCAGCCCACCTTCAATCGGGGGGATTACCAGAGCAAGATGGCCCGCGCCACCGCCGCCGAGATCCACCGCCTGCTGACCCTGGCCCGCGAGGGCAAGGCATTGATCGGTGACAAGGCGGTGAAGGCCGGGGATATCGCCGTGCTGGTGCGAACCGGCGCCGAGGGCAAGCTGGTGCAGCAGGAGCTGGCGCGGCTCGCCATCGCCTCCGTCTATCTGTCGAACCGCGAGAGCGTGCTGGAACAGGTGGAGGCGCGGGAGATCCTGCTGATTTTGCACGCCTGCCAGAACCCGAGCGAAGAGCGCAGCCTGCGGGCGGCGCTGGCGACCGGGCTGTTTGATCTCGACGCCAAGGCGCTCGATGGGCTGGCCAGCGACGAGCGAGCGTGGGAGAGCGCGGTGCAGGAGTTTATGGAGTACCGCAAGATCTGGCACCGCCGCGGCGTGCTGGCGATGCTACGGGCCCTGCTGCACCGGCGCAATCTTGCCTCTTCCCTGCTGGCGAGCCCCTATGGCGAGCGGCGGCTGACCAACTTCCTCCATCTTGGCGAGCTGTTGCAACAGGTGAGCAGCGAGCTGGATGGGGAATATGCCCTGCTGCGCTGGCTGGGGGAGGCGGTGAGCCGCCCCAACGGGCAGGATGCTGAGCAGGTACTGCGGCTCGAATCCGAGCGCAAACTGGTGCAGATCGTCACCATCCACAAATCCAAGGGGCTGGAGTATCCGCTGGTGTTCCTGCCCTTTATCTGCAGCCACAGAACCGCCGAGACCCCGCTCTATCACGAGGCGGATGAGGCGGGCAATCGCACCATTCTCGATCTCACCGGCGCCGAGGGATCCTTGGCCGAAGCGGACAAAGAGCGCCTTGCCGAAGATTTGCGGCTGCTCTATGTGGCCCTGACCCGGGGCGTCTACGCCACCTGGCTGGGGCTGGCACCGGTGCGGGCGGGGGCGGGCAAGTCGGAGAAGACCGACCTGCACCACACCGCCATCGGCTACCTGCTGCAAAAGGGCGAAGAGGGGGATGCGCAGACGCTGGCGACCGCGCTGACCGAGCTGGCGCAGGCGCTGCCCGGAGTGGCCGTCGGTGAGCCCTCGCTCACCCGTCCAGCCCCGCTGCCGCCAGAAGAGGAGCTGCTGGGCGAGCCGCAGGTGCGCCACTTTAGCGGTTCCCTTGAGCGGGACTGGTGGATCAGCTCCTACTCCGGGCTGGCGGCGCAGGGTCACGGTCACAGCAAAGGCGTGCTGGCCAATCCCGGCTTCGATGACGAGGTAGTGACCGAGGCGGCCGCGCTGGCTTCCGAGCAACCGGAGGAGGCGCCCCAGCCCTCCATCTTTACCTTCCCGAAAGGGGCGCGCCCCGGCACCTTGCTGCACAGTCTGTTCGAGACCATCGACTTTCAAAGCGCCGCGGGCGAGCCGTTGGCGGAGCATATTGCCACCCTGCTGGCGCAGGACGGCTTCGACGAGAGCTGGGCCCCCGTGTTGCAACAGCAGGTGGAGGCGGTGCTGGATACCCCGCTGGAAACAGGCTTTGGCGAGCCGGTGCGGCTGCGGGATCTGGCCCCCGAGCGCAAACAGGTGGAGCTGGAGTTCTTCCTGCCCATGGGGCGGGTGACGGCACCGGCGCTGACCGCGCTCTGCCAGCAGCACGACCCGCTGTCGCGGGGCAACAAGCCGCTGAGCTTTGCCACCGTGCAGGGGATGCTCAAGGGCTTTATCGACTTGGTGTTCGAGTGGCAGGGGCGCTGGTATCTGCTCGACTACAAATCGAATCACCTCGGCATGAGTCCTGCCGATTACAGCCGTCCGGCGCTGGAGCGGGCGATGGCCGAGCACCGCTACGACCTGCAATACCAGCTCTACTCGCTGGCGCTGCACCGGCTGCTCACCCTGCGCCTGCCGGGCTACGACTTCGAGCAGCACTTTGGCGGCGTTTTCTATCTTTTCCTGCGCGGCATGCCGCAGGGGGGCATTTTCCATACCCGCCCGAGCCGTGAACTGGTGCTGGGGCTGGATAAGTTGTTTCGCGAAGGCAGTGAGCTGCCAGCAGCGGGATCCCAAGCATTGAACGAGGTAGAGGCATGAGCGGCACCAAGATCAGCACCGCGACCAGCGCAATGATGGTTGAACGGCTCAAAACACTGGCGCTGGCTGGCCGTATCCGCCAGCTGGATCTGCAATTTGCCCGGCTGGTGGCCGACCTTGGTGGCAGCCCCGAGCTGGTGCTGGGGGCGGCGCTCGCCTGCTTCGAGCTGGGGCGCGGCCATGTCTGTCTGCCGCTTGAAATGTTGACTGCCGGATCCCTGCGACCGTTCGGGCTGGATCCCCAGCAGAGCCGGGATCTGTTGTCTGATCTGGCGGATCCTGCCCGCTGGCCCGCCCTGTTTGCGGCAAGCCCGCTCGTGGGTACGGAACAGGATGAGGGGCTCGCCCCGCGCTGGCCGCTGCGGCTGTGGCACGGGCGGCTCTACCTCACCCGCTACCACGATCACGAGCAGGGGGTGGCCCGCCATCTGCGCGCGTTGAGTGAACGCGCCGAATGGCCAGAGATTGCCCCCGCCCTGTCGCGGCTGTTTGCCCGCGACTACGGGCTGGTGTTCGCGGCGCTGCTCAAAGCCCGCCTCGCCCCCGATTTTTCGGTCCGCCACTTTATCGAGAAGTATCTCGATCTGGTGTTCCCCAATGAAGTGGATTGGCCCGCCATCGAGGCGCTGCTGGCCAGCGCCCAGGCGGCGAGCGACCTTGGCAAACTGGATGCGCTGGTGCCCGAGGCGCTCTGCTGCAACGGCCAGAAGCTGGCGGCGGCTACTGCGGCGGCGCGCCCCTTTGCGGTGATCTCGGGTGGCCCCGGCACCGGCAAGACCACCACAGTCGCCAAACTGCTCGCCATTCTGGTGGAGACCGGCCTGCAAGCGGGCAAGGCCCCGGCGATCCGGCTGGTGGCCCCCACCGGCAAGGCGGCGGCGCGCCTGACCGAGAGTATCGGCTCTGCCCTGCAGGCCCTCGATCTGCCCCCCGAGTGGGTGGAAGCGATCCCCACCGAGGCGGGCACCTTGCACCGGCTGCTCGGGGTCATTCCGGGGCGCAGCCAGTTCCGCCACCACGCGGGCAACCCGCTGCACCTCGACTTGCTGGTGGTGGATGAGGCCTCCATGGTCGACCTGCCGATGATGGCGCGCCTGCTCGATGCACTGCCGAGCCACGCCCGCCTGATCCTGCTTGGCGACAAGGATCAGCTCGCCTCGGTGGAGGCGGGGGCCGTGCTCGGCGATATCTGCAGCTTTATCGAACAGGGCATCAGCCCGGCGCAGGCGGATTGGCTCTCCCGCCAGACTGGCTACCGCTTGCAGGGCACGCCCACAGGGGCACCGGTGCGCGACAGCCTCTGTTTGCTTGCCAAGAGCTGGCGCTTTGATCAGCATTCGGGCATCGGTCAGCTGGCGCGTGCCTGCAACAGCGGCGATGCCACGGCGGTGGAGGCAGTCTGGGGCATGGGCTTTGCCGATATCAGCCTGCACCCCTGGGCCGGGGAGGCTTACGACGCCCTGATTGCCCAGGGGGTGGCCGGTTACGGCAGCTATCTGAAGGCGGCCCGCGCGGGGGAAGCGCCCGCCGCCGTATTCAAGGCATTCAACAGCTTCCAGATCCTCTGCGCCCTGCGCGACGGCCCGTTCGGCGTGCTGGGGCTAAACGAGCGGCTCGAACTGGCCCTGTCACGGGCAGGCCTGATTGCCCGCGATGGCGACTGGTATGCCGGTCGCCCTGTGATGGTGGTGCGCAACGACCACGGCGTTGGCCTCTACAACGGCGATATGGGGCTCTGCCTGCCCGATGAAACCGGGCGGCTCAAGGTCTGGTTTGAGCAGCCGGATGGCACCCTGCGCGCCCTGTTGCCCAGCCGCTTGCCGCCTCACGAGACCGTCTACGCCATGACCATCCACAAATCCCAGGGGTCGGAGTTTGCCCATACCGTGCTGGTGTTGCCCGACAGCCCCAGCCCGCTGCTGACCCGCGAGCTGGTCTACACCGGCATCACCCGCGCCAAGGCACGGCTCGATCTCTACGGCGATCGCGCCCTGCTGTCACAGGCAGTACGGAAAAAGACCGAGCGTTATTCTGGATTGGCGGAGAGGTTGGGGGAGTGATGGATTGGACGGCGGTAAGGGGAGATTGCCGCAGAATGTAATGAGTTACGAGTTTTTATTGCCAATGCTTTAAATAAAGAGGAATGTTTATGCAAACAGAGTATATAGATGTTCTTAAATTAATATTGTCATGGCCAACTATAGTGCTAATCGCAATTCTTGTACTAAGAAAACCAATATTGGATATCGCATCGAGGTTAACTTCCAGTGATAATGCGAAAATAAAACTAGGTGTAATTGAGGCAGATCTAGGCACGCTGACTAAAAAAGGAAATGAGGTCATAGATAATTTGAATAGGCTAAATGTGGTGATGGCAGAAAGTAGGTTGTTTGAGCTAAATGTAACTTGTGATAAATTAAAAACTATGTTTAGTGAAGAAGAACACGAAAGAATGCAACAGCATATATCTGCTCTACAAGAGCTACTGTCTCGCGTCAATAAGGTTGAAAAATGAAAGTGTTATCATTTTCAAATCGAGTGGTAATATCTTTTTATCCTTTGTTGAAAATGGTAATGGATATTAGATTTTTGGATAAAGACCATCAAGTAAAATTGTATGATGAAAACATGGAATTCGAGGCTAGTTATAACGTTGGTCTCCCGGTCTTATCTATGTTTCCTGATGTAATCAAGAAAAATGAATTCTTCACTAATTTGATAAATAATGACTTTATTAAGTCGCTTACTCATAAACAGTCTCTTTTTTCAAACGCACTTGCTATTTACCCTGAATTAATGGATGTATTTAGAACTTCACCGACATTAGCATGGCTGATTTGTGTCAAGTTATATGATGAGTCATCTGCACATGTTATGCATCACTATGCAAGACTTAAGAGAAAGGAAATTTTAACAAAAATAGTCGGCTCAGAGGTGGGTGAGCGGCATGTTAAGTTTGTCGGTAAAATTAGAATATTAAATGGCAGTGAACATGAGGCTGATGAAATAATTAAGGCTATAAAAAAGGATGATCTTGTCGATTCATTTAAGCACGAAGAGAAAGTATTTGTTTCTGATATATATGTGCTTAATAGTTATCCATCTTTGATAGGCTCTAAAATAATACATGGTTTTAATAAAGGTATAGATAATAGACTTGGAACCTATAAAATTGGTGTCAATAAAATCAATGAATTATATATGGATACTATAAATATCGGTGCTCATATTGGGATAAAAAATAGCTCGCATATCGTCAGGTCATGCAAGTCTGCGCAAGAATTGCTTAAAGTTCATGATGGTTGGGTTGATATTTTAAACAAGAACAAAATGTTTTTGGAGCATGATGAGCCTCTTCCAATTTTAGATATTGAACATCCAGATTTTATGTCCCAGATCTGCTCTATCAATCAACTTATTCAAGAAGGAATTGAAATGGAGCATTGTGTTTTTACATATTTAGATAAGTTGAGAGATAGAACCTCATTCATCTATAAGGTTATGGCGGGAGAGCGGGTGACAATGGAGGTTGGACTTAGAGGAAAAGAGGTTTATATCAAGCAGATTAAGCTACGGAAAAACAAAGACCCATCGTTAAAAACAACTAATATGTTGTTCGAATTAGTAAAAGAGATAAATAAAAGAACAATATAATAGCAACTTAATTTGACATTTTCTGAAGTCATATCTTCGCGTAGAGCTTTCTTATGTTGGGCTTCGCAGGCTCAGCACCAACCTACCGATCGTGTAGGTTGGTGCTGAGCGCAGTGAAGCCCAACGTTTACCGCGAAATCTCTTTTTCCTTTCCCTTATCCCCAGCCCTTCTCCTCCTTTTTTAATAAACGGGAGAAGGGAGCAATGCCGTTACCGTTGTCCGATTACGCTTCGCTAATCGAACTTACGAGAGGGCCAGGGTGAGGGGAGCATTCAGGGATTAGATGGTCAGCTCCAGCCGATTGCCTTCAGGATCGAGGAAGGTGCTCTCGTAATAGCCGTCGCCGGTCCAGCGGGGGCCGTCCAGGTGTTTCACCTCGGCGCCCTTGAGCAGCTTGAGGCGGGCGGTCATCTTGTCCACCTCCTCCACGCTGCCAAGGGAGAGGGCGAGGTGGGCCAGCCCCTGCAACGGGTGTGGCAGAGTGAGATCTGCCGGAAACAGTATGGGGGTGTGCATCAGCTCCAGGCTGGCGCCCCCTTCGAAACGCACGAAGTAAGAGCTGAACTGTTTGCTCGGGTTGTGATAGCGCTCATTGGCCCGCCCGCCAAACAGGGTGCAGTAGAATGCCTTGAGTGCCTCCAGATCCTGCGCCCAGATGGCGACGTGATGGATATGCATGGCTGGTCTCCTGTGACTCGATGCCCTTGATGCTATGCTGGGGCCTGTCCCTTCGACATGGCTGAGCCCGTCCTGATGATGTCTGACACTGCCAACACCGAGCTTATCGATGTCTCCCCCGACTGCCGCGAGCAGATCTGCTGTGACAGCCTGTTGCCGGCCCTCGCACAGGAGCAGGTGTGGCTGGCGGGCTATTCCCGTCTCAAGACCCGCTACCGCATCGCGCGCCGCTTTGCCGATATGCACTGTTTTCTGCTGACCCTGGGCGGTGAGGGGGAGGTGCAGGTGGGCGATCGCCGCGAGCGGTTGCAGGTCGGCGAGTGGGCGCTGATCCCGGCCGGGGAGCCAATCTGCTATCAGTTGAGTGAGCCGTTGAACCAGCAGGTGAATAAGGGGAGTGAGTGGGAGCTGGTGTGGCTGCTGCTGCACAAGGATTCCCCCTGGGATGCCTTCGCCAGCCACCCCCGGCTCGGTTGTACCTCCCAGCAGGCCACCGTACTGCGCACGATCGAGAACCTCTATGCGGAGCAGGAGCGCCATCAGGACCCGCTGCTCAGCGCCCTGCTGGTTGAGCAGCTCGGCTTTTACCTGCGCCGTCTGTTGCAAAAGGGGGAGGGGCAGCGGCGTGGCGAGCGGCTGGCGCTGCGCCTCGAATTGCTGCTCAAAGAGGCGCTGACCGAGCCGTGGGACATAGCGCGCATGGCCGGCGCCCTGCATCTCTCCGAGCGCCAGCTCTACCGGCTCTGCCAGCAGCACTTCGCGCTGGCGCCCATGGCGCTGCTGCAACGGCTGCGGCTGCAGCGGGCGGCGCTCTTGCTGGCCAGCCGGGCCGACCCGGTGAAGCTGCTGGCCGAGCAGTGCGGCTTCAAGAACGAGTACCATTTCTCCACCGCCTTCAAACGCCAGCATGGCCTGGCGCCCAGCCACTATCGCAACCTGCATCATCCTGCCTTTAAAACCGGACAAGGGTGAAATATTGAGCCACACTGGTTGCTAATGTTATTCAGACGAACCCGATGGCGGCCGATAACCGGAACAAGTAGTGGCGGTTTTCATCGATCAACGGATAGCGGACTGTGCAGCCGTCTGCCGCTATCATTTCTCAACATCAGGCTGGAATGCCCCGCGCCCCAGCGGGGCGGCAATACAAGGATGGTCTCCCATGCTGCAGGACAGCGACACGATCAGGATCTCGGATGTCAGCGAAGCCGTGGTACATGGCATTCTCGAGGTGATCAGCGATGGCATCTGGGACTGGAATGCCAACACCGGTTTCGTCTATCGCAACCCGGGCTGGTACCGGATGCTGGGCTACGAGCCCCATACTCTAGGCAACAATGTCTTCACCTGGGAGAGTGTGATCCACCCCGACGACATGGATCGGGTGATGGCGAGCTTCGATGCCTATCTGAGCGGCGCCGCCCCCGACTACCGGGTCGAGTATCGCTGCCGCAGTCGCGGCGGAGACTATATCTGGATCGAGGATTGCGGCCGCATCATAGAGCGCAATCCCGATGGGTCTGTGGCGCGGATGATCGGCGCCCATCGCAATATCCACGCCAGCAAGTTGCTGCTGGAGCAGCTGGAGCTGCGCAATCAGTCGCTGGAGCAACTGGTGGCGGAGCGCACCGCCGAGCTGGTGCGAGTCAACGAGGCACTGCAACAGAGGGTGGAGGAGAATCGTCAGCTGGCGGAGACTGATGCCCTGACCGGTGCCGCCAGCCGCTATCGGCTGGAGCGGGCGTTGCAGCTGGAGTGCGAACGGGCGCGCCGCTTTCACTTGCCTTTTACCGTGATTGCCATGGATGTGGACAACTTCAAGCAGATCAATGACAGCTATGGCCACAATATCGGGGATCAGACCCTGATCAACATAGTGGCGCTTGTGCGCGACCATATCCGCGAGATTGATCTGCTGGCTCGTTGGGGTGGCGACGAGTTTATGGTGCTGCTGCCCAATACCGGCCGTGAAGATGCGTTGGTGGTGGCGAACAAGTTTCAGGCGTTGATGGTGACGCACCCCATCTGTCCCCGCGGGGCGACCACCATGAGCTTCGGAGTGGCGGAGTATCAGCAGGGTGAGCAGAAGGAGAGTCTGATGGTGCGCGCCGATCGGGCGCTCTATCAGGCCAAGCAGCAGGGCAAGAATCAGATCTGCTGATGGCACATCAGCCAATAGAAGGGCCGCAGGCGTGAAACCTGCGGCCTTTTTGCATCTGGCGCAATGGCCTGGTTGGGGTGTGCGGCTTAGAAGTGGTAGCGCAGGCCCAGCTTGAGGGTATCCAGAGAGTAGTGCTCATCACCCAGGCTCAGGGCGTTGAACTGGCGCTCGTAGCCGATACCGGCAGAGAAGCTGTCGTTGAAGGCGTAGTCCAGACCCACTTCCAGATTGGGGTGTACCTTGCTCTTGGTTTCGCTGCCACTTACCTGACCGCTCATACCGAGGATGGTGGCATTGCCGACAACTTCCACTTCGGTGCGAGTGTAAGCGATACCCGGTTTGGCATAGGCGCTGAAGCCCCAGACCAGCGGCTGGCTCAGCTTGGCGGCCAGGCTGATGCTGCGGGTGTCGATGGTGGTGTCGGCAAAGCCGGTTGCAATCGGGGAGGTCACCCAGGTCAGCTGATCCATCTGTTGGGCGTGCAAGCCACCTTCAACCGCCAGCCAGGGGTTGAAGCTGTAACCGACGATCAGGCTGCCGCCGTCAAGCTGGTCGTCGATCACTTTGGCGTCATAGGCGCGCTGGAGGTCACCGTCGAGATCCATCTTGGAGGTGGTCAGATCCAGACCTGCATACCAGCCTTCGGCATGGGCGCCGCCATTCATGGCCAGAGCAAGCAGGGAGAAAGCGGCAATTTTATTAAACTTGTTCATGGATAAATAACCTTGTGTTGCGTGAACTGCGTGTAATTTATATTGCTCAATCCATGAAGCTTTTTATATTTCCGTCATCGCTCTGCTTTCACAGAGGGGCCGCAGTATAGTCAGCACATTTCTGAATAACAAGAGAGTGGTTTCCCCATCATTATAAATATGACTGGCTGCAAGCAGGGCCATTTTGTTTAATAAATGGTGTTATTAGAGTTTTAGCTTTATTGAGGTTTAAATAATTAACTGGTGAGGCAAATGACCGGCTGCGAGTTCTATTTTGATTCTATGTGATTGATTTTTATCAGCATTGAATTTTCATTCGAGCGTGGCCATGATGAGCCGTCTAAAAATTGGCATCTCAGATGTCACTGATTGGCATCAGGTTCTTTTCGATGATTTTTTGAACGCATCACAAGGTGAAACCGTGAGAAAAAAATTTCTCTCTTTGCCTGTTTTTTGCTCTTTTTGAGGTTTGGGATTGTTCCCACTGTAACTTTTGGTGGTCTTTTGAGGCTGTTTTTGCGTGGGCTATGCTACCCACCAGATACGCGAATGGGCGCTTGTGGGTGGCTTTTCTCTTCACCCGGTAGCAGTTGTTGGGGTGGGCATGGGGTGTGATAAGCAGATATGGGGCGTGCGGCCCGATTAATTTTGTTTGCTTATATATGCAAGCCATTTAAAAGATAAGTTTTTGATGTTTTAAATTACTTGATTATATTTGTTTTTATATTGAGTGAAGCTTTCCAAGTAAGCCATTTAAATATATTTAATGGCAATGAGACGGTATTAAGGATCGTTTAGGATACCTTGCCAGAGAGGTCGTAGTGGCTGGCGCATCAGTGGGCGGCGGGTGGCCTGTGACACTTCCCCTTGCCGGGGCCCTTGACCTGACCTGCGAATTCAGGGAAAAGAAAAGGGCGGTGCTATCAGCGCCGCCCAATGCCAGGAAAGAGAAAAAACCTTGCGGTTTAAAAGATAAAAATTTGGAAGCAAACAATCGATTTCTCAACCAGGAAGGGTCTTGAATTCGATACGTTTCGATTATGCGCGATGTTCTATGCAGCACTAGCAAAATGTTTGCGGGTTGAAAGATATGCACTGTCTGGTGTCAGATTTTGCGACCTCATCGTTCAACTGGTCTGTCCTGATGGGCGTTGTAGGCGATTTTTTCTCTAGGCTGTTTTTTCGGTGTCAATATCTGAGCCTTGAAGGTAAAAACAGGTCAGAAGCTGACTCGGCATAACCATGCAATGAAAGTGCGATAACAAGGAAGAGTGGCATGACCTACAGCCAGACCCTGGCCAACAATATTCTCGACACCCTAAAGAAGACCCTGACCGACAAGGGGATCCGCTATCAGACCCTGGCAGAAGCCATGGGTGTCTCCATCGCGACCGTGAAACGGATGATGAACAAGCCCTCGCTGCCGTTTGATACTCTGCTGGAGATCTGCCATCTGGTGGGTCTCTCGTTCGAGGAGTTGCTGGATCGCACTCAGGACGCCCAGAGCCGCCGCGCCGTCTTCACTCAGGAGCAGGACGAGGCGTTTCACAATGAGCCGGGGCTCTACGCTTTTCTCGCCAATATCTTCTGGCGCGACAAGACGCTGATCGATCTCAAGCGGGAGTACGGCCTGACCGATGCCTCCTGCTACCTCTATCTGCGCAAGCTGGAGAAGCTCGGCATTTTGCAGCTTGGTATCGACAACAGTTACCACTTCCTGATCAGCGAGCGGATCAGCTTCGAGCAGCACAGCCGTTTCGCCCGCCAGCAGGCACGGCAGGCGATGTCGGTGCTGGGGGAGTATCTGGTGGAGAACATGCACAAGTCGAACAACTATATGGCGCTCTGCCAGTTGCACCTCAACGAGGGGGAGGCGATGGCGCTGATCGACCGGATGAAGGAGTACTGGCATCAGGAGATCAAGCTCAACCGCCCCGCCATCGGCCAGCAGGAGCACGCCAAGACCTACACCATGTCGCTGCAACTGGCCGACTGCGGCTACCAGAGCTTCGACGACATGATCCCCAATATCGACAACTGATCCCGGCGGATCCAGAGGATCCGCCTCCCCCTTCCAGGCTGGCGTTGCGTGCCGACTCACCCCTGCTCTGCGAGCCGGGTTTGCTGCGGCTTGCCTGCGAGCGGCTGCAACGCTCGCGTATCGAGGCAGATTCGGATCGCATCCGGCCGCCAGTGCTCGATATCGCAATCCACCAGAGCGCCTCGCTCGTCGTAGTTGACCCGCACCAGCCGTAGCACGGCGCTCCCCTCCGCCAGATTGAGGGCGCGGGCGATGGCGCCCCGTGCTGCCGAGGGAGTGATCTCGAGACTCGCCCCGCCCTGGCCTATGCCATAGCGCTGCTGATAGAGCTCGGTGAGGGAGCTCGCCAGCGGTGCGCTGGCGATATCGGGAAAGCGACTCGCCAGCAGGTGATGGCTGACGTGTAGCACAGGGCGGCCATCGATAAGACGCAGACGGCGGATCTCGTAGAGCGGCGTAAAAGGATCCAGCCCCATCCAGCGGCAGAGCTCGCTGCTGGCCAGCTCGCTACCGTGGGCCAGCACTCGGGTTTCGGCGGTGCGCTGCTGCTCGCCGATCCACTGGTGAAAGTGAGTGTGGATGGCTGGATCGTAGGTGAGGCGAGGCGGGGCCACGAACCAGCCGCGCCGCTCGGCCCGGTAGATAAGGCCATCCGCTTCGAGGCTGGAGAGCGCCTCCTTGATGGTGATGCGGGTGGTGGCGAAACGCTCGCTCAGGGCCCGTTCGGCGGGTAGCTGCTGCCCGGCCCCCAATTGGCCGCTGCCGATATAGCGGCGCAGGGTCTGGCAAATCTGTTCACACTTGGAGGAGGAGCGGCCATCGGCCATGCTCTGTTCGTTCACTCTCTGCTCGCTCAATCTCGGTTCAATCACGCTCATATCCCTGTCGCTAATCTTGGCTGTGCGGGCTGGCTTAGCCCTTGTTGGTTCAGCCCTTACTGGAGTAGTCCAGCCTCACTCGGGTTCAGAGTTGTAACTGCTGTGGATGACAGCGCCATGACAGGGTGATTGTCATCAAACTGCCATCAAAACGCCCCGCGACCGTCACAATTCCCCTCTAGCATCCCTCTCGAACCTTAACTGACCTAGTCCAGAGGGATGGAATGATGAAAAGCGTGATCGCAAGTGCACTGGCCCTGGTGGCCGTCAGCCAACCACTTTTTGCAGCCGAGAATATCGCGGATCTCGAAAAGGCCGCCCGCGGCGAAGGCCAGCTCCACAGCATCGGTATGCCCGACAGCTGGGCCAACTGGAAGGATACCTGGCAGCAGCTGGGCAGCATCTACGGCATCAAGCATCAGGATACCGACATGAGCTCGGCGCAGGAGATCGCCAAGTTCGCCGCCGAGAAGGCCAATGCCACCGCCGATATCGGCGATGTGGGCGGCGCCTTCGGTCCGGTTGCGGTCAAGCAGGGTGTTACCCAGCCCTACAAACCCTCCACCTGGGCCGATATTCCCAACTGGGCCAAGGATGCGGACGGTCACTGGATGCTGGCCTATACCGGCACCATCGCCTTCCTGATCAACAAGGATCTGGTCAAGGCCGCCCCCACCAGCTGGCAATCCCTGCTGGGTGGCGACTACAAGGTAACGCTGGGTGATGTGGGTGTTGCCTCGCAGGCCAACAACGGCGTGCTGGCCGCGGCCTATGCCACCGGCGGCAGCGAGAAGAATCTCAAGCCTGCGCTGGAGCTGTTCGGCAAGCTGGCCCAGCAGGGCCGTCTGTCGCTGAACGACCCCACCATAGCCAATATCGAGAAGGGCGAGGTGGAAGTGGGGGTGCTGTGGGACTTCAACGCCCTCAACTACCGCGACCAGATCGACCCCAAGAAGTTTGAGGTGGTGATCCCGAGCGACGGCTCCGTCATCGCCGGTTACACCACCATCATCAACAAGTGGGCCAAGAACCCCAACGCCGCCAAGCTGGCGCGGGAATACATCCTCTCCGATGCCGGTCAGATCAACCTGGCCCGTGGCTATGCCCGCCCGATCCGCAGCAACGTTGCGCTGCCGGATGACGTGAAGGCCAAGCTGCTGCCGGCCGAGCAGTATGCCAAGGCCAAGCCGGTGCAGGATCACGCCGCCTGGGAGCAGAGCTCCAAGGCCCTGCCGCGTCAGTGGCAAGAGAACGTCATGATCTACATGCAGTAAGGAGCGGCCAGTGCAACACAAGGTGATAGTGGTACTTGTGGATGGCCTCTCTGCCGGGGTAGCCCATGGGATGGGCTACCTCGCAGGCATGGTGGAGGCGGAGCGCGGTCTCTATACGACCTTCAGCTGTGCCCTGCCATCCCTCTCCCGGCCTCTCTACGAGTGCATCCTGACCGGTGTACCGCCGGTGGCGAGCGGCATCACCCACAACGGGGTGAGTCGCCTCAGTCTGCATGACTCCATCTTCCATCTGGCCCGCGCCGCGGGTAAACGCACCGCAGCGGCGGCCTACCATTGGGTGAGCGAACTCTACAACCGCAGCCCCTGGCTGGCTGCCCGTGATCGCTTTACTCACGATGAGCAGTTGCCCATCCAGCACGGCTGCTTCTACTGGGATGACAACTATCCCGACAGCCATCTGCTGATGGATGGGGAATGGCTGCGCAGCCAGTACGATCCCGATTTTCTGCTGATCCACCCGATGGGGGTGGACGATGCGGGCCACAAGTTTGGCCTCGATTCCCGCCAGTACCGCAATCAGGCGCGCCGCATGGACAGCCTGCTGGCCGATCTGCTGCCCCAGTGGCTGGCTGAGGGATATCAGGTGGTGATCACCTCGGATCACGGCATGAACAACGATCTGAGCCACGGCGGCACCCTGCCGGAAGAGCGCACCGTGCCACTCTGGCTGTTTGGCGATGCCTTTATCGAGCGCTGGCCGGATGGGGTGGTGATCGCCCAGACCCAGCTCTGCGCCCTGATGGCCGATCTGCTGGGGGTTTCCCACGACAAGCCGGCAGCGCCACCGCTGCTCAAGGCGGCCTTTATGCGTGAGGTGCACTGATGATGCCTGCAACCACCGAGATCCTCGCGGATCAACCTGTGGCAACCAAGCAGAAGGTGCGCCGCCACTGGCTGCCCGCGCTGGTGCTGCTGCCGTTTATCCTCTTGATGATCCTGTTCCAGCTCGCTCCCATGGTGTGGGTGCTGGTGGGCAGCTTTCAGACCCCAGATGGTTGGGGCCTTGACTACTACCGGGAGATTTTGAGCTCCCCCTTCTACCTGCAATCGTTCGGCAACTCGTTGCGCATTGCCGGTATCGCCAGTCTGGCGGGGCTTGCCATCGGCACCCTCGGGGCGGCGGCGCTGCGCCACAGCGGCGAGCGGGTCAAGCGGGTACTGTTGGCCTTCGTCACCATGACTGGCAACTTCAGCGGGGTGCCGCTGGCATTCGCCTTTATCATCATTCTCGGCATCAACGGTGCGGTGACCCTGCTGCTGAAATCCTGGGGATTGATCGACGGCTTCAACCTCTACTCGGGTAGCGGCCTTATCCTCATCTACACCTACTTCCAGATCCCGCTCGCTCTGCTACTGCTCTATCCGGCGTTCGATGCGCTGCAGGATGAGTGGCCACAGGCTGCCGCGCTGCTCGGCGCGAGCAAGGGACAATATGTCTGGCACGTGGCACTGCCGGTGCTGACACCTGCGCTGCTCGGCACCCTGATCATCCTGTTTGCCAACGCGGTGGGGGCTTATGCCTCCGCCTACGCCCTCACCACCGGCAACTTCAATCTGGTGACCATCCGGGTGGCCAGTCTGGTCTCCGGCGATATCTTCCTCGAACCCAATATGGCGGCGGCGCTGGCGGTGATCCTGATGGTGCTGCTGGGGGTAGTGACGGCCGCCAACCAGTGGCTGCTGAAAAAGAGCTATGTGAACAAGGGGCAATCCCATGCATGATTTGACGCCGCGCTGGCCCAAGTGGGTGCTGGGTGGGCTGGTCGCCACCCTGCTGCTGCCGCTGCTGGCCACGTTTCTCTACTCCATCTCCACCCGCTGGGGGGCGACCCTGCTGCCGGATGGCTTCACCCTCGACTGGTATCTCAAGCTGTGGGGCGATCCGCGCTTTCTGGCGGCGTTTGGCCGCAGCCTCCTGGTCTGCTTCGCCACCCTGCTGCTGGGGACCCTGGTGCTGGTACCGACCGTGCTGGTGGTGGCTTACTACTTCCCAAAGCTGGATCCCTGGATGAACCTGTTGATCCTGCTCCCCTTCGCGGTGCCACCTGTGGTCTCGTCAGTGGGGCTGCTGCAGATCTACGCCGATGGCGTTCTGCCCATCATCGGCACGCCGTGGATCCTGATCGGCACCTGGTTCACCGTGGTGCTCCCCTTTATGTATCGGGCGCTGGCCAACAGCCTGCAAGGGGTACCGCTCAGGGATTTGATGGATGCCGCCCATCTGCTGGGGGCCAGTAGTCGGCGCGCCTTCCTGCTGGTGGTGATCCCTTGTCTGCGCAAGGGGCTGCTGGCGGCGCTGTTTCTCTCTCTCTCCTTCCTGCTCGGCGAGTTCGTGTTTGCCAACATGCTGGTGGGCACCCGTTACGAGACCCTGCAGGTCTACCTCTACAACATGCGCGCCACTTCTGGCCACTTCACCAGTGCGCTGGTGATGAGCTACTTCCTGCTGACCCTGCTGCTCACTTGGGCGGCCAATAGATTTCATCGGTGATCCAAGATGTTTCATTTAGAAGTCAATCAGTTGCATAAATCCTACGGCGATACGCCGGTGTTCGAGGGGATCGAATTCGGCATTCGCAAGGGGGAGCTGGTGACCCTGCTCGGCCCCTCCGGCTGTGGCAAGTCCACCTTGCTGAGGGCGCTGGCCGGGCTCACTCCGGTGGATGGCGGTCAGGTGCGGGTGGCCGGTGAAGATATCACCTGGCAGGAACCCCAGAAGCGGGGCATTGGCATGGTGTTCCAGAGTTATGCGCTGTTCCCCAACATGACGGTGTGGGACAACGTAGCCTTCGGCCTCAAGATGAAACCCCAGCCGGGGCGGGAGCTGGCGGCCAGCGTGAAAGAGGCGCTGGCGCTGGTGGAGCTGACCGGTTTCGAGCGCCGCTATCCGGCCGAGCTCTCCGGCGGCCAGCGCCAGCGGGTGGCGCTGGCCCGGGCTCTGGTGGTGCAGCCACGGATCCTGCTGCTGGACGAGCCGCTCTCGGCGCTGGATGCCCGCATCCGCCGCAGCCTGCGCCAGCAGATCCGCGAGATCCAGCAGCGCCTCGAGCTCACCACCATCTTCGTGACCCACGATCAGGAGGAGGCGCTCACCATGTCGGATCGGATCTTCCTGATGAACAAGGGCTCCATCGTGCAGAGCGGCACGCCGGAGCAGATCTACACCCGCCCCGCCAGCGAGTTTGTGGCAAGCTTTATCGGCAACTACAACCTGCTTGGCGCAGAGCAGGGCAAGTCGCTGTTTGGCCCCCGTTTTCAGGGCAAGCTGGCGCTGCGGCCGGAGTCCATCACCCTGCTGCCCGCAGGGGCGACCAGCAGCGAACCCAGCCTGCCCGGCATCATTCGCCAGCAACAGCTGCTCGGCAACGTGATCCGCTATCAGGTGGAGTGCGAGGCGGGGCTGTTAACGGTGGATTGCCTCAACCGCTCGGCTGGCGATTTGCTGGCCACCGGCAGTGCCGTGACCCTGGTAGTGGCCTGGGATCAACTCTGTGAGGTAGCATGACGCCTCGTTTCATTTTCGTTGTTACCGCAAGGAGCCCTCATGGCACTGGCACTGTTTGATCTGGACGAGACCTTGATTGCCGGGGATTCCGCCAGCCTCTGGCTGGAGTACATGGTGGCCGAGGAGCTGGCCCCCGCCAGCATGATCGCCGAAGAGCAGGCGATGATGTCCCTCTACCATCAGGGCAAGATGGATATGCACCAGTACATGGCCTTCACCCTGCAACCGCTGGCGGGCAAGACGCGCCAGTGGCTCGACTCGCTCTGCACCCGCTTTGCCGAGCAGGTACTGCGCGATCGTATCTATCCGGAGGGGTTGGCACGTATCGAATGGCACCGCCAGCGCGGTGACGAGCTGGTGCTGATCTCCGCCTCCGGCGAGCATCTGGTGGCCCCCATGGCGAAGATGCTGGGGATGGATCACTGTGTCGCCATTTTGCTCGATGAGGAGGAGGGGATGCTGACTGGCCAGACCCGCGGCACCCTCAGCTTTCGTGAAGGCAAGGTGGCCCGCATCAACCAGCTCTTTGCCGGCAGGGACCATCTCTGGCAGGGGAGCTTTGGTTATAGCGACTCTCACAACGATCTGCCCATGCTGCGGGCGGTGAGCCATCCCCATGCGGTCAATCCGGCCCCCGCGCTGCGTCAGCAGGCCGAGGAGCTGGGCTGGCCGGTGTGGGTGTGGCAGCGCTGAGTTGTGCGCTCAAACAGGCTCAATACACGGCAAAAATAGCGATATAAACAACAGAGAGAGGCCGTTGCCTCTCTCCTGTCTTCCTTTCCTGGTTGCGTTCATTCTGTCTCCCGCCACGATGACCGCCGAGTTGGCTCAAGGTGAGGAGGCCTCTTCCATCTGACCGTTGCCACGACGCTGGGGGAAGCAGATACGATTTTTCCCCTCCCGCTTGGCCTGATAAACCCCGCTGTCGGCCAGCTCTATCAGCTCCTTGGCCGAGAGTCCGGAGTGACTCAAGGCCACCCCACCGCTGAGGGTAATGGTCAGTTCCGGCTCTCGCCACTCCAGTTGAGTGACTGCGAGTCTGAAGCTCTCCAGCAGTGAGGCAACCTCATTCATTTGCATCTCCAACCGCAAGATCAGCACCAGCTCCTCGCCACCGTAGCGGCAGAACCAACCCCACTGGTCAAACATTTTCATGCCCAGCTTGCTTACTCGCCTGAGGACTATATCCCCTGTCTGGTGGCCAAAGGTATCGTTGACTTGTTTGAAGTTATCGAGATCGAACATCACCACGAGGAAGGGGGTGCCACTGCCGAGCTGTCTTTGCAGGCACTCGTCGAAGAAACGGCGGTTGTAAAGACCGGTAAGCTTGTCCTGATTGGCTTGCTGGCGGATCTGGGCAAAATCCTGGCTGGCGGCATCCATCTCTTCATAGACCTTGGCCAGCTCCAGCATGCGGCTACCATGATAGGCTTTACCGCCAGAACGACTGGTGCGGATCAGCAGGGTAATCTCTCCCAGCATGCGACGGAAATAGCGGGACCAGAGCAGTGCCAGCAGCAGATAGAGAATGCAGGCGAGTGCAATCATCAGCTGCACGTTGATGGAGACGCTGTCGATCACCTGCTGCATGCTGGCAGTCGGCTCGACGCTGAGCAGGATCCAGCGCTGCTCGGGGATGCGGTAGTAGGAGACCATCAGGCCGCTGGCATCATCGAGGAAGAAACCCTGCGGCTGTTGCATGTGTGCCAGCCATTCAAGATGGGTGAGCGGCTTGAATACCCGTTCGCGATCCGGATGGGCCAGCACCAGCCCGTCATGGTTGAGCAGGAGCTGATAGCCATTACCCAGATGGTGACTCTGCTCATGCCGACTGTTGAGCCAGCTGGCGAGGGGGGTGAGCTGGGTATCCAGCGAGAGTACGCCAACCCGCTTGCCGTCAGGATCTTCAATCACCCTGGCCAGCGCCATGGTGAGAGTGCCCAGGGTGTAGTCGTAATAAGGATCAGTCCAGACAATCTGTCCGGGATGGCTGGCGGCCAGCAGATACCAGGGGCGGGTTCTGGGATCGAACTTCTCGTCGGCCTGCCAGGAAGGGTGGATCAGCATCTTGCGATGCTCGGTGCCCACGTAGACGTAATCGAGCTCCATCACCTTGTGATAGGCCTGCCACTGTTGCAGGTAGCGCTCGCCGTTAAGGATCTCCGAGCCGCTGAAATCCTGATAATTTACCTGCTGATAAATGAGCGTAAACTGGCGTTTGAGGGTCGCCAGATAGGGTTCGATCAGGGTATGGAAATACTGGGTGTTGCGAGCAATCAGGTTCTGTTGCTGCTCGTGGCGCAGGGTGCGCTCCATATGCAGGTAGTAGATAGTGCCGAGCAGCAACACTGGGATAAAGAGCAAGAGGAGGCCCAGCCGCATGCGGGTGATCAAAGACCAAGTATTCTTGGGCTTGGCGGGGGACATGAACAGATCCTTTTCGTCTCGGGTGACACCAGCATATATGATGCTGTGCGGCTCGTCTAAAGGCAGAAAATGAGATGTTTCCGATGTTGAACCACACTCTGCTCTCAATGATTCATTATGGCAGCATAGCGGTGCTAATCCTTGCCCTCTGTGTCGAGTATCTGATCTTTCGGCGCGGCCTGAACATGCTGCGAGTGCGCCGCTTGCTGCTGGCAGATGGGGTGGCGGCGCTGGCGCTCTTCTCCATCTTTGCCACCGGGAGTCTGCTGGCCCTCGAGCATGCCAGCTCGGTGGCAGAGATCTTTGCCCATCCTGCCCACGGTCTCAAGATGGGGCTGTTTCTGCTGATTGTCGGCTCCCTCGTTTATCCCAGCCGCCTCTTCTATCGCTGGCGTCGCGCCCTGCGTCTGGGCAAGGCGCCGATGATCTCCATTCAGCAGCACTTCCGGGTGGTGTGGATCCTGCGGGGCAATCTGCTACTGATTGCCCTGTTGGCCGTGTTCACCAAGCCCTCGCTGCTGTAACACTCGCGGTGCTCAAAAGCAGTGCGATGCAGAGCGTTGAGAGCGAAGACAAAGAGTGGAGACAAGAGGATAGGGAGGCGGGTATCTTGGATCGGATAACCCGTCACGCGCCGATTTAAGGAAGAATCGCCATGCGCTCCAATCTGATGTTGCTGATGGCTGCCACCATCTGGGGTATGGGCTTTGTCGCCCAGCGCCTCGGGATGGATCACATGGGGCCCTATACTTTCAATGGCCTGCGCTTTCTGCTCGGCGCCCTCTCCCTGCTGCCGCTGCTCTGGTGGCTCAAATCCCGACAACCTGTTGCCGTCGCGGGCGACCATCGCCAACTGCTGATCGGTGGTGTGCTGGCCGGGCTGGTGCTGTTCTGTGCCGCCTCCCTGCAGCAGGTGGGGCTGCTTTATACCACTGCCGCCAAGGCCGGTTTCATCACCGGGCTCTACATCATTCTGGTGCCGGTACTGGGGCTACTGCTGCGCCACAAGAGTGGCCTCAATACCTGGATCGGCGCCATCATCGCGCTGGCCGGTCTCTATGTGTTGAGCGTCACCGACGAGTTCACCATCGGCTTTGGCGATCTGCTGCAGGTGGTCGGCGCCCTGTTCTGGGCCGTGCACCTGCTGCTGGTGGATCACTACTCCAACCGGGTTGCCCCCATCAAGCTCGCCGGGGTGCAGTTCGTGGTCTGCGGCCTGCTCAGCCTCGCCACCGCCGTTGTTATCGAAACCCCGACGTTAAGCGGCGCAGTGGCCGGTTGGCAGGCGCTGCTCTATGCCGGGCTGGTGTCGGTCGGGGTGGGTTATACCCTGCAGGTGGTAGGGCAGCGGGGTGCTCATCCGGCCCACGCCGCCATCATCCTCAGTCTGGAGACCGTCTTTGCCGCCGTGGGTGGCGTATTGTTGCTGGATGAAACGCTGGACGAGCGCGCCATTGCCGGTTGTGCCCTGATGCTGGCGGGGATGCTCATCTCCCAGATCCGGCTGCGCTGGTGGTGGAAGTCGCGCCGGGACAAAGTGCCAGCGACCAAGTAAACCGCAGCCCGCAGCATAACAAAAACGCCCCGACAGTCGGGGCGTTTTGCATGATGGCGACTCGGGTCAGGGGCGCTGATCCAGCTCGCGCTCCAGCTCCATGGCCTTCTGACGGGCCGGATGGGTATTGAGGCGCTGCCAGTAGGCTTGCAGGTGCGGGAAGTGGGCCAGCTGACCGCTTTGCGCCAGCAGATCCACCAGGAAGGAGTTCATGATGTCGGCGCCGGAGAGGCGATCCCCCACCAAGTAGCGGCGATTCGCCAGTACCTCATTGAGGTAGCCCATCACCTTGGCACACTCCGCCTTGGCGTAGTCCGGCAGGAAGCGCATCGGGCTGCCATCCTTGCGCACAAACATGTCGAGCAGCAGCGGCAGAATGCCCGAGCTCTCGGCAAAGTGGAGCCACTGCAGATATTCGGGATAGTCGGGGCTATCTGGTGCCGGTGCCAGCCGATCGGCGGCGTAGCGGGCGATCAGGTACTCGGTGATGGCGCCCGATTCTGCCAGTACCCGGCTGTCGAACTCGATGACCGGCGACTTGCCGAGGGGGTGGATGGCTTTCAGCTCGGGCGGTGCCAGAAAGGTCGCGGCATCGCGCTGATACGCCTTGATCTCATAGGGTTGACCCAGCTCTTCGAGCAGCCAGATGATGCGTTGGGAGCGGGATTTGTTCAGGTGGTGCAGGACTATCATAAGGACCTCGATTCGGTGGCAGGATGAGGTGTACGAACGGGCGAGGGGGGCGGTTCACCGGCAGTAAAAAAAGAGCGGGCTGATGCCCGCTCGCTCAACGTCCAGCTTAGGCCTCCAGCGCCTGATCCAGATCCGCCAGAATGTCCTCGATCGCCTCGATCCCGACCGACAGCCGGATCATCTCCGGTTTCACCCCGGCCTTGGCCTGCTCCGCCTCGCTCAACTGGCGATGGGTGGTGGAGGCCGGGTGGCAGGCCAGCGACTTGGCGTCGCCGATGTTGACCAGCCGCTTGAAGATCTTGAGTGCATCGTAGAAGCGCACGCCTGCTTCATAACCATCTTTCAGACCGAACGAGAGGATGGCCGAGGGGCGACCGGCCATGTACTTCTCTGCCAGCAGATAGTGAGGGTGACCCGGCAGACCGGCGTAGCTGACCCAGGCCACCTTGGGATGATGCTTGAGGTGATGGGCGACCCGCAGGGCGTTATCGACGTGGCGCTCCATGCGCAGGCTCAGAGTCTCCAACCCCTGCAGCAGCAGGAAGGCGTTCATCGGCGCCAGCGCCGCGCCGGTATTGCGCAGCGGCACGGTACGCACCCGACCGATAAAGGCGGCCGGGCCAAAGGCCTCGGTGTAGACCACCCCGTGGTAGGAGGGTTCGGGTTTGGTGAGCTGAGGGAAGCGTTCGGCGTGATCCGCCCAGGGGAACTTGCCCGAGTCGACGATGACGCCACCCAGCGAGTTGCCGTGGCCGCCGACATATTTGGTCAGGCTGTGTACCACGATGTCGGCGCCATGTTCGATGGGCTTGCAGAGCACCGGGGTGGCGACCGTGTTGTCGACGATGAGCGGCACACCACGGGCGTGGGCGGCCTTGGCCAGCGCGGCCAGATCGACGATGTTGCCCGCCGGGTTGCCGATGCTCTCGCAGTAGACTGCCTTGGTCTTGTCGTCGATAAGGGCGGCGATGGCTTCGGCGCTGTCATCCTTGGCGAAGCGCACCTCGACCCCGAAACTAGGCAGCATGTGGGCGAACAAGGTGTAGGTGCCGCCATAGAGCTGGGGCGTGGAGACGATGTTGTCACCGGCGGCGGTCAGCGCCTGAATGGCGTAGGTGATGGCGGCGGAACCTGCCGAGACCACCAGCGCGGCGATGCCCCCTTCCAGCGCGGCCATCCGCTGTTCCAGCACATCGTTGGTGGGGTTCATGATGCGGGTGTAGATGTTGCCCGGCACCGCCAGATTGAACAGGTCCGCCCCATGCTGGGCGCTCTCGAACTCGTAGGCCACCGTTTGGTAGATGGGCACGGCGACGGCCTTGGTGGTGGGGTCGCTGGAAAAGCCGTGGTGCAGGGCCAGGGTCGCATCTTTCATCACACACTCCTTGTTGGATGTTGCTTATGGCATTTATAGATGGATAGACGTCCAATCTATCAGGCCCGTGGCCGATGTAAACAGCAAGATCCGGCAAAGCAATGTCGCCCGCAGGGGATGCGCGTCCCGAGTGGTTGGTATGGCCCGCACTCAGAGACGACGGCGATACTCCTTGTCATCGATCTGGTTCATATCCCACTGCATCAGGCGGTTGAGCTGCTGCATGGGATCTTCGATAAGTGGCAGCGGGCGCGGCAGGATCCGCTTGAAGTAACGGCGCAAGGTCTGCTGGATCCGGTTCGGTTTGATGGGGTTGGCGTGGCTCATGATGGTGCTCCTCTGCTGTGGTTCTCACGTTCATCAGCAGTATTGAGCTAAAATGCGGAAGTAAAAACTGATGACTTACAGCAACTGGATTTCCTCTTTTATGCCGACCAGTCGCCTCTACCAGCAATTTCAACGACTCGCCCAGCTGCTTGGCAGCGATGAGCGGGAGATCAGTCTCGCCGAGGTGGCGGATCTGCTCTGCTGCACCCCGCGCAACGCCCGCCTGCTGCTGCGGCGGATGCAGGATCAGGGCTGGCTCAGCTGGTCGGCGGAAGCGGGGCGGGGGCGGCGCTCCCGGCTCTCCCTGCTCGACAGTCAGGAGAGCCTGACCCGGCGCCGCTTGCGGGATCTGCTCAGTCAGGGCCAGCTGGCGCAGGCGGTGCGGCTGGCCGAAGATCGCCTCGATCTGCTCACTCCGTTGCTGATAGAGCAGCTCGGTCAGGCCACCCGCGAGGGGCGCCAGATCCTGCGGGTGCCCTACTATCGCCCGCTGCCGCAGTTGCTGCCCTCCGGCCCGATGCGCCGCTCCGAAATTCACCTGAGCCGCCAGATCTTCAACGGTCTCACCCGGCGAAATGAGGAAAATGGGGAAATCGAAGGGGATCTCGCCCACCACTGGGAGTGTCTGGGCCCCTGCCACTGGCGCTTCTACCTGCGCCCGGCGGTGCGCTTTCACCACGGCCGCGAGCTGGTGGTGGAAGATGTGATGGAGAGTCTGCAGGCCCTGCGGGATCGCCCGCTGTTTTCCCATCTGGTTCGGCTGGAGAGCCCCTGGCCGCGCACCATGGATCTCTATCTCGACAGCCCAGATCCCTGGCTGCCCCACCTGCTGGCCGAACCGGTGGCGACCATTTTGCCGCGAGAGCTCAAGGGGGAGGCGGGCTTTGCCCTGCAACCTGTGGGCACAGGCCCCTACCGGGTGGCCGCCAACGATCCCCTGCATCTTTGCCTTGCGGCGTTTGACGACTACTTCGGCCTGCGCGCCCTGCTCGACGAGATCGATATCTGGATGCTGCCGGAGCTGGCGGAGCGACTGGAGACCCACCTGCAGCTGGGACGCGACAGCCCTGAGCTCGGCACCATGCGCGGCGAATCGGAGCTGGAGTCGGGCTGCTACTTCCTGCTGCAGGACGATCGTTCCGGATCCTTGCAGGATCCCGCCCTGCGCCAGTGGCTCGGCCAGTTGCTCAATCCGGTGGCTCTGATGGGGCGGGTCGCCCCCGAGTTGCAACGGGGCTGGACCAGCGCCCTCGGTCTGCTGCCCCACTGGCGCGAAGCGCTGCCCGCGCCCTTGCCCAGACCGGCGCAGTTGCCGACGACCTTGGTGCTTGCCTGCTTCAACCAGCATCTGGAGTTCAACGAGTGCGCCAACGCCATGAGCAGCCTGCTGGCCGAACAGGGGATCCGGCTCGAGGTGCGCACCCTCGATTACGGCCGCTGGGTGAGCGGCGAGGATGAGGATGTGGATCTCTGGCTCGGCACCCTCAACCTCGAACATGACGGCCCCTTTGCCCCCTACGCCTGGTTGCAGGGCACCCCGTTGCTGCGCAAGGTGTGGAGCAGTCAGCATGAGCTGTGGCAGGGGTTGATGCAGTGGCGCGCCAGCGGTGAGGAGCCCGGCCCGCGCGCCCTGCTGGCAACTGTGCAGCAGCAGAGCTGGTTTGTGCCGCTGTTTCACCACTGGCTGGAGCTGGAGAGCCGGGTCGGCGTGCACGGGGTGCGGATGACAGCGCTCGGCTGGTTCGATTTTCGCAGCGCCTGGTTGCGGCCGGAACTGGCTGTCAGCACTTGGGATAAGACGGGGAGGCTTGAGTCCTGATGCGGGGCGCGTTAGCCTGAGCGCGGTTCAATGACAAGGAGTCAACCCATGCTGGAAATGCAGATCCAACCCCGCTTTCAGGAGACGGATGCCCTCGGCCATATCAACAATACGGTGCCGGCGGTCTGGTTCGAATCGGCGCGGGATCCCCTGTTCCGGATCTTTTCCCCCGATCTGGATGTGCATAACTGGCATCTGATCATCGCGGGCTATACGGTGCAGTTCAAACGGGAGCTGTTCTACGGCCAGCCGGTCACCATCAAGACCGGCGTGCGCCGCATCGGCACCAGCTCATTTACGGTCTGGCAGGAGGCCTGGCAGGGCGGCGAACTGGCCGTCACCGCCGAAACGACCCTGATCCATTTTGACTACCGGACCCGCCAATCCCTGCCCCTGAGCGATGTTCACCGGGAAGGGCTGCGGGCCTGGCTGACAGAGAGTTAACCACGGGCCGGATGGCCCATCACAGGAGTGTTATGTACAACTCAATGCGCAACACAGCGATCGCGCTGACCCTGGGATTCTGCTCCCTCCCTTCTCTGGCCGCTTCTCTCGCCGAGCAGTTTACCCTGATGGAGAAGGGGGCCGAGAGCGCCCTCGATATCCGTCAATTCAGCCATGACGGCGTCGATATCAAGGCCTGGATCGATGGCGCCCCCGTCATCATCGCCGTGCCCATCATGAACGAGCTGGGCAAGCTGGAAGGGGAGAGCCGCTACTACTTCAAGGGCGGCAAGCTGTTCGGGGTCAAAGAGCCCGCCGCCCAGTTCGCCTTTGACGACAGCGGCAAGCTGACCCAATGGCTGGACGAGAAGGGCCAGCCCGCCGAGTTTGTCAGCAAGATGAGCATGCAGCAGCGTCAGGAGTGGCTCACCAAGCGGGCCGCCGAGCTGAGCAAGCTGTTCGCGCCGAGCGCGGCCGAGCAGAGGGCGGCCAAGGGTGGCGTCAAGCTGAAGGGGGCGGATCTCGCTCACTGGCTCTGCAACGGCAAACTGATGGATCTTGCCCATGGCGACAAGGTGATCTTCGAGCAGGATAAGCTGAAGATTGGCGAGCAGGGGATCGAGGGGGAAGTTTCCCTGCGTCAGGATAAGGGGTGGCAGGAGTTGAGCCTCAAGTGCGAGGTGCAGGGCACTCAGGTGACCCGCCTCACCTGGCAATCTTTACCGGCAACCAACAAGCCGCAATAAGTGCACCACAGCAAGGGGCCCATCGTGGGCCCCTTGTCATTGGCTCATTGTTCCCCCAGCTTGAGCCGGGTGAGCGCCTCGACCCGGCGCCACTGTCCGGGTTCGAACCAGCGGGCCAGCAGCTCCTGTTGCTGTTCGGCCCGGGCCTCGTTCGGCAGTTGCCTGAGTTCGGCCAGAAAGCCGCTGAGCTGCTCCTCGAACCCTTGCCGGTTCTGCTCCAGCTGGCGCATCCGATCCACTGCTTCCGGCCCCCCCGTCTCCAGCAGCAGGGCATCCCGTTTGGCTGGCTCCATCTGTGCCAGCTCTTGCAACTCTTCAAGCAGGCGGCTGTTGGCCTCCGCCTCGCGAAACCAGCCCGGTTGCTCCGCCAGCCAGAGATCCAGCTCGCTGGCCAGCTGCGACTTGTCGCTGTCTCTTGCTTCCGCCAGCGCCCTGCGGCGCAGGGTCAGCTGCTCCATCAGTCGATCCTCGGCAAACAGCTGGGCCTGCTCGGCCGGGGTAAAGCTCTGCTGGCGCAGCTGCTCCCGCTCGTCAAACAGGATCTGCAAGCTGGCGAGGGAGATTTCGGTGGGAACCGTCAGGCTGCTCTGGGCGGAGACAAAGGTGCGATAGCGCGCCTGCAGGGCATCGGCGGCCTCCTGCTCGGGATCGTGCGGGTGGCTCTGTGCATGCTGATTGGTTTGAGCCTGTGATGAGTCTGCCGTCGGTGCTGTGGGCCAGAGCAACACCCCGCCAAGCAGCAGGGTGATGGCGCAGGGCACGACGAGCAGGGTGGCTATCTTCATAGTCCCAGCTCCTTGAGACGGTTGGCATGCTGGCGATAGAGGGTGACCGGATCGGTCTCGAACAGATGGTGGATGCCGAAGGACTGGTTCACTTCGTCCAGATGGTTCATCCGGTAGTCGGTGCCGATCACCTTGCCGAGGTGGCTGCTGCAGACCCCGACCAGTCCGTCATTGGGCTCCTTGAAGAAGGCGCCGGTCAGCGCCAGCGCAGGATCCACCGGATCCAGCAGATTGGTCAGGTTGCCGCGCCCGCTCCAGGAGAAGTAGTAGACGCCGTTACTGGCCTGCATCGGCCCCTCGCCGCAATAGCGGCTGGGCAGCCCCTCCGGGTAGCGCTGGTTGAACTGGCTGGCCCCCTTGCTGGTGAGAGCATCGAGAGCGGCGACCGGATCTTGCGGCAGCTGGCTCCCGCCCGAGAGCAGTGAAATCATGCCGGAGAGGGCGTGGGCTGCGGCGGCCGCCAGCTTCTCGGCGGCCGAGCCGGGGGCGGCATTGGCCCGCACCAGATCGGCAATCTCTGAGCCGTAGTTGACCCCGCCGATGCTGGTGGCGGAGGCGACCAGCTCGGGGGCGACCGAAGCGACATAACGGATGGTGGGGCCGCCGTGGGAGTGGCCGATCAGATTGACCTTCTCGGCGCCGGTGGCCGCCAGCAGCAGCTCAATCTGGGCGAGCAGCTGTTCGCCCCGTTGCTCCGAACTGGCGGTGGCCGACACTTGGGCCACGTAGACTTTGGCACCATCCCGGCTCAGGGCCTGGGGAATGCCGTAGAAGTAATCGACCCCGAGCAGCTTGTCGAAGCCGAACAGGCCGTGCACCAGCACTATGGGGTAGCGGGTCTGGGTGTATCCGCTGGCGTGTGCCAGCATGGGCAGGGTGCAGAGCAGCACCAGAAGCCATCTCTTCATCATCAGCATCCTTGTTGATTCGTGAGGAACAGATTGTGTGGCGTACTCCATGTTCGCCGGTGCCAGTATGGTGGCTGCTGACGGGAGAGGCTGTGAGGGGGATCGCAACTCGGGAGTCAAAAGGGATTCATGGTGTGGGCGGGGAGGCTGTGCTCCCCGCCCTGCGGCTTATTGCCACGCCACCAGGTGATACTGCTTCTTGCCCCGGCGCAGCAGCAGGTAGCGGCCAAACAGCCGATCATCGGCACTCAGCTGTTCATCCTGCTTGATCACACCATTGAGACTGATGGCGCCCGCCGCCAGCAGCTCGCGGGCGATGCGTTTGGAGTTCGCCAGACCGCAGCTGACCAGCAGGCTGACCAGATCGGTCTCGCCGCTGACGGTGCTGCTCGGCATGCCATCCTGCGCCAGCTGGGCCAGATCGCTCTCGCCGAGGCGGGTCACGTCGCCGCTAAACAGCAGCTCGCTGATGCGCTGCACCGCCGCCAGCGCCGCCTTGCCGTGTACCAGCTCGGTCAGCTCGTTCGCCAGCACCTGCTGGGCCTGCTTGCGCCCCTGCCGCTTCGCATCTTCCGCCTCCAGTGCATCAATCTCGCTCAGCGACATAAAGCTGTAGTAGCGCAGGAAGCGGTAGACATCCTCATCCGCGGTGCCGAGCCAGAACTGGTAGAAGGCGTAAGGGGAGGTGAGCGCCGGATCGAGCCAGACCGCGCCCCCCTCGGTCTTGCCGAACTTGGTGCCGTCTGCCTTGGTGATAAGGGGCAGGGTCATGCCGTGTACCTGCGCCTGATGGAGGCGACGGGTCAGATCCATGCCGCTGGTGATATTGCCCCACTGGTCGTTGCCGCCAATCTGCAGGGTGCAGCCGAGCCGCTGGTGCAGCACCGCAAAGTCGTAGGATTGCAGCAGGGCGTAGGAGAACTCGGTGAACGAGATGCCCTGATCCGGGCGAGCCAGCCGCTGGCGCACCGATTCCCGCGCCAGCATGGCGTTGACCGAGAAGTGCTTGCCGATATCCCGCAGAAAATCGAGGGCGGACATCTGCCCCATCCAGTCGCCATTGTTGACCAGTTGCGGGGCCGACAGGCCCTCATCGGCGGGCAGCAGCGCCCTGATTTGGGCCGACAGGCTGGCGACCCAACCCTGCACGGTATCGGCACTGTTGAGGCTGCGCTCGGTCGCCTTGAAGCTGGGATCGCCGATAAGGCCGGTTGCCCCGCCCACCAGTGCCACCGGGGTGTGGCCCGCCAACTGGAAACGGCGCAGCATCAAGAGCGGCACCAGATGACCGATATGCAGGCTGCCGGCGGTGGGATCGAACCCGCAATAGACGGTGCGCGGGGTGGCAAGATGATCGGCCAGGGCCGCCGGGTCGGAATTCTGGGCCACAAGGCCGCGCTCGGTCAGCTCATCGAGCAGGTGGGGGTTGATCATGGGTTCTCCAACAACAGGGGAAAAGCCGTCATCCTCGCCGTTCTGGCTGGTGGCGGATATGTCCCCTGAGGGACAGTTTTGCCACTCTCGTGCTAGCATTCAGCCATAGCGGGGAATCGCTCCCCGTCACCGGAAACGTGCCACCATGACCCAGCCATTCACCACAGATGCCTTGACCCGCAGCATGACCGAGGTGGTCGATGCCCTGCACAGCAGCGCCTTTGCGGCGGCGCTGGTGCGGCTGATCCAGCAGCAGGTGGCGTTTGACTGTGCCCTGCTGCTCGGGGTGGGGCAGCGGCCCGTCTACCTCTACGACAACCTCAACCATCAGCGGGCTCTGCTCTTTGATCGCTACCTCACCAGCCACTTCAGTCAGGATCCCTTTATGCAGGCGCTGGAACAGGGCTTGCCTGCCGGCGTCTGGACCCTGGCGCAGGTCTCCCAAGGGCGGCTCGATCCCGAATATCGCCACCACTTCTATCAGGCCACCGGCTGGCAGGAGGAGGTGGGGCTGATCCTGCCGGTGCGGGACGGGCTGACGCTGATGCTATTTCTGGGGCGACTCGACAAGCGCAGTACCCTCAGCCGTGACGAGTTGGCGAGGCTGGAGCAGCTGTTCCCGCTGGTACATTCGCTCTGTCGTCAGCAGTTGCAGCAGAGCCAGCCGTTGCTGGCCCAGAGCGCGGCGATGCCAGATAGCATCAGCCTCCGGAGTGCGGTGGAGCAGGCGATGGCGAGTGTCGGGGGGGATTTGCTCACCCGGCGCGAGCGGCAGGTGGCGGAGTTGCTGCTGCAGGGATTGGATACCGAGGCGATTGCCGCGGAGCTCGGGATTGGCAGCGGTACGGTGAAGAATCACCGCAAGCACCTCTACGGCAAGTTGCGGCTCGGTTCGCGGGCAGAGCTGTTTCATCTCTTCCTCAACCATCTGATCACCACAGAGGGAAGAGGATGAACCGGGGTTACTCGATCTTCGGTAGCGGCTTATCGCTTTGGGGAAGGTTACTGAGCCGCTGGTAGCGTTCCATCAACTGCCGGTATTCGCTACCGAGACGAACCTGATCGAGGGCTTGTTGCAACCGGGCGACCTGCTGCCGATCCGCCCGCGGGTTGAAAGCAAAGCAGTTGTCCTGTTCCTCCAGTACTGCGACAGAGATGAAATCTTCCGCGGCAAATCCCAGAGCTTTCAGTTGATGGAATAACATCACCTCGTTGCCTGCTACCAGATCTGTACGGGCCATGATGAGCTGGCGTACCACCTGCTCCATGCGCTCCACCGCCATCATGTTGCCCGGGCTGATGCCGCGGTTGAGCAGTAACTGCTCCCCCACGTCAGCCTGCATTACCCCTACCTGCAGTTTGGCCAGATCCCCCTTGCCGGTCACTCTGGGGGCATCCTGTTTTCGTCCGACCAGCGTCACTCGCGAGTGGCTGATGGGGCAAACCCATAGGAAATGGGGATCACGCTCTTTGGTTCTGGCGGTGGTAAAAAGAACGGCCTCCGGTTGCTGGGTCAGCAGATACCAACCGCGGGCCCATGGCAGAAATTGGATCGGTTGCTCCGGCTCCCCCAGCTCGCGCCACATCAGCCGCAGCAGCTCAACTGCCAGCCCGATGGGCTTGCCCTCCTTGTCCAGCCCGTTGAGGGGCATGTTCTGCTCCGAGTAATAGATAAAGGCGGACCGTGCGGGGAAGCTGGTCAGCAGGAGCAGGGCGATAAGGGCCGCGAGCAGGGATCGCATGGCGCACTCCTTGTGCAGGGAATTACCTATCAGTCTATGTGTCCTTGGCCGGAAGTTCATAGTCGGGTCGCGGATACCGCGACAGGCCACCTTGCGGTGACCTGTCGGTTTATTTTAGCAGGGCCTCCATCTCCGCCTCTGCCTTGGCGCGAGCCTCGGCTTCTGCTGCTATGGCGGCATCGGTGGCGCTCTCTCCGGCCGTATGGGGGGCGGCACTGCTTACGGCCTGTTTGGCAGGAACGACAACAGCCTTGGTGGCCTCTTGCGTCGCGGTCGCAGCGGCGCTGCTGACGGCTTGCTTGGCAGGAGCGGCAACGGCCTTGGTGGCTTCTTGCGTCGCGGTCGCAGCTGCGCTGCTGACGGCTTGTTTGGCAGGAACGGCAACGGCCTTGGTGGCTTCTTGCGTTGCGGTCGCAGCGGCGCTGCTGACGGCTTGCTTGGCAGGAGCAGCAACGGCCTTGGTGGCTTCTTGCGTCACGGTTGCGGCGGCGGTGCTGACGGCTTGTTTGGCAGGAGTGGCAACGGCCTTGGTGGCTTCTTGCGTTGCGGTCGCAGCGGTGCTGCTCACCGCCTGTTTGGCGGGTGCAGTGACTGCGGTGGTTGCAGTGCGGGTAAGAGCGGTCGCGCTTTGGCTTACCGCTTGGGTGGCCTGCCCTGTGGCGTTGGCGGCTGCGCCGCTGATGGCCTGGCTGGCGCTGTTGGTCAGCGAGCCGGTGACGCCGCGAGTCACTGTGCCCAGCGCGCTGCCAAGGGAGAAGGGGGAGGCGCCACTCTGACTGGTTGCCGTACCGGTCAGGGCATTAGCCGCCGGGGTGAGCTGGTTGGTGGGGGTCTGCCAGCCCTGCATGGCGGTTGGCCAGGTCGGTGCCGTGCCCGCCAGATTTTCGCCGAAGGTCAGGGTGGTACCATCCCCTTTTTGCAGCAATACAGACATCTGGTTGGTTTGCGAGTTCCACACCATCCCCGCCTGCTTGGCGATATCCGGCACGGGCGCATACTCGGAGACCACATAGAAAAGCGGCCCCTCCTGCTGTAACTTGTCGGCCGTCTTGAGCAACTGCATGGTGCTGTCGTAGTTGGGGCCAAGGATAGCGGTCATCCGCTCCTTGATCAGGGGTTGTTCGAACAGATTGACCTCGTTCGGGTCAAAGCCGACCAGCGGCTTGAGCAGGGCCCACATCAGCTGGCTGGTGGGGCTCATCATCAGCAATGGAGCAACGCAGGCGGACAACATCAGGCTCAGGCAGGCAGCCTTGAGCAACGGCATGATACGCATTGGGATAATATCCAAATAACGATTTGATAAATAAGGTTATATTTTGTCAGGACGTGACAAATTCACCGGGAGTTTGCGCGTGGCAGCGAGAGGCTGCCCACAGGCGCTGGCAGGCTACCATATTGGTTCCACAATGCCAGCAGGCTGTATGATTATCCGTCAAGTAAACTCGGGCCGGGTTGCTGGTCTGAGTGAGCCCGCTGGCCTGGTGTGCTCAGGGATGGTGTTGCCAGTAGCCAGATGGTCGCAGGATACGAAGATGATTTGAGGGGATCAGCGAGGCTTTTCTTGATCCAGCTAAAGACATAGGCGTGATCCCTGTCGCATAATGCAGCTCCTTTCTACTCTTGGCTGGAACCTAAGAAATGGCTCGTCGCTCTTCCAATGCACAACGTCGTCGCAGTAGCTGGTGGTACAAACGCCTGTTGGCAAGGGAGCGGCAAGAGCGCGAAGCGCGTTCTGTCCGGGATTGATAACGCATTGAAAAACGGAGCCTCGGGCTCCGTTTTTGTTGCTGGTCATTTGTCGTGTAGCTGGCCGTCTGGTTATCTTGTCCAGCCATCGCATACCCTGTTGCCCGATGCCATCGGCAATTATCCAGAGAGCTAAAATCGTGAGAGTCGACGTTGTATCCTACAACCCTCAATGGCCAGTCCACTTTGTGGCGGAAGAGACCCAACTGCGCAGTGTGCTGGATCATTGCCTGCTGGCTGTCCACCACATTGGCAGTACCTCGGTCCCTGGTCTGGCGGCCAAGCCCATCATTGACATCATGCTGGAGGTGTCATCACTGGATCGGCTTGATGAGCAGAACGGGCAAATGGAGGTGCTGGGTTATGAGGCGATGGGGGAGTGCGGGATTGCGCGTCGCCGCTATTTCCGCAAGGGGGGTGATGAGAGAACTCACCAGATCCACGCCTTCTTGCAAGGGGATGACCATGTGCGCCGCCATCTGGCCTTTCGTGACTATCTAAGAGCCCACTCGGCTGCATGCAGGGAATACGCCGAGTTGAAGCAGGCGTTAGCTGCGAGCTGTCAGCATGATATCGAGCGTTACTGTGCGGGCAAGAATGCCTTTGTGAAAGAGCATGAGACGCGCGCGCTGCGGTGGTTGGCTGGGCTGGGGCCTGCTCTCTGAGCGAGCGTGTATGCAACGGAAAACGGGGCCTGATGGCCCCGTTTTGTTGCTGATGGTTTTTGCCAGCTAGTGAGTCGGCGCAGCAAGGTGACCAGTGCCAGCTCGACCCGCTTGGCGTAATCAATGTCGGCCTGCTAGAGGAGATCGAGCTGGGCCGCATCGATGGCGTTATTCTCCACATTGATGAGGGCACGCATCAGGTGCGCAGCAAGGCTGTTGTTGTCGACCACGGGGCATCACTGTCGCTGTGCAGTGTTCTTGCTGTTATGGTTTTTCTCCTCGCAGACACAGAACCGGTCCAGAGCGTTGCCCAGCGATGGGTCAATCGCTTTTTCATCGCCCCTTGATAGGCAAGACAAATAGGTGCAGGTGGGGGATGTGTAACCACGTCGGATATTGCATGATGAAGGCTTCGAGAAGGAGCCTCATATGCGTATTTCTATTCGTCATGCCGAACCCGCAGATGCCCCCGCCTTGCGGGATCTCTACGCCATGCCCAATGCCCAGGCGGGCACCTTGCAGCTGCCTTTTCCGACCCTGGGGGTATGGCAACAGCGGCTGGAACAGAGTGGAGTGGTGTCACTGGTCGCTGAGGTGGAGGGGCAGTTGGTGGGCCAGATCTCCTTGCACGTAGAGCCCAATCCGAGACGCAAGCATGTGGCCGGGATTGGCATGGGGGTACGGGATGACTGGGCCGGCAAGGGGGTTGGATCTGCCCTGATGGCTGCGGCGCTTGATCTGGCCGATAACTGGCTCAACCTGCACCGGATTGAGCTGACCGTCTATACCGACAATGAGGCCGCACAGGCGCTTTATCGCAAGTTCGGTTTTACCGAGGAGGGGCGAGCCCGTGACTATGCCTTCCGCCAGGGGCGTTATGTGGATGCGCTCTATATGGCCAGAGTGGCGGGGAGCGTCAGTCGCTAACGGCATGGTCGATTATCAGGCCAGATTGCGCCCGGTGATCCGGGCGCTGGAGCAGAATCCCGAGCTCTGCCTCAGTGAGGCGGCCAGTCTTGCGGCGCTCTCCAGCTATCACTTTCATCGGGTCTTTACCGCCGTCACCGGTGAAACCCCGGCCGAGATGCAGCGCCGCCTGCGGTTGGAGCGGGCTGCTCGCTCTCTCTGCTACAGTCGCGACCCGATCACCGAGATTGCCTTCTCGGCCGGTTTTGCCAGCTCACAGGCCTTTGCCAAGGCGTTTCGCAAGCAGTTTGCCATGGCACCGGGGATGTTGCGCCGCCAGCCGTCACTCTTGCAACTGAGCAAGAATGGACACGCGGCTGCCCGGGTCTCTGATTATGCTGAAGGCCGTTCCAGTGAAAGGAGGCTACAGATGAAAACCGAACAGATGGCTGCGCGCACTCTGGCCTATATCCGGGTCACCGGCCCTTACGGCATAGGCTATGAGCCGGTGTGTGACCAGCTCTATCAATGGGCTGTCGGGTTGGGCTTGGCCGAAGGGGAGTGGATCTTCATCTACCACGACAACCCCGAAGTGACGGCTCCCCAGCAGTGCCGCACCGATATTTGCGTCACCGTGCCGGCGGGGACCAAAGGCCGCGGCAATGTGGAGATCCAGCAGCTGGCGGGCGGCCGCTATGGCCAGTCACGTTTTACCGTGACCGACCCGGCCCAGTACCCCGCACTCTGGCAGCAACATATCGGTGAGGTGGTAGCGGCCGGTTTCGAATTTGATGATCGACCCTGTTTCGAGCTCTATCACAGCTTCGATCCGCTGACCAAGGTTGCGGATGTGAGCTTTTGCTCCAGCCTAAAGGGTTAGGGCACAACAAGACGTAAGGGATGGTACAGAGCATCGCGCAGAAATTAGAGAGCCGGACAGTGTCCGGCTCTTTTGCATCTGGCGGTTGGGTGGCGTTTAGCGCTGGAACCCCTTCTGGGCGAACTTGGGACGTGCGTTCATGATCTGCTCCACCTGTTCGTCGCTCATCTTGCCACGCGACAGCCCCAGCACCTTGTAGGTGAGCAGCGGTCGGGCGGGCAGGGCGATCATCAGGGCGCGGATCTGGTTCTCGTCATCCTTATCCCGGGTCGGCTTGCCGTAGGCATAGGTGAGGACGCCGGCATCCATCAGGTTTTTGACGGCGGGCTCGGTGATCGGCAAGTTTATGACGCTTTTACGCTGTAGCACGAACTCGCGCAGCACCGCCTTTTCGTTGAAGTCGAGGAAGCCGATCATCTGGGCCAGCTGGTCCTGCTGACGGCGCGCCTGCCACTCTTCGCAAGCCCACTCCCAGGCGATCAGGAAGCCCTGACTGCAGAAGTAGGAGATGGCGATCAGCATGCCGACCCCCAGCCAGGCCGCATGATCCGCAGCCCACTGGCTGACGGCCCCTTTCATCAGCCCGGCCGGAAACAGCAAAATGATGCTGCAGCAGAGCAACAACCAGACCATCAGCCAATTGAGGCGGTTCAGTTGATAGAAATGTTGGATCCACCGTTTCATTGTTCATCCTTCCCAAACTGTTGTGGATAGTGAACTACCTACAGCAATCGGTGTGCCAACAGCGTAATGGCGCCTGGGAGGGGAGGCTGGCGATACATTTCCTTACAACTTATTGAATGAGTTGTCAGTAATTTGCCTTGTGAGGTGACGGTCGAGTTGGTAAAACGTCCCCTCAGTCATTGGGGAGTAGCAACCCGCCCGTATTCCGGGCCGGGCCCATGTCAACACTCTTGGATCCTCGCATCCATGGCATGGGCGGCGATAGGCACTATCGCTCTGCAAGACCTTTGGCCTCGATATGCACGCCAGCCGGGCGAGCCATGTCGGGTCCATCGGTTATTCTGCTCGCCTGGCGGTATCTATTATGTTGATTACCCTGCTGTTATTTCTCGTCTCTGCGGTCACTATCTATCTTGCTTGCGAATACTTCGTCAACGGCATCGAATGGACCGGACACCACTTCAAACTCTCGCAAAGTGCCACTGGTTCGCTGCTGGCTGCACTGGGTACGGCCCTGCCCGAATGCATCGTCACCCTGACCGCCCTGCTGATGGGCAACACGACCGCCCAGCAGGAAATCGGCATCGGCGCCGCCCTCGGCGGGCCGCTGGTGCTGGCCACCATCGGCTATGGTGCGGTCGGTCTCACTCTGCTGCTTTGCATGGGGCGTACCGAGCGCGCCATCAATGGGGAGGTACAGCGCGAGATTGGCCGGGATCAGCGCTGGTTTATGGGGATCTTTTTGGTGGCGACCATGCTGGGTCTGGTCGCCTTTACCGGCAAGAGCTGGTTGGCGCCTCTGTTCGTGCTGGTCTACCTCGTTTATGTGAGGCGCGAGCTGAAACAAAGCGACAGCCATGAGGTCGAGTTGCCTGAGCCCCTCAAGCTGGCTCCAAGTGCCGGGATCCCGCCCCTTGGCAAGGTGCTGCTGCAGACGCTGGCGGCGCTGGTAGTGGTGGCGCTGGCAGCGCAACTGTTTGTTCATCAGCTGGAGAGCATGGGCGAGCTGTTTGGCCTCTCGCCGGTACTGGCGGCCCTGCTGCTGAGTCCGGTGGCGACCGAGATGCCGGAGCTGATGAACGTGCTGATCTGGGTGCGACAGGGCAAGAACCGGCTGGCGCTGGCCAATATCTCCGGGGCCATGATGATCCAGGGCACCATCCCCAAAGCGTTCTGTCTGTTCTTCACCCCCTGGCTGCTGGATGGCGCCATGATGGCCTCCTCGCTGGTGACGCTGCTGGCGGTGGGGGTGCTCTGGTGGGGCTTCAGAAAGGGGGTGATGACCGCCGGGCGGTTGGCGCTGGTGGGTCTGCTCTATCTCGGCTTCTGCGGCTGGCTGCTGGTGAGCTGAAACGGGGAGCGCGGATATGAAAAAACCCCCTTGGCAGGGGGCTTTGTTGTATCGGTTGGGGCGGTGCTTACAGCGCGGCGATCTCGGCCTGCTGAGCTTCCAGCTTGGTCAGCTGGAGACGGTAATCTTCCAGCTTCTCGCGCTCTTTGGCGATGACCGCTTCCGGCGCCTTGGCAACGAAGGCTTCGTTGCCAAGCTTGCCTTCGATACGGCCGCACTCGCCGACCAGACGGGCAACCTCTTTGGCCAGACGGGCCAGTTCGGCATCCTTGTCGATGAGACCGGCCATCGGGATCATCAGCTCGGTCGCACCGATCAGCTTCTTCACTGACAGCGGGGCGGTTTCACCGTCCGCCAGTACGCGGATGGACTCCAGGCGGGCCAGCGACTTGAGGAAGGCCTCGTTGTCGGCTGCGCGCTGGGCATCCTTGGCATCGCACTGGAGCAGCACGTTGAGGGGCACGCTCGGTGCCACGTTCATCTCGGCGCGGATGTTGCGGATGCTGACGATGAACTCCTTCACCCACTCCTGATCCGCCATCGCAGCTTCGTCCACCTTGGCGGCGTCGAACTCCGGGAAGGCCTGAATCATGATGGTGTCGGCGTGTACGCCAGCCAGCGGGGCGACCGATTTCCAGATGGTCTCGGTGATGAACGGGATGATCGGGTGTGCCAGACGCAGCAGGGTTTCCAGCACGGTCACCAGGGTGTGGCGGGCAGCGCGCTGCTCGGCCTCGGAGCCCTTGGTCAGCACCGGCTTGGTCAGCTCCAGATACCAGTCACAGAACTGGTTCCATATAAATTCGTACAGCACGCCAGCCGCGATGTCGAAGCGGTAGGTATCGAGGGCGGTACGGAAGTCACGGATGGCCACTTGCAGCTGGGACTGGATCCAGCGATCCGCCAGACTGAACTGCATTTCGCCGCCGGCAAAACCGCAATCCTGATCTTCGGTGTTCATCAGCACATAGCGGGAGGCGTTCCACAACTTGTTGCAGAAGTTGTTGTAGCCGTCCAGGCGCTTCATGTCCCAGTTGATGTCACGACCGGTAGAGGCTAGCGCTGCCAGCGTGAAGCGCAGGGCGTCGGTACCGTGGGCATCGATCCCTTCCGGGAATTGCTTGGCGGTACGCTTGGCGATCTTCTCGGCCATCTGCGGCTGCATCATGTTGCCGGTGCGCTTCTCCAGCAGATCTTCCAGCGAGATGCCGTCGATCATGTCGAGGGGGTCCAGCACGTTGCCCTTGGACTTGGACATCTTCTGGCCTTCTTCGTCACGGATAAGACCGGTGATGTAGACGGTCTTGAACGGGACTTGCGGCTGGCCGTTTTCGTCCTTGATGAAGTGCATGGTCATCATGATCATCCGGGCAATCCAGAAGAAGATGATGTCGAAGCCGCTCATCAGCACGTCGGTCGGGTGGAAGGTCTTGAGCGCCTCTGTGTTGTTCGGCCAGCCCAGGGTAGAGAAGGTCCACAGGGCGGAGCTGAACCAGGTGTCGAGCACATCTTCGTCCTGACGCAGGGTGGTCACGGACGGGATGCTGTGCTTGGCGCGCACTTCGTCTTCGCTGCGGCCAACGTAGACGTTGCCGGCGTCGTCATACCATGCAGGGATGCGGTGACCCCACCACAGCTGACGGGAGACGCACCAGTCCTGAATGTCGCGCATCCAGGAGAAGTACATGTTTTCGTACTGCTTTGGCACGAACTGGATGCGGCCATCTTCCACCGCCTCGATGGCGGTCTTGGCCATCGGTGCCACGCGTACGTACCACTGGTCGGTCAGCATCGGCTCGATGGGCACGCCACCGCGATCGCCGTACGGCTGTTGCAGCACGTGATCCTTGATCTCGTCCAGCAGACCCAGCTCTTCCAGCTTGGCCAGAATCGCTTTACGGGCGGCGAAGCGCTCCAGACCGGCGAATTCGCTCGGCAGGGCGGCATCGTAGGCGCTGCTCGGGTTGCCGTTGGTATCGACCACTTCGGCCTCGGCACGCACGTGAGCGTCCAGGGTGAAGATGTTGATCATTGGCAGGCTGTGGCGCTTGCCCACTTCGTTATCGTTGAAGTCGTGGGCCGGGGTGATCTTCACGCAACCGGTGCCCTTCTCCATGTCGGCGTGTTCGTCGGCAACGATGGGGATCAGACGGTTCACCAGCGGCAGCAGGATGTGCTGGCCGATCAGCGCCTTGTAGCGCGGGTCTTCCGGGTTCACGGCCACAGCGGTATCGCCCAGCATGGTCTCCGGACGAGTGGTGGCGACGATCAGGTAATCCTTGCCTTCAGCGGTCTTGGCGCCGTTGGCCAGCGGATAGCGCAGGTGCCACATGTGGCCCTTGATCTCGCGGTTCTCCACTTCCAGATCGGAGATGGCGGTGTTGAGTTTCGGGTCCCAGTTCACCAGACGCTTGCCGCGGTACATCAGGCCATCTTCGTAAAGACGGACGAACACTTCCTGCACGGCGGCAGAGAGACCCTCATCCATGGTGAAGCGCTCGCGCTCCCAATCCACGGAGTCGCCCAGACGGCGCATCTGGCGGGTGATGGTGCCACCGGACTCTTCTTTCCACTGCCAAATCTTGTCGATGAAGGCATCACGGCCGTAATCGTGGCGAGTCTTGCCCTCTTCTGCGGCGATCTTGCGCTCAACCACCATCTGGGTGGCGATACCGGCATGGTCGGTACCTGCCTGCCACAGGGTGTTTTTGCCCTGCATGCGGTTGTAGCGGATCAGGGTATCCATCAGGGTTTGCTGGAAGGCGTGACCCATGTGCAGGCTGCCGGTGACGTTCGGCGGCGGGATCATGATGCAGAAGGAGTCTTTGCTGGTGTCGCCGTGGGGCTTGAAGTAACCCTGTGCTTCCCAGTGCTGATAGAGCGCCTGTTCGATGGCGTTGTGATTAAAAGTCTTTTCCATGGTCTCGCCGTAATCTGGATGGATGGAGTCTGGTGTTGATTCTTTATGGATCAATTGGTTGCAGTCAGGGCTGCGCCGGATCCGGTGCGGCAAGGACGGGCTGCTCCCTCATTTCGAGGGCATGGCCTGCTTGGCGATAGTGCTTGTAGCGCTCGCGAGCTTGCTGCTTTTGTGTTTCGTCAGTGGGGACAAAATCTACCACTTGAGCGAAGTGTCCTGCAAACAAAGGTGTCGCAGTGGCCAGATTGATGAGGCGGGCGTAGCGCCGTTTCGGTGGCTGATAGCCGATCTCCACCGGAGCCATGCCGCTTTCGCCCTGCAGCTGGTGCGGCACAAAGCGCTCCGGCGGCAGTTGCCACAACAGCTCGTCCAGACGCAGAGCCTGGGCCTCATCGTTGCAGAACAGGTAGATATGGCCCGCGCCCCACGACTCGGCCGCAAGAGTGCAGGCCAGTCGCTCGACCGCAGAGGCCTGCGCGTCATCCTGTTCGCTCATCAGGTAAAAGGTCACTTGGCTCATCAGGTTGATCCCGTTTTGCGGTGACGGAGTGTTGACCGCCTCATGAGGCTGACGGGGCGTTTCCCGTCCGCAGCTCACTGATTCAAGAATGAAACAAGGAAGAGGCGGGCCTCTTCCTTGTGGTTCAGGGTAACGCCAACCCTTCCGATGTAGCCATCGGCAGGGGCCGGAGAGTTACTCTTTCTCTTCGATATCCACGCCAGCCCGGTTCAGCAGGAACTGGGTCAGCAGGGGCACCGGACGACCGGTAGAGCCTTTGTCCTTGCCACTTTTCCAGGCGGTCCCGGCGATATCCAGGTGGGCCCAGTTGTACTTCTTGGTGAAGCGTGACAGGAAGGCGGCCGCGGTGATTGTGCCGGCCGGACGACCACCGATGTTGGCCATGTCGGCGAACGGGCTGTCAATCTGCTCCTGATACTCGTCGAACAACGGCAGACGCCAGGCGCGATCTCCCGCCTGTTCGGAGGCGTTGAGCAGCTCGTGGGCCAGCGGGTTGTGGTTAGCCAGCAGACCCGAGGTGTGGTGACCCAGCGCGATGACGCAGGCACCGGTCAGGGTCGCCACGTCGATCACGGTTTCCGGATCGAAGCGGTCCACATAGGTCAGTGCATCACACAGCACCAGACGACCTTCCGCATCGGTGTTGAGCACTTCGATGGTCTGGCCGGACATGGAGGTAAGGATGTCACCCGGACGATAGGCGTTGCCACCCGGCATGTTCTCGCAGCCTGCCAGCACGCCGATGACGTTGATCGGCAGTTGCAGCTGGGCCAGCGCATGCATGGTACCGAGCACGGAGGCGGCGCCACCCATGTCGTACTTCATCTCGTCCATGCCGTCGGCCGGTTTGATGGAGATGCCGCCGGAGTCAAAGGTCAGACCCTTGCCGACCAGCACGATGGGCTTGGCATCCGGATGACCCTTGTATTCGATGATGGCCATCATGGCTTCGTTGTCGGAGCCGCGGGCCACCGCCAGATAGGAGTTCATGCCGAGTTCGGCCATCTCCTGCTCGCCCACCACCTTGGTGGTGATGTTGTCGTAGGCATCGGCCAGACGACGGGCCTGGGAGGCCAGATAGGCCGGGTTGCAGACGTTGGGCGGCATGTTCGCCACGTCGCGACAGACCCGCACACCCTTGGCCACGGCCAGACCGTGAGCGATGGCTTTTTCACCAATGGTCAGTTCCCGACGCGTCGGCACGTTGAACACCAGCTTGCGCAGCGGGCGACGTGGTTCGGCTTTGTTGGTCTTGAACTGATCAAAGCTGTAGAGGCCCGCCTTGGTGGTTTCTACCGCCTGGCGCACCTTCCAATAGGTATCCCGACCCTTGACGTGCAGCTCGGTCAGGAAGCAGACCGCTTCCATGGAGCCGGTTTCGTTCAGGGTGGTGATGGTCTTGTTGATGATCTGCTTGTACTGGCGTTCGTCGAGTTCCCGCTCCTTGCCGCATCCGACCAGCAGTACGCGCTCGCTGAGCACGCCCGGTACTTGATGCAGCAGCAGCATCTGGCCTGGTTTCCCTTCCAGGTCGCCACGGCGCAGCAGCGAACTGATATAGCCATCGCTGATCTTGTCCAGTTGTTCGGCAACCGGAGAGAGGCGACGCGGCTCAAATACGCCGACTACGACGCAGGCGCTACGTTGCTTCTCTGGACTGCCACTCTTTACACTGAACTCCATGGAATCTCCTACATCCTAAAGACAAAAGGCACCTTTTATTGAATAATGCGGTGCTTGTTGGGGTATCAGAGGCGGAGCGAACAGCCACAGGCTCCGCAGTTCAAACTGGTAAAAATCCAATATACGGCCCTATTTTTCAGGCATTCGACTAAAAACACAAGTTTACTTGGGAATGACTGTGATCGTTTTCCGATATTTGTTCAGGGAAACCCTGAAAACCCAGCTGGCAGTGTTATTCGTATTGTTGCTTATCTTTGTCAGCCAACAATTTATCAAGATCATCGGTGATGCTGCCGATGGCGAGGTGCCGACACGTCTGGTCTCCACCCTGCTGCTGCTCAACTTGCCCAATATGGCGCTGTTGATGCTGCCTATCAGTCTCTTTTTAGCCATTTTGTTTGCCCATGGTCGCCTCTACGCCGAAAGCGAGATGACGGTGATGCATGCGGTCGGTTTCAGTCACCGTTTCGTGATGCGCAGCGCCATGTTGCTAGCCTTGCTGACCGCCGCAGTCGCAGCGTTCAACACCGGCTGGATCGCCCCGCAAGCCAAGGAGCGAGAGTATCAGGTGATCGACGAGTTCAAGTCGGATCCGGGGATCTCTTTCCTGCAGGCTGGCCGCTTTATGGAGCTCGACAAGGGGCGCCTAGTTGCCTACATCCAGGATTTGAACGACAACGGCTCGAAGCTGCAGAAGATCTTCATCTTGCAGCGGGCCGAAGGCAGCAACCCCCCTTCGGTGGTGGTGGCCAGCGAAGGGGTGGTGACGATCGATGAGAATGGTCTTCAGTGGCTGACTCTGAAGGATGGTTCCCGCTATGAAGGCAACTTCCCCGGCAAGCAGTTCCAGATCTCCGATTTTCGCGAGTATGGTCTGGTGATCCGTCAGCAGGAGATGGAGCGCTCCAACCGCAAGGCGGCGGCCAAACCCACTATGGAGCTGCTGGGTACCCAGGAAAACGACATGATGGGTGAACTGCAATGGCGTATCTCCTTGCCTCTCTCCATTCCGGTGCTCACCCTGCTGGTAGTTCCGCTGGCTCGGGTTAACCCCCGTCAGGGGCGTTATGCCAAGCTGTTGCCGGCCATCATGCTCTATCTCTCTTACTTCCTGCTGCTCAGTGCCGCCCGCTCGGCTATCGACAGTGGTCGGTTGCCCTACTGGCCGGGGATGTTCCTGGTTCCGCTCGGTTATCTGCTGTTTATTGGCCTGCCCCTCAATTTGCAGGGCACCAGCTGGTGGAACGGGGTAAAGAGCAAATATTTCATAAACAAATCAAAATGATGAAGCCACATAGGAACTACCGCTGATGTTTGGCATTCTCGATAGATATATCGGCAGGGTCATTTTTATGTCGATCCTGCTGTGTGAGCTCACGCTGGTTGGTCTTGCGGCGCTCATCAAGTATGTGGAACAGCTCAAGTCTGTCGGAGAGGGCAACTACGACATGATCAATGCTCTCTACTATGTGTTGCTCTCCATGCCCAAGGAGGCGGTGCTCTTCTTCCCGCTGGCGGCGCTGCTGGGCGGTCTGATCGGTCTGGGCCAGCTGGCGACCAGCTCCGAACTGGTGGTGATGCAGGCGGCGGGTCGCTCCAAGATCAGTATTGTGATGGCGGCGCTCAAGACAGCAATCCCGCTGATGATCCTGGTAGGACTGATGGGGGAGTATGTGGCCCCTGTCGCCAAACGGATGGCGGATGATATCCGTGCCGGTGCCATGTCGGAAGGACGGCTTACCGTCTCGGCCTACGGGGTGTGGGCACGGGATGGCAACAACTTCGTTAATATCAACGGGGTGCGCAACGATGGCGCCCTGACCGGCATTACCCTCTATCGTTTCACCCCCGAGCGCAAGCTGATCGACGTGGTGCAGGCTCGGGAGGGGGTATTTGAACGGCATCACTGGCTGCTCAAGCAGACCCAGGTTACCCGCTTCGACGATCCGGCGCAGATCCGCAGTGAACAGCACGCCACGATGGAGTGGAGCTCGGAGCTGACGCCCAAGCAGCTGGGGGTGGTGAGTATCGACCCCGAGAATCTCTCGGTCTCCGGTCTGCTCGACTACATCGGTTACCTGGATGCCAACAAGCAGGATGCCGGTCGCTACAAGCTGGAGATGTGGCGCAAACTGCTGTCACCGCTCTCGGTGGTGGCGATGATCCTGCTGGCCTCTTCTTTCATCTTCGGCCCGTTGCGTTCGGTGAGTATGGGGGCGCGGATGCTGATGGGGATCATGACCGGTTTCGCCGTCTATGTGAGTGATCGGGTGTTTGGCCCTATCAGTCTGGTCTATGCGGTACCGCCCATTCTGGCGGCTGTTGCGCCCAGCCTGCTGTTTGGCGGTATCTCCTTCTACATCCTCAGCCGCAAGCAGTAATTCACACGTGGTAATGCAAAGAGGGCACCTGTTGGTGCCCTCTTTCGTTGTTGCATTGAGCCGGTATTACTTGTTCAACAATTCCAGATTGGCCTCTTTGCTCAGCACGATCACTTCGCACTCGGCCCAGATATCCTGGAACGCCCGTGGGCGCTTGTGGTTGAACAGGCACATCAGGTTGCCCAGACCAAAGGCTGCGGTAGCGAGACGGATCAGCGCCTGGGTGATGCGGATATGGCTGCCATCCTCGTTCTGAATGCGCAGCCGCCAGGCGCGCATGCCGACGGTCTGGCCAGCGCGGGTCCAGAACCAGGTGTAGAAACCGCAGATGACGAAGGCGAGCCACAGGGTGTAGATCAGGCTCAGGGGGTGGCGAGTCAGCAACCAGACGGTATCTTCACCCGCCGGTACGCTGGCCATGCCGGTGACCAGCAGCAGCTTGGCGACACCCATGCCGATAAAGCCGGCGATGATCAGCAGTGAGGTCACCACCAGCGCATCATAGATCAGGGCGCCGAGGCGACGCAGCAGACCCGCTGACGGGTATGGCTGAGTGGCAGGAGAGGGGGATTTTTGTTGGACTTTTTTAGGCTTGGCCATCGTTTTTATTCCATTAAGATGATGGCGGCATTCTATGTAACTGGCCCCGCATCGGCAAGGCGTTGAATAAATGAACAAACGGGAGTGTTCAATCGAAAAACACCTTGCATGGCATCGCGCCATTCGTATAATCCCTCGCAGTTGCCCGGGTGGCGAAATCGGTAGACGCAGCGGATTCAAAATCCGCCGGTGAATAACCGTGTCGGTTCGAGTCCGACCCCGGGCACCATCAAATTTATGACAAAAGGCCATCAGCAATGATGGCCTTTTGTTTTTTAGCGTTCCTGCGCATTGGGGCGTTACTGTTGAGCTGGCAGTACTTCCCGTTACCTCTTGGTATCCCTTTTCTTTTCCTGCTCTCCGTTATTTCCTTTCCTTGATATAGCCGCTGACGGCATCACCGCCAGCGGCCTGTTTCTATTGCGGTTTTCTTTCATTTCCTTGCTACGTAGTAGCATGGTCGCGCGCTATCCCAGCAGGGCAAACAGCAGGGTACCGAGGGTACCTGCGAGCGTCAGCGCTATGATGGCTCTGGGGGTACCGTGCAGCTTGGTCCACATAAACAGGCTGGTGAGGGCGAGCAGCAGCAGAGCCAGGGCGGCGAGGTCGCCAAACAGCTGCCAGCCGAGGCCGGTGCCCATGCCGCGGTGCAGTCGGTTGAGGCTGGCAGCAAAGTTGGCCAGTTGCAGATCGGTGCGTACCAGCAGGGTGCCCTCGACATAGCTGGCGGCCACGCTCTGGCTGAGGGTGACACCGCGTATCTCCCACTTGGCGGGCAGGGTGAGCGGACCGTTCGGGGTGGGCAGGGTCTGGGCCGTGGTGATCATGGTTCGCCCATCGGCAAAGATATCGGGATAGCGCTGTTGCAGCAGGCTTTTCAGCTGCTCCGGGCTGGCGAGCGGCGCCTCCAGCACTATCTCTTCACTCGATTTGTCGGTGTGGGGGCCGGGGATGGGCAACACGGCTCGGTGTTGTAGCCAGAGGCCGGTGATGCCGTACATCAGCATCAGGGCTAGGGTAAAAAAACCGGCCCAGGCATGGAGGCGGCGTACCCATTTGTTGTTGTGAAGGGGAACTCTTCTGCGTTTCATCGTGGTTGCTTCATAAAAAAACTGGCCAGCAAGGGCTGGCCAGTCGGGGTGGTTGTCACAGAGATCAGAAGCGGTAGGTACCGGTCAGACTCAGCTGACGGGGTGTGCCCGGCATGATCTGGTTGGCACTGGTGGCGCTGACGAAGTACTCGTGGTCGGTCAGGTTTTCGGTGCTCAGCTCGGCTTCCCACTGTTGCCAGCGATAACCGACGCGCGCATCGAAGCGGGCGTAACCGGGTAGTGTGGTGGTGTTGGCGTTGTCGGCGAAGCGATCGCCCACCGCCGTTACGCCGGTTTCACCGAACCAGCCCTGCTCGCCACTCTTGTAGCCGAGATAGAACTGGCCATTCTGACGGGAGACGTTCATCGGGCGCTTGCCCTGCAGATCCGCATCCGCCTTGACCTGCTCGGCATCCTGAATGGCAAAGCCGCCACGCAGATAGATCTCGTCGGTCAGCTCGGCGCGGGCGCTCAGTTCGACACCCTCGGTACGCTGCAGGCCGGTGAGGATCACCTTGGTGGGATCCAGCGGATCCTTGGTGCGCTTGTTGTACATCTCCAGTCGATAGAGGGAGAGAGTGGTCGCCAGCTTGCCGTTCAGCCAGTCACTCTTCACACCACCTTCGTAGAGGCGGGTGTGCTGGGGTTCCAGCCCGTTGTTCTTGTCACCCGGGGTGATGCCGATCAGCTCGCCGCCCACCGGAGTGAAGGTCTTGCTGTAGGAGGTGTAGAAGGCGTGATCCTCGAGGGGATTCCACACCAGACCAAGGCGCGGGCTCAGGCTGTTGACCGAGACGCTCTCCTCCTTGTTGAGGTCGTAGCGGCGACTGGTGACAGTGAAGTCGTCACGGCGCAGCCCGCCCACCAGATGCCAGTCACCCAGGCTGAGCTGATCCTGCAGATAGAGGCCATTGCCGCGCACCTTGTGTTTGGCGTCGCTGGAGAGCTTCATGGCGCCATTGTAGGTAGGCAGTGAGCCCGGATCGTAGAGATTGCCAGACGGGATGGCGGTGGCGTTTTGATAGAGCTTGGGTGTGCGCTCCTGCCAGTTCTGCTCGAAGCCAACCAGCAGGCGATGTTCCACCGGGCCGGTCTGGAACAGGCCCTCGGCCTCGGTGTTGCTGATCAGGTTCTTCGCTTTGAGATCCTGCTGCCAGCGGGAGCGGGTCACCTGATCCCCTTTGACGCTAGTGACATAGGTGTTGTCAAACTGGCTGTCGAGGGTGGAGTAACCGAGCTGCTGGCGCAACTGCCACTGATCGTTGATATCCCAGGAGAGGCGTGAGCGGGTGGATTGTGCCACGTCATCGATGAAGTCGCGGCTGGTATCGCTGTAGACATACTCTCGCGGCACATCGGCCGGACGGCCATTGACCCCGGGAATGCCGCGATCCGGGGTGCGGTCATGTTCGTTGCGCTCGTACTGCACCAGCCAGTTGAGGTTGTCGCTGATCTCCCAGTTGGCGGAGGGGGCCAGCAGGGTGCGTTTGCTCTTCACGCCGTTGCGGAAGCTATCTTTGTCCTCTTGCGCCATATTGAGGCGCAGTTGCACCTGCTCACTCGCCTCGCCATTGAGGTCGGCGGCCAGCCGCTGGCTGTCAAAGCTGCCGACCCGGGCGGTGACGCTGGACTCCTGCCCTTTTTGCGGCTTCTTGCTGACCCGGTTGACGATGCCCCCCGTGCTGCCGCGGCCGTAGAGCACGGCAGCCGGGCCCTTGAGCACTTCCACCCGCTCTATGTTGCCGAGATCCCGGGTGTACTGCATGTCGTCGCGGAACCCGTCGAGATAGAAGTCGTTGCTGGCGCTGAAGCCGCGGATATTGACCCCATCGAAGCGGGTGTCACCGCTGGCGTTGACCCCGGGAATGCCGCTCAGGGCCTCACTCAGCGTTGGTTGGCCGAAGGCGGTCAGCTCGCTGACCTTGACGCTGTCGATGGTCTGGGGAACCAGCTTGGCTGGCGTATTGGTACGGGTTGCGGTGGCAACTTCCTGATGCTGGGAGCGTTTGCCAACCACAGTCATGGTTTCATCGGTGGCCTGGGCAGTGAAGCCGGTGCCCAGCAGTGCCAGCGAGACCAGCGTTCTGCGAAAGTGAGGGTGCTGCATATTCAATATTGACTCTTTGGATGTCGACCTGACGGCTCGAACATATTGATTTAATTATAATTAGCCTGACCCGCTTAAGCGGGATGCCAATGATATTGATTTTCATTTGTCTGGCAAGGTGAAAATAGAGGGGGGCTGTGGGGGCAGGTTTTACGGTTGGGGAAGCGCGGCTGAAAAGTAGAACCATTGCAGCAAACTGCGGTAATGAAGCGAGAGCAAAAAGGGCGTAGCGGAAGAGAAAGGGGCTAAACGTGAAGAGGTATCCGGCCCGATAGGACGGGCTGGATACCGGACTCAGCGAGTACGCAGCAGTAGGCGGGTGAGGGGCTGGGCCGCCAGCAGGCGATAGGCCAGCAGAGACGCTCCCAGCAGCAGCGGCACCTTGGCGATCTCCCACAGGATGGATGCGCCCTGCGGGCCAAACACGAAGAGCCAGACTACCAGCATCATGTGCAGGCAGTAGATCCCGAGCACTTTGGGGGCCTGGCGCTCAAGCCAGCTGCCCTTGCCCCACTCGGGGTTGGCCAGCAGCAGGCCAAACAGGCCGATAGCCCAGGGAAGGGAGCCGAGCAGGAAGTCGTGGCGGGTGAGCGGCACTGCGGCAAAGTGCTGCAGCGCCCAGGCTTCACAGCCATAGAGCGTCACCCCAGCCAGCAGCAGTTGCCAGCCGGTGCGGGCATCCGGTTGCCACTGACGCTGGCGCAGCAGGGCACCAAGCGCCACAAACAGCAGGGAGAAGAAGGGGCCGTTACGGGTGAGCAGTGGCCACTCGGCACCCAGCAGCGGCTTGGCATAGGAGCCCCCCAGCAGCGCCAGCAGGTAGAGGCCAAGACCCAGCCAGAGGGCGAGCGCTGGTCTGCCAAGCCGGTAGCAGAGTGCCAGCAGGGTCACCGCCATGATCAGGGCTGGCAGGAACCAGAGGTGGATCATGCCGCCCACCAGCCAGCCATTGAGGGGGTCGCCGAGCTGGAATTGCCACTGCCCGCGCAGGGAGGCCAGATAGCCTTGCTGCACGGCATCCAGCGGATTGAACGCCACCAGCAGGTAGACCAGACTCCACACCAGCCAGAGCTGCAGCAAGGGGCGGCAGTAGCGCCAGGCCACGGTCAGCGGCGCCTCGCGACTCAGTCTCGGCTGCAGAAAATAACCGGCACAGAGGAAAAATAGCGGCACGGCAAAGCGGCATAACTGGTTGATGGTGCCGCTTAGCCAGAGCCAGGATTCGCCTCCCCACAGGGCGGGATTGAAGGGGTTGGCGAAAGGGGATACATGAATGGTCATCACGGCCAGAATGGCCAGTACCCGCCCGCACTCGATACTGGAAATTCGCATGGTGGCTCGTCGTTACAGGGGTTGTGATGGCACGCTAAAATTCTTGCTGACAGGTTACAACCAATTGATTCTATTAGTGTGAATCACGCTGTTGAGTAGTTACGTTTTGTAACGGGATGGCGGAAGGTGTTACCTGTAACGGGAGCAAGCTCCCGTTTTTTGGGCGCACTCATGCAGATAAAAAAAGCGAGGCTGGCACCTCGCTTGGTTGGGGATCTCGAGCTTACTGGTGAGTCAGCATGCTGCTCTGGTTGGCGGCAAGGGTGGTTCTGCCCGAGCTCTCCAGCCAGGTTTTGATCCGTTTGGCATCGGCGACCCGATCGTTGGTGGTCTCGGCATTGAGCAGCACCATGATCACCGGTTCGTGATTGACCTTGGTGCCCAGCACCAGACAGCGGCCCGCTTCGCGGATATAGCCGGTCTTGGAGAGGGTGAACTCCCACTGCCCCTCGCGGATCAGCCGGTTGGAGTTGAGGTAGTGCAGCTGGCGCTTGTTGGTACGCACATAGCTCTGCTCGTCGGTGGAGTACTGGCGGATCAGCGGATAGGAGGCTGCTGCTGCGGCGAGTTTGGCCAGATCCTGCGCGGTGGAGACATTGCGCGGGTTGAGCCCGGTGCTGTCGGCGTAGTGGGTATTCCACATCCCCAGCATGCGGGCTTTGGCGTTCATCGCCTCGACAAAGGCACGCTGGCCGCCGGGATAGTGGCGGGCCAGCGCCGAGGCTGCGCGGTTTTCAGAGGACATCAGGGCGATATGGAGCATTTCGGCGCGGCTGAGCTTCGAGCCAATGGCTAGGCGCGATCCGGTTCCCTTGATGCGGTCGATGTCGGCATTGGTCACGGTGAGCATTTCATTGAGGCGCAGGTTGGCATCCAGCACTACCAGCGCCGTCATCAGCTTGGTGAGGGAGGCGATGGGCATTACCCGGTTGCCGTTGCGCTCGGAGATCACCTCGCCGGTTCTGTGGTTGGCCACCACGAAAGCGGCCGAGCTGAGGTTAGGCACATCCCGTCGCTCGAGAAAGCCGCTGCTGCTCTTGCTGCTGGCGGAAAAGGGATTGGCATGGGCACTGTCCATAGTGGCCGGCAGCATTACTGCGCCAAGCAACAGGGGAAGGAGGGAACGCATCATCATGATCAGCTCTACCGGACGAAATACAGGGACATCTCGCTAAGTTATATGTCGTGAACTGGCGCTTCACAATCATTCTCACCTTGATATTGATAATTTACGACGTTGAGCGCGCTCTGACGACGAGGAGAGCGTAAAAATGGTCTCCATGGAGTCTTCTTTTACATTGAAACTATGGGCTGGTTGTGATGGCGAGCGGAAGCCGGCGCTAAAAAAATCGGGACCAGAACGGTCCCGATTGGCATGGAGCATTGCCTGCCGGTTAGTGGGCATCTTCCTGCTTGATCTTGAAGCGCATGGCGATCACCACGAACAGCAGCGGGCCAATGATGGTCCAGACGCCGGTGGAGATATCGCCGGAGATAAAGGGGGCGACCACGGTAAAGACGTTGCCGAAGGCGACCAGGATCAGGCTGATGATGGTGGCAAGCAGTACCGAGCCCGCGCTCTTGAAGAAGATCAGGTCCTTGCCCAGCGCCGAGTTGTTGCGATAGCGATACCAGGCGTAGATGAGGAACATGTAGGGCAGGGTCATGCCGACGTTGGTCATGGTGATGATCAGCTCGTAGAGGGCGGCGGCCCCTTCCGGGTTGATCAGGGTAAAGATGGACTTGGCGGCAATGAACAGACAGACCACCCAGGCTTGCACCTTGAGGGCTTCAATGCGCACGCCATTCTCGTTCTCGCGCTGGAAACGCTCCGGCCAGAAGTAGCTCGGGGTGCCGGTGATGAACTGGCGCAGTGGCGCGTATGAGAGGGCGATAAAGGCGCCCAGATAGCTCAGGAACATGCCAAGGCCAGCAAAGCGCATGAACACCTGTCCCAGCCACTCGCCACCGAGATGGCGCCCCAGCTCCAACATGATGATGAAGAGGGCGGAGAGAGAGGTGATCCCCTCGGCCGGGAAGTCGCTCCAGCGCATGATTGAGCCGACCGCCAGAAAGCCGATGATGTAGCAGAGTACGATGAAGGCGCCGGAGAGGAAGATGCCGCGCTTGAGGTCACGCTCGGGATCTTCCAGCTCGTCAGCCACCCCGGCCATCGCCTCGACCCCGCCGTAGGCGAAGATGGCGAACACCATGAAGCCGAGGAAGGGGATGATGTCGTTGAACGCGGCATTGGGAGACGCCGTCAGCGATGCCTGGGTGAAGGGCTCCTGCAGAGTCATGCCGCTCACCGCGAAGGTGAAGACGCCACCGACCAGCAGCAACACGTTGAGTGCCACCACGGAGAGACCGCCGATAGCCGCCACTTTGGCGAAGCGGGCGCTGCCCAGGGTGATGAGCTTGGTGACGGTGGCAACCAGCGCGATGGCGACAACTCCCAGAATAAAGGGGCCGAAGTCGATGCCGGTGTCCAGGGTGACCGGGATGACGGTGATGTCGCGGCCAAACAGCATGAAGGAGAGGGGCACCCACATGGAGAGCGCCTTGCCAAACATCCAGATGACGTAGGAGGCGAACCACATGGTCAGACCGATAAAGGCGAATCGGGTCGAGACCGAGTGGCGCATCCAGGTAAAGATGCCGCCCGCCTCTTTGCGAAAACCGGTACCGAATTCGATCATCATCAAAATGAACGGGATGAAGAAAAACAGACCGCCGATCACGAACATCGGAATGGCGGCATATCCCATTCGGTAAAAACCGATCCCGATATTAGTGACGCCAAATACCGATGTTAATATCATCAATATAAAGGCGCCCAACTTCAGCTTTTTTGCTGACATATTAAAAACTCCCTGATGGTGCTGGATTTAAAATAATCAAAAATTAAACAGACGAAACCGGACCCATTAATAACGCGGTAGCGCCATGCCATCTTGTTGTGGCGGGCGCGATCGGGTCATCTCTGACCGGGCTGGCTTACCCGTCAGGCGGTCAATGAATGTATGGGCGGAGCGGCATGGTCTGTGCCATGCGCGGTATTGGTCAGCGTTGCCGAAAATTAACTGTGAACGATTTTATCATTAATGCTGCTGGGCAGGTAAGTTTCCCGAATGAAGCTGTGGTTGAAATAAACAGACCTGCCAGTTAATTGATACGTTGCGGATGTAAACATTTACGCCCGGGCTGACACTTATTTCCATTATTCGTATTCGGCATATTTGCCGGAGTGAATTACGCCATCCTGTCAGATAAATCCGCACCAATGGCGACAGCGCTTATCCTCCCAGCCGGGTCAGCAGCACGCCGCCGGTGATAATGGCCGCCGCCGTCAGCCGCATGCGCCCGAGCGGCTCTTTCAGCAGCCAGACCGAGAGCAGCATGGCAAACAGCACACTGCTTTCGCGCAGAGCCGCGACCACGCCAATGGGGGCTTGGGTCATGGCCCAGATAACAATCCCGTAGGCGAGCAGTGACATGGCACCCCCGGTGGCGCCAACCAGTGCATATTGACGGATCTGGCGCCATGCGTTGCGTTTCTGGTGGACGATCAGCACCAGCAGCATCGCCAGCCCGGTGCAGGCAAAGAGCCAGAGGGTGTAGCGTACCGGTTCACCCCCTGCGCGGGCGCCGGCACCATCCGAGAGGGTATAGGTCGCCGTAAACATGGCCGTGATCAGTGCTGCCCGAACCGCTTTGCTGGCAAGGCGCTGCTGCCCACCTCGCCAGGCCATCAGCAAGACTCCCATGATCAGCACGCAGGCGCCGATGATGCCGCCGTAACCGGGGTAGTCCCCTAGCAATATGGCACTTAACGCCATGGCGAGCAGCGGGGCACTGCCACGGGCCAGCGGATAGATCTGGCCAAAATCGCCCTGATTGTAGGCATGACTGAGAAACAGGCAGTAACCGATATGGAGCAGGACTGAGAGGCCGAGCCAAGGCAGCTCGGCAGCAGAGGGAAGCCCCATGGGCAGCAGCGCCACGGCGGCGATAAGCCCTGAGAAGATCGCCACCAGTGACACGACCACCAGCCGCTCTTCGCCAATTTTGACCAGCGCATTCCAGCTGGCGTGAAGCAGGGCTGCCAGCAGGACGGCAAAAAAGACGGTGGTGCTCATGGGAAAGGGCTCTCGGGCGATGGGGGTCAACAGCATACCCGCCCGGAGCCTGATTGGCCGAGATCTTTATCAAGGCTTCGGCTTTGCGGGGCTCGCCTCCTGCGTGGTGGCGTTACCCAGTTGCCCCAACACCAGTTTGGGATGGGGATCGGTCTGCAGCGGTATATCCTGCAGTGCTGTTCCCTGCTGGTGGCGGTGGATGATCCCGGCGGCCATCTTGCCCAGTGCCTCGTAGCTGCTGATGGTGCCAACGCTGCAGCCGTGTTCGACGAACAGCTCGGCACTGCAGATGGTAGGGATGGCAGCTGCGTTGAGTGCATTCAGCAAACGGGGGGCGATGGAGAGCAGATAGCTGTCTGCGGCCAGAAAGACGATGTCGTTTTTGGCATCCTGTTGCAGCCGCTTCAACTCGTTCTCCAGTCGCTTTGGATCCGGTGCTATACGCCAGGTTGCGACTTGCCATTGGTAACCTTTGGCCGCGTTGATCAGCATGTCGGCCACCAGCAGGGTGTTTTGCTCCCGCGGGTTGAAGGGTAGCAGCAGCCGCTTATCCGATGGGAGGTACTTGCTGGCATTGGCCAGTTGCAGCGCCATCGGCACCATATTGCTTACCCCGGCGACCATGCTGTTCTGAGCCTTGTCCTCAGAGAGAAAACCTGCCCCGACAGGATCTGAAACCACATTGAATATCATGGGCTTGCGATTGGCGACCAAACTCTTTGTCATGGTGGTGGCTGTGGTACCGAAGGTGTAGATGTAGTCGTATTCGGCCAGTTTCGGCAGCATCTGCTGACGTAGCATGGTCGCCAGCGCCGTGCGATCCTGATTGGCATTGTAGACGGTGATGGTGGTCTGATAGCCAAGTCGGGTCAGTTCGGCCCGAAAGCCCGCCTCGGCGGCGGTTTCGCCACGCCACAGTACCATGGCGATATTGAGGGCGTGAGCGGGAAGAGCCAGCAGCAAGAGCAGGACGAAAAGCAGCCTGACCATGATCATCTCTCCGGCGATACATCTACTGTTGAGCCTAGGCCAGTTTGTGGTTTTCTGAGCAACAGCGACGAAAAAGCGCGATGGCAAGCCATCGCGCTTTGGGTATCAGAAAACCTCGATTAGAAGTCGTAGCGAGCAGCCAGCTGGAAGTCATCCTGGTTGGCGGTCGCTTTGCCGGCAACGCTGTCCAGATTGTTGATGCGGTACTCGCCGAGCACCCGCAGGTTCTTGTTGAACTTGTACTGGGCTCCCAGGGTGTAGTAATCCACATTGTCTTTCTTGGTGCCAGCCTTGTCCTGCTCCTGCTTGTTCCACAGCGCCATCAGACCGAAGCCATTCTCGAAGTTGTAGCCCAGCGCGGCTTCCCAACCGGTGTGATCGGTGCCAGTCGCCAGGAAGTCGCTGCCATCGGCATAACTGAGGGCGGCGTAGGCGGCCTTGTTGTCAAACTTGGCGGAGATCAGCCACAGTTTTGCATCTTCTTCACCGCTCTTGTCGCGCAGGCCGACGTTATAGGCAGTACCCAGCGACAGGTTGAACGGGAAGGTATAGGCCACGGCTGCTCCGTAGGCCGCGTCGCTATCCTTGCTGGTAGTCTCTTCGGTGTCACCACCGTCGAACTTGTAGCTGGTGTCGAGCTGGAAGCCATTGAACAGGCCGGAGTATTTCAGTACGGAACCGGCGCGGTTGGTGGCGAAGGTGTCGGTCTTTGCACCCAGCGCTTCGTTACCGTAGCCGTCGGAGAGGGAGACATCAGTCCAGTCCGCCAGGAAACCCGGGGCACCTTTCTGGCGACCGAAGGTCACTGTACCCCAGTCAGCGCCCACACCGGCAAAGGCCAGACGGGTACGCAGGTTGTCGGAGCTCTCGCTGATGGTCTTCTCGCTGTCGTTGATGTACATCTGAACTTCGTACTGGGCCAGCGCCTTCAGACCGCTCTGGATCTGGGTTTCAGCCTTGGCACCGAAGCGGACAAACTGGTTAGCCCCTTGCTTGGCGCTGTAATCCTTGGTGCCATTCGGGTTGGCGGTATCGACGTTTTCTTTCTTGTCGCCGAAGAATTGACCGGCGTAGATGCGGCCATACAGGTCCAGCATGGCGGTATCATTTTTATACACCTCAACGGCTTGCGCCTGGAAGGCGGCGGTCAGAGCCAGTGCCACTACAGTCAGCTTTTTCATCTTAATCCCTTGTGTTGCAAGCTTTTGTTTTGAAGACGGGGCCATCCTAGGGAAGATGCATGACAGCGGGGTGACAACTGGATGAAGAGTCGATGGCAATTGGGTTGCAATTGGATGAATTGGCTACATTTATGCACCTGGCAGCTACTTTTGTGCGCAAAGGTTTGCCCTTGTGGTAGAATGCCGCCCGTTTTCGAGCTCCATAGGTTGGATATGCGATGAGACGTGAACTGGCAATCGAGTTTTCCCGAGTGACGGAAGCGGCTGCACTGGCTGGCTACAAGTGGCTCGGACGTGGTGACAAGAATATCGCTGATGGGGCGGCCGTAGCGGCCATGCGCCACATTCTCAACCAGATCGAGATCGATGGTGAGATTGTGATCGGCGAAGGTGAAATTGATGAAGCGCCGATGCTCTATATCGGTGAGAAGGTTGGTACCGGACACGGCGACGCGGTGGATATCGCGGTCGATCCCATCGAGGGTACCCGCATGACTGCCATGGGTCAGGCCAATGCACTGGCCGTGCTGGCGGTGGGCGACAAGGGTTCTTTCCTGAAAGCGCCTGACATGTACATGGAAAAGCTGATCGTCGGGCCCAAGGCCAAAGGCGCCATCGACCTGGATCAGGCTCTCGAGCTGAACCTGAAGTCCGTGGCCAAGGCGCTGGGCAAGCCGCTCTCCCGTCTGACCGTCATTACCCTGGCCAAGCCGCGTCATGACAAGGCAATCAAGGAGATGCAGGGTCTGGGCGTGCGGGTGTTCGCCATTCCTGATGGTGACGTTGCCGCCTCCATCCTCACCTGTCTGCCGGACAGCGAAGTCGACATGCTGTATGGCATCGGCGGCGCACCGGAAGGGGTGATCTCCGCTGCGGTGATCCGCGCGCTGGATGGTGACATGCAGGCCCGTTTGGTGCCGCGTCACCGCGTCAAGGGCGACAGCCCGGAAGTGCGTGCGCTGGGCGAGCAGGAGATTGCCCGCTGCGAAGCGCTCGGCATCGATGTGAACAAGGTGCTCAAGCTGGAAGATATGGCGAAGAATGACAACGTCATCTTCTCCGCCACCGGCATCACCAAGGGTGATCTGCTGGATGGCATCACCAGCGATGGCGTGATGGCGACCACCGAGACTCTGTTGATCCGTGGCAAGTCGCGCACCATTCGTCGTATCAAGTCGATCCATTATCTTGAGCGCAAAGACAGCGTGGTACGCGATATCATCCTGTGATGATGGCTCGCTGAACCTGCTGTGTTGTCTGAAGCCCGATCGCCCGTGCGGTCGGGCTTTTTGTTGTGTGCCAGCTACGTTTGTGCCGCCGCTTCGGCTATGGTGGCTCAGACCGTCCCAAAGGAGTGGAGTCTATGGAGTGTCGTAGCGGCTGCGCTGCCTGTTGCATCGCCCCCAGTATCAGCAGTGCCATTCCCGGTATGCCAGATGGCAAACCGGCTGGCGTCCCCTGTATCCAGCTCGATAGCGCCCTTGGCTGCAAGATCTTCGGTCAACCGGAGCGGCCAGCGGTGTGCGGCGGTTTTCGCCCCATGATGGATGTGTGCGGCAGTCATCGCGCCGAGGCCATCTGGCTGATCGGCGAGCTGGAGCGGCTCACCACCTGACGAGGGCAGGGCGAAAAGATAAAAAAGAGGCCGCATCATGCGGCCTCTCGCGTTTCTGTTTGCCGGGGATCAGATCCCCGCCAGCTCCAGTGCCTGACGATAGTACTCGTTGGCCTTGTTGGTGAGGCGGCGTTTGTCCATCAGCTGGCCGAGAGCGTGATAGGCGGCGGCGCTCGGCGCCCGCTCCACCTCCTGCTCCAGCAGCTTCTGGGCATCGTCCAGTTGACCTGCCAGCAGATAGAGCTGGGCCAGTGCGGTGTCCACCTCCGGTTGCCCCTGCTGCTTTTGCAGCAGCGTCAGCAGCGGCTGGTAGCTGTCGAGTTTCAGCTTGGGCAGGCGAGCCAGCAGCTGTGGCATCGGCTGTTTGCGCAGCGCCTCCTGCCACAGGGTGGCGGCCTCGCCATCGGCGCCCAGCTGGCGCAGCAGATCGCCGTAGCATGCCAGCAGTTCTGGCTCGAGGCGCAGCTTGCGCGGCAGATCCTGCCATACCGCTTTGAGGGTCTCGAGGCTGCCGGCAGCCTGTTGCAGGCGGCCACACCAGGCCTGTTGCAGCAGATCTTCTTCCTGTTTCGGGGTCAGCTTGCCGACCTTGTGCAGTGTCGGGATCAGGTCGCATAGGGCACTCCAGTCCTGACGGGCCAAATGCACCTGGCGCAGCTGATCCAGCACCATGGGGTGGCGCGGGTTGAGGGCGTAGACCGACTCCAGCATCGCCAGCGCGGTATCGTACTGGCCCTGCTCGATCTGCAAATGGGTCTGGGTCAGGGTGAGCGCCAGCTCGGCCTTGGGATTCTCCTCCTGCGCTTTTTGCAGGTATTGATCCCGGCGGGCGTCGTCACCACGGGCCTGTGCCGCCTTGGCGGCGCTCAGGTAGTTGAGCAGCGGGGTGTCGCTGTTGCTGGCCCCCTTGATCATCAGCTTTTCAGCCTGACTGTAGTGCCCTTCGGCCATTGCCAGGGTGGCGGCGACGGTCTGTTGATTGGCCTTGCGGCGGCGGCGCGAGCCGTACCAGCCGAGGGTCTTGCGGCGCAGGCCGAATACCCGACCCAGCAGCCACTCGACGATCAGCAGGGCGCCGTAGAACAGCACTGCCAGGATCACCGCGCTGGTGACGGAGGATTCGATGGTGTAATTGCCAAGGGCAATCAGCACGTAGCCCTTGTTGCCGGAGGCTTGCGGGCCAAAGATCAGCCCTGCGACCATCACGGCAACCAGAATGATTATACGGATCATGGTGCCCTCCTCAGCTGCTAGCCAGAATGCGTTGCAGGCGTTCGGTTAGCACCTGCTCCAGCATGGCCTGGGTCTTGAACTGGGCCGGATAGTCGATCTGGATCTGCTCACCCTTGAGCTTGTCGATCTCGCCTTGCATGTAGCGGGTGGCGCTGTTGTCGGTGTCGAAATACTGGGTCAGCCAGCGTTGGGCCTTGTCCAGGCTGTCTTCGTAGAGCGCCTGCTGCTCGCGATAGACGGAGAGCTGGGCCTGCAACAGCTTGGTCTTGAGGTTTTCACGCAGGAAGATCTCCTGCTGCGGCGAGAGCAGCGCCTCGACCGCGCCATCGCGGCGACGGATGGTGACGAAGTTCTCGGTGAACTTGACCCAGTTCTTCTTCAGGTTGCTCTCCCACTCGTCGGGATTGGTGCTGACCGTCTGATCCGGCTCGGCCTTGGCTTCCGGCATGCTGACGGTGGAGAGAGGCAGTAGCTCGATCTGGTCGGACAGCGCCGCCAGCTTGAGGGTCAGCCCCTCGCGGTCGATGCGCGGCATCCCCTTGAGCTTGGCGATATCTTCGGCCAGTGCCTTGCGGATCGGCATCAGGCTGGGGTCGTTGAGGGCCGCGATACGCTCGTCGGCGTTGCCGAGCAGGGTGATGGCGGAGACGAGGTCATGCTCCAGCCACAGTTTGCGGCCCGCCATCCGTACCAGATACTCGGATTCGGCCAGCATCCAGTCGTTGGGGCGCTTGTCATTCAGATCCAGTACCCGGTTCTGCAGACCCTGCATCTCCCCCTGCAGTCGCTGCTGGGTTTGATCCAGTGCGGCCAGCTGCTCGGCATCCTTGCTGCTTGTCTGGTCGATCTTGCTCAGGGCGCTCGCCAGCTGCTGCTTGAGCTGGGCCAGTTCGGCCTGCTGGGCCACGGCGTTCTTGTGGCCGTGCAGATAGAGACCGCCGGTCAGGCCAAGGGCCAGCAGGATGGCGACCCCTCCCAGTACGGCACCGGAGCGGCTCTTGCTGCCATTGACCACAGCTGTCGGCTGGGGTTTGACCTGGGATTCTTGTTGTTCTGTCATTCCATCTTCCTCAGTTCCAGTGCGGCCGTCAGGGCCTGGTTGGATGCACCTTGGGCAATCGTGATATGGATAAAGCCCGCAGCACTGGCCATCTCGGCCACGCGCGGGCTGGGGACCACCAGCAGGCGGTCAAAAAGCCAGGGCCGCTGGTGGTCGGGAACCAGCTCCAGCAGCCGTTGCAGCAGTTCACCACTGGTAATAAGCAGGCTGTCCAGCCCCGCTGCCTGCCAGTGGTGGGTCAATCTGTCCCCGTCTAGCTCGGGGTAGTGGCGTTCATAGGCCGCACAATAGTGCACCAGAGCACCGCGTGAGGCCAGCGTGCTGGCGATGAGATCCCGCCCGCCATTACCGCGCAGGATCAGTACCCGTTTGCCTGCTACCTGCTGCAGGGCGGGCAGGGCCAGCAGCCCTTCGCTGCGCGGGTCATCCGGGCAGCTTGCCGTGATGCCGATGGTGGCAAACGCATCTGCGCTGGCCTGACCCACCGCAAAGTACTCAATATGTGGCCAGGTCTGACCAGTTTGCAACAGAAAATCGTGTGCAAAATGAACGGCATGGATGCTGACGGCGATAACCGCATCGGCACTGCGCAGCAGGTCGGGCAGGAGAGGGAGTTCACTGCCCGCCACGGTTTCCAGCAGCGGGCAGCAGAGTGGTGCATGGCCGTGCTGGCGCAGCAACTGCACCAGTTCGGCGGCCTGAATGGCCGGACGCACCACCAGCGGGGTCATGCGCGGTAGACCTCGGCGAGGATCTCGTCGGCACCGGCGGCCAGCAGGCGCTGGGCCAGTTGTTCGCCGAGGGCCTCACCATCGGCCAGCGGACCGCGGATCTCGTCACGGATCACCTGGTTGCCATCGGGACTGCCCACCAGACCGCGCAGCCAGATCTGCTCGCCTTCGACTAGTGCGTAAGCACCGATGGGGACCTGACATCCCCCTTGCAGAGCGCGGTTCATGGCGCGCTCGGTCAGCACCCTGGCGCGGGTCTCGGCGTGCTCCAGCGGCGCCAGCAGAGCGTGCAGCTCAGTATCGTCGAGGCGGCATTCGATGCCGACGGCGCCTTGACCGTTGGCGGGCAGGCTCTGTTCCGGCTCGATAAAAGCGGTGATGCGATGCGCCATCTCCAGTCGTTTCAGACCGGCGGCGGCGAGGATGATGGCGTCGTACTCACCGGCATCCAGCTTGGCGAGGCGAGTGTTGACGTTGCCGCGCAGGTCGCGGATCACCAGGTCCGGGCGGGCGGCGCGCAGCTGGCACTGGCGGCGCAGGCTCGAGGTGCCGACCACGGCCCCTTGCGGCAGTTCGGCAATGGTTTTGAAGCGGTTGGAGACAAAGGCGTCGCGGGGATCTTCCCGCTCGCAGATAGTGTGCAGACCGAGCCCCTCGGGGAACTCCACCGGCACGTCTTTCATGGAGTGAACGGCGATATCGGCCCGTCCTTCCAGCATGGCGGTCTCCAGCTCCTTGACGAACAACCCCTTGCCACCGACCTTGGCCAACGGGGTATCGAGGATCTTGTCACCCTGAGTGCTCATGGGTACCAGTTCGACCTGCAACTGTGGGTGCAGGGCTTCGAGCCGGTCTTTGACAAAGTTGGCCTGCCACAGGGCCAGCGGGCTCTTGCGAGTGGCAATTTTCAGGGTTCGGGCTGCCATATCAATCAGTTGTTTCATTTTTAGAAGGAAATCGATATTACCACCCTTTGCCCGGGCTTTCATGGCAGAGCCCGCAAAAGCGGGGGCAAGCTCAAAAATGCATGCTGAAAATGATTTTCATTAAGCAATTGCTATTGATTAATTCATTGAATATATTGAAATTTAATGATTTCCCCTGATACTTGATGTGGTCATACCAGAAATAATCTGGCGTTTAGCTGTAGGCTTGTTTACCACCGCTGTTTGCATTGTTAACATGATCACACTTTTTTGACGTATCCCCCTTTTGGTGCGTCATTTTCACCTAGGTGATAGGCAGGGCATTGCAGGAACACATCGATACGCTGGTTGCGCGTTATGACGACATTACCCGTCTCAAGACGCAACGGGCGTTAGGCCTCATGAGTCGCTATGGGCAGCAGGTATTCCAACTGCTGCCTGTCATGCTGCACTTCAATCACCCCCTGCTGCCCGGTTATGTCTCCGGCGATGTCCCTCATGGCATCTGGAGCTTCAGCGCCACCGCCGAGCAGCAAGCCTTTATCGATGACCTTTGTCGCAATGCCAACTGTCAGAGTGGTCTGGCAACCCATGATCGGGCCATTCAGGGGCTCTATTCCATGGGCAGCACCTCCTCCATCGGCCAGTGCTGTCACTCCGATCTCGATATCTGGGTCTGCCACGTGGCCGGTTTGTCGCAAGAGCGGCTCGCCTTGCTGGAACAGAAGTGCCGGATGCTCTCCAAGTGGGCGGAGCAGCGCGGGGTCGATCTCAATTTCTTCCTGATCCCCGAAGACAAGTTTCGCCAGACCAACGATGCCGAGATGCAGGGAGAGAGCTGTGGCAGCGCCCAGCATCTGCTGCTGCTTGACGAGTTCTACCGCAGTGCCATGCGCATCGCCGGTAAGCGACTCATCTGGTATCTGGTTCCTGTCGAGTGTGATGATCACTACGACGACTATGTGAACGGGTTGTTTGAGAGTGGCAAGCTCAAACAGGATGATTGGCTTGATCTCGGCAGTTTTGACCGTATTCCGGCGGAGGAGTATTTCGGCTCTGCCCTGTGGCAGCTCTACAAGGGGATCGACTCTCCCTATAAGGCGGTGCTCAAGTCTGTGTTGATGGAGGCTTACTCCCACGAGTACCCCAACACCCGTTTGCTCTCGATGATCAGCCGTGACTGGTTTCAGCACAACGAGGGGATGCACTACCGGCTCGACAACTACTGCCTGATGCTGGACAAGGTCACCAACTACCTCAAGTCCATCGGCGATATGGCGCGACTCGATCTGGTGCGCCGCTGCTTCTACCTCAAGGTGTGCGACGGCCTCAGTCATCCCAAGGATGATCACTCCCCCGAGTGGCGCCGCGAGCAGATGAGCCAGCTGGTCTCCTACTGGGGTTGGAGCCAGGACAAGCTGTACCACCTCGATCACCGCCACGAGTGGAAGGTCGAGGAGGTGAAGATCGCCCATGCCGAGTTGCTGGAGGCTCTGATGCAGAGCTACCGCAATCTGATCCAGTTCGCCCGTCGCAACAACATCAGCGAGTCGATCAACCCGGAAGATATCGGCATCCTGTCGCGCAAACTCTATGCCGCATTCGAGAGCCTGCCAGGCAAGGTGCAGAGGGTGAACCTCAAGATCGCACCGGATCTGAGCGAGCCTGATCTCAGCTTCGTGCAGGTGCCGCACGGTCGCCTCAACCGTGCCGGCTGGTATCTCTACAAACATTCGCTGGAGCCGGTGGACATCATTGGCCGGGCGCCGCTCGAGTTCAACGGTTACATCAGCAAGCTGGTCTCCTGGGCCTACTTCAACGATCTGCTGACCCCCCAGTCGCGGGTGCACCTGTTCAATCAGGGCTCGGATCTGCACATCGACAATCTGCACCAGTTCTGTCGCGATCTCTCCGGCTGCTTCCCCGAGAAGTACCCGCTTGCCACCAACCTGGCCCTCAGCCGCCCGTGCGAGATCCGCCAGCTCTCCATCTTCCTCAATCTGGAGATGGACCCGACCAGCCATTGGGTCGGTCAGGTGATCGAGTTCGACGCCAACACCGTGGATGTTTTCTCGTTCGGTCGCAATCAGGAGTGTCTGGTTGGCTCGGTGGATCTGGTCTACCGCAACTCCTGGAGCGAGATCCGCACCCTGCACTTCCAGGGGGATGAAGCTGTGGTCGATGCCCTCACCACCATCCTAGGCAAGATGCATCAGGATGCCGCCGGCCCCGAGATGATCGAGGTGTTCTGCTATAGCCAGCACTTCCGTTCTCTGGTGCGCTCCCGCTTCCAGACCCTGGTGGCGGAGTGTATCGATCTGCGCCTGGCCCGCGACAAGCAGCAGCTGGTCAAGACCATGGCGCTCGGCCGTGAAAAGTACGGCATCTTCTTCGAGCGGCGCGGGGTGTCGGTGAAGAAGCTGGAAAACGCCATCGATTTTTACCGCCACATCTCCCACAACAAGCTGGATCATCTGCCGCTGCGGCTCGACAAGACCCACAGCCAGCATCTGCCGAGCATCGTCGATGCCTACGCCAGCGAAGGGCTGGTGCAGTTCTTCTTCGATACCCGTGATGCGGGCACCAACATCTATATCCTCGATGAGGCGAACCGGGTGGAGATCTACCAGCACTTTGCCGGCAACAAGGATGAGCTGGTGGCGGGGGTCAACCGCTTCTATACCTCCAATCACGAGCGGTTCAGCGATGATGGGCAGTTCATCAACTTCAACCTGCCCCAGTACTACGAGATAGTACAGGTGAATGGCGAGCTGGATGTGATCCCCTATCGCAGTCAGGGCTCCCTGCGCGAACAGGTGCCGCCCGCTCGAGAAGTGGGCTGACCCGTCAGTTGGAATCGCTATAAAAAACGGCCTGCAGATGCAGGCCGTTTGCTTTACCGGAAGGGCTCACGCGCCGAGGCGGGCCAGCAGCCAGCTGCGAATGTCGCCGAGCTGCGGACGGCAGATCTCGTGGCGCATCGGGTACTCGTGCCACTCGGGGGCGAGCCCGGCAGCTTCAAGCCGGTTCTTGGCATCCCAACCGAGCGACAGGCTCACCACATCGTCGTAGATGCCGTGCATGTAGCAGATGGGCAGGGTGCGAGCAGCCTCGCTCATCTCGCCGAGCAGCTTGTCGGGGGCAGCCAGATAGGTGGACATGCAGAGCAGGCCCGCCAGCGTTGCCTGATAGCGCAGCGCGGTGAAGGAGGCAATCACTCCGCCCTGAGAGAAACCTGCCAGCACGATGCGCTCGGGGGCAAACCCGTCGGCCACCAGCTGATCGAGCAATGTGGCAATTTGGTCGGCTGATTCCCGCACATGGGATTCCACGGCTCGCTCGTCGGGATCCTCGAAGCTCCTGATGTCGTACCAGCCCCGCATCTTGTAGCCCATATTGATGGTGATGGGGCGCTCCGGCGCATCCGGCAGCAGGTGACGCACCGGTAGCTCGGCGGGCAGGTCCAGCGCGTCCACCAGCGGGGCGAGACCGGCACCGGAATCACCCAGCCCGTGCAGCCAGATCACCGCGTGGCGGGCGCCCTGCGGGTGCAGGTCGATCATGGGAACACCACCTCTTCGCCAGCCTGGGCGGTGCAGGATTTACTCAGCAGCGCCTTGAGCTCGTGGCCGAAACGGTTGTCGATCCAGGTGTCACCCTGCAGTTCGAAGTGGAAGCCGTTCTCGCGGGTGGCGACCCAAATCTGGTGCAGTGGTTCCTGCTTGTTGATGATGACCTTGGTCTTGTTCTCGAAAGAGAGGGTCAATACGCCGCCGTTGCGTTCGCAGTCGATATCCGGATACCCCTCGTCGAGGGTGTCTTCCACATATTGGAAAAAGGCGTCGGTCAGGGCGTGATACTCGTGATCCTTCATCGGTTTATCCTGTTGCTTTTAACAATGTGAGTGCGATTATAGAGGGCCAAAAATTTTTTCGCAGCGAACCATTATGATCACCCAGTTCACCAAGTGTCTGCTTGCCACTCTTCTGTCCCTCGGGTTGGCCGCGTGCGGTCTGAAGGGGCCGCTCTATATGCCGCCCCCCGAGCCGCTACAGAGCCAGAGTACACCGCAAGCAGCGCCGCCTGCGACCACTGAGGCTGCCACCGAGGCCGCGCCACACTAATGCCGCACCCATTCTAGGAAGGAACCGCCCCCTTGGATCACTTTAACTACGACGCCGACGGCCAGCTTCATGCCGAGCAAACCTCGCTGCAACAGCTTGCCGAGCAGTACGGTACCCCGCTTTACGTCTACTCCCGTGCGACCCTCGAGCGCCACTGGCACGCCTTTGACAAGGCCGCTGGCGATATTCCCCATCTGATCTGCTACGCGGTGAAGGCCAACTCCAACCTGGCGCTGCTCAACCTGCTGGCTCGTCTGGGCTCGGGGTTTGACATCGTCTCTGGTGGCGAGCTGTCGCGGGTTCTTGCGGCGGGCGGTGATCCGGCCAAGGTGGTCTTCTCCGGTGTTGCCAAGAGTGAAGCGGAGATGCGCCTTGCGCTGGATAAAGAGATCCTCTGCTTCAATCTGGAGTCGGAAGCCGAGCTGGAGCGCCTCAATCGGGTAGCGGGCAGCATGGGCAAGAAAGCTCGCGTTTCGGTACGGGTCAATCCGGATATCGATGCCGGTACTCACCCCTATATCTCCACTGGCCTCAAGCAGAACAAGTTCGGCATTCCCATCGAGCTGGCGCCAGCCATCTATCGCAAGGCGGCCGCCATGGCGAACATCGAAATCGTCGGGGTGGATTGCCATATCGGCTCCCAACTCACTGAATTGAATCCCTTTATGGAAGCGGCTGACAAGCTGCTGCGGCTGATCGACGGTCTGGCTGCAGAAGGCATTCATATCCATCATCTGGACGTGGGGGGCGGCCTTGGGGTCAACTACGGTTCCGAGCAGCCACCCCATCCGACCGAGTATGCCGAAGCGCTGAAGCAGAAGCTGGCGGGCCGGGATCTGACCCTGCTGTTCGAGCCGGGCCGCGCCATCGTCGCCAATGCCGGCGTGCTGCTGACCCGGGTCGAGTACCTGAAACCTGGCGAGACCCGCAACTTCGCGCTTATCGATGCCGGCATGAACGACATGCTGCGCCCCTCGCTCTACGGCGCCTGGATGAACATCATCGAGGTGGATAGCCGCGCCGGTCATGCTCCCGCGCTCTATGACGTGGTGGGCCCAGTGTGCGAGACCGGCGACTTCCTCGGCAAGGAGCGCACCTTGGCCATTGCCGAGGGCTCCCTGCTGGCAGTGCGTTCGGCCGGAGCCTACGGCTTTACCATGTCATCCAACTACAACACCCGTCCGCGCGCTGCCGAAGTGCTGGTGGATGGTGCCGAAGCACATCTGATCCGCGAGCGTGAGCAGTTGGCCGATCTCTGGCGTGGTGAGCACCTGCTGCCCTGATGCAGTAGATAGAGATGACAGAATTTTACAGCCCTGACAGCACAGGAATGCACGATGTGGATAGATTGTTCCAGGATGCATGGGGCTTTGGACAACGACTTCATGGCGCTTGGCGACCCTTGGTTCGGTGAATTTTTACAGCCCTAACAGCACAGGAATGCACGATGTTGATAGATTTTTCCAAGATGCATGGCTTGGGCAACGACTTCATGGTGGTGGATGGCGTCACCCAGAAGGTATTTTTCAGCAATGACGTCATCAAGAAGCTGGCAGATCGCCACTTCGGGATCGGCTTTGACCAGCTGCTGCTGGTGGAGCCGCCCTATGACCCTGAACTCGACTTTCACTATCGCATTTTCAATGCCGATGGCAGCGAGGTGGAGCAGTGCGGCAACGGCGCCCGCTGTTTTGCCCGTTTCGTGCGTCTCAAGGGGCTGATCAACCGGGATCGCATCGCGGTCAGTACCGCCCGGGGTCGCATCGTATTGCAGCTGGAGGGGGAGAATCAGGTCACGGTCAACATGGGGGTTCCCCAGTTTGAGCCGGGCAAGATCCCGTTCCGGGCCCAGAAGGCAGAGAAAACCTATCTGCTGCGGGCGCAGGAGCATACCGTGATGTGTGGCGTGGTCTCCATGGGCAATCCCCACTGCGTCATCGAGGTGCCTTCGGTCGCCGATGCGCCGGTCGAGACGCTCGGTGCCATCATGGAGCGCCACGAGCGTTTTCCCGAGCGGGTCAACGTCGGTTTCATGGAGATGGTCAATGCCACCGAGATCAAGCTACGGGTGTTCGAACGGGGCTGTGGCGAGACCCTGGCCTGCGGCACCGGTGCCTGTGCGGCGGCGGTGATTGGCATCAGTCAGGGCAAGCTCAAGGAGCGGGTCACCGTCAGTCTGCCGGGCGGCAAGCTGACCATCGCCTGGAAGGGGCCGGGCCAGCCGGTCTATATGACAGGTCCCGCCGAGCATGTGTTTGACGGCCAGATAGAGGTTTAGCCGATAAAGGTTCAGGTACGGGGGGCGTTGGCCCCCTTTGCCCATGATGTCGGGGCAGCGAGCCCCATTTCTCTGATGGATCAACCAATTTATGAGCGAACTCAAACGGCAGGAGCAATCGGTGGATGAAGCCACTGTGCTGGAGTACCTGGCCCGTTATCCCGAGTTTTTCCAACGCCATGCCGCCGTGCTGGACCGGATCCGCATTCCCCATGAACGCAAAGGGTCGGTCTCGCTGGTCGAGCGCCAGCTGGAGCGCCAGCGCGAGCGGATCGAACAGCTGGAGCAGGAGATCACCGAATTGATGGGGATCGCCAGCGAGAACGAGCGGATCTTCCGGGTCTATGCCGATCTCTACGGCGAGCTGTACGGTTGCCAGACCCTGTTCGAAGTGAGTGCCGTGATGGGCAAGGCCTTTGTCCAGCGGCTGCGCCTGACCGGGTTGCGGCTCTGGCTCAACCCCAAGAAGTTTGCCCTGAGCGGGCCCGAGCAGCGTTTTCTGGCGCAGGGAAAGCAGCTCGAATCCCTGCTGGGTCAGCGTTTGCCGGGGCAGGATTACTATTTTGGCCGACTGAGTCAGAGCGAGAAGCAGGCGCTGTTTGGCCACGATGTGCTGGTCAATTCGGTGGCCCTGATGCGGCTCGGCGATCTCGGTGTGCTGGCCTTCGCCAGCTCGGATCCCGGCCACTTTACTCCCCACAACGACACCCTGCTGCTGGGCCAACTGGGGCGCCTGCTGCAACTGCGTCTGCCCGAGTTGACTCATGGCTAGAACACCGGCCAGGGTGCTTGCCAAAGCTTCCGTCGTCGCACCGCCACTGCCCGCGGCACTGGCTGATGAGCTGGCGGCCTTTATCGAATACCTGAGGGTCGAGCGTCAGCTCAGCCCTCATACCCGCAATAACTATCAAGCCCATCTGGAGGCGATGAGCGCCGAGCTGGTGGCCCTGGGGCTCACTGACTGGGGTCGGCTCGAGGCGAGTCAGGTGCGCACTCTGGTGACCCGGATGCACAAGGGGGGCCTTGCTCCTCGTTCCCTTTCCACCAAGGTCTCTGCCCTGCGCAGCTTTTGCGACTGGCAGGTGCGGCAGGGTCGGCTGACCGCCAATCCGGCCCGTGGCATCGTCACCCCCAAACAGGGGCGGCCGCTGCCGAAAAACCTCGATGTGGACGAGATGCACCAGCTGCTCAACATCACCGACGAGCAGGATCCGCTGGCGGTGCGGGATCGCGCCATCATGGAGCTGATGTACTCTTCAGGGCTGCGTCTGGCCGAGCTGGTGGGGATCAATCTGGTGGATCTGAAGCTCGACGACCGCCAGCTCAAGGTGACCGGCAAGGGCTCGCGGGAGCGGGTGCTGCCCATCGGCCGGATGGCGGTCGAGTGGCTGCAGAAGTGGCTCAAGGTGCGCCCGCTGCTGGCCGGGGATGAGAGCGAGGCGCTGTTTGTCTCCAGCCGCAAGCAGCGGCTGTCGGCCCGCTCGGTGCAGGCACGTCTCGATGGCTGGGGCAACAAGCAGGCGCTCAACGCCCACGTTCATCCCCACAAGCTGCGCCACAGCTTTGCCACCCATATGCTGGAGTCCTCCGGCGATCTGCGGGCGGTGCAGGAGCTGCTGGGACATGCCGACCTATCTACCACCCAGATCTATACCCACCTCGACTTCCAGCATCTGGCCAAGGTTTACGACAGCGCCCACCCCAGGGCCAAGCGTGACCCGGATGCGCAGGACGATGAATAACGGGCCCTGAGCCCCGTTGCAGAGGAGAGTCCATGCACTTCTATCGCCGCTGGCAGCCGGTTGCTGCCATCTCGTTTGACCTCGATGACACCCTCTATGACAACGGCCCCGCCATCGTGCGTGCCGAGCAGTGGATGCTGAACCATCTGCGCAGCGAATATCTGGCCACCGCCATGCTCGACAAGCCGCGCTGGCTGGAGTTAAAACGCGCCGTGTTGCTGGCCAGGCCCGAGCTGCGCCACGATGTCAGCCTGGCGCGCCAGCAGACCATCCACGCCGCCATGGTCGAGGGGGGGATGGCCGACCAGCAGGCCAGCCGCGAGGCGGAGCAGGTGTTTGCTGCGTTTCTGGCAGAGCGCTCGAAGATCGAGGTGAGCGAGTCCACTCATCAGCTGCTGGCCAGACTGGCCGAACGCTATCCGCTGGTGGTCATCACCAACGGCAATCTGGATCTGGCGCAGGCAGGGCTGGATTGCTACTTCACGCTGGTCTGCAAGGCGGGGGCGGGCGCCAGAATGAAACCGGCACCGGATATGTTTGAGCAGACCCGCAGCACCCTCAAGTTGCCAGCGGGGCGGATCCTCCATGTGGGGGATCATCCCGAGACCGATGTGCTGGGTGCCCGCTTGCACGGCTTTCGCGCCGCCTGGCTCAACGAACGGCAGCAACCGTGGCAACAGCTGCAACTGTTGCCGGACGTGGAGCTGACGGCATTGGAGGAGCTGGCCGAACTGCTGCTCTGATGGCGCTGGCGGGTGGCCACGCTCAGGCGGTAATGGCTGTCATCGAATAGCGATATATGGCAAGGGGTTACGCCCGCTATTTGCGACAAACCAACCCGAGCAGGGTGTAGCGGTCGCGCTGGTTGACGCGGCAGTAACTGATGCCGACGGGCAGCGCCTGCTGCAGGGTGATGGCGCTGTTCTGATAGCGGCAGACCAGATAGAGCGGGCGCAGGCTGCTATCGAGCTGGCTCCAGTAGTGGATCTCGTCGCTGTCGCCATTATCCGGTTTGAGTTGGGCCAGTTCGGCAGGATCTCCATCGAACAGGGCCAGATTATCGAGCCGGTGACTGAGGGTTTCGTCCGGTTTGCCATCGTCATTGCGGGTGAACGCCTGCCAGCCCTGCTGCGGGGTCAGCAGCTGCTGGCGAGTCTCGATGGTGGTGGGACAATCAAATTGCAGGCTGGCGGCAAGGGCCAGGGTGGTCAGTAACATGGCTGCTGTTCTCTCTATCACGTCCTCAATACGGTGCCATGCTACGTCATCTGCCGCCGAACAGCTTCATCAGTTTATCAAGCAGATCAAGCTGTTGTGGTGGTTGCTTCATGGCTTCCGCCTCCCGCTCCAGCAGGGCCCGCTGCTCCTGCTGGCGGTCGCTCAGAACCCGGTAGAGGGGCTCGACCAGCGCCTCGCGCTGCATCACCAGCTCCTGAAACATTGCCTGATTGATGCGATAGGTTTCGACGGTGGCCACCGCCCGTACCGTGAAGGAGCTGGGCTCGCCGGTGAGCAGGCTCAGTTCGCCAAAGAAGTCTCCCGCGTTGAGCGTACCAAGCTTCAGCTCTCGCCCCTCGACATTAACCACCATCTCGGCTTCCCCTTTGACCAGCACGAACAGCCAGCTGGAGACCTCTCCCTGCTCAAGCATGATGTCGCCGCTGACGAAGGGGGCGAACTTCACCTGATCGGCCAGCTGGAGCAGCTCGTTCTCCTGCAACATGGCAAACAGCGGCAGCTTGCGCAGGGTATCGGTTCGTTCGGCGGTGTGGCGCTTGTGGCGGGCATCCAGATGCTGCTTCTCCTTGGCCATAAAGACGTTGAAGATCGGCGGGGTGAGGCGGCGATCGTTGCGGCGCAGGGCGGCATCGATCAGGCTGCGCACCATGGAGTCGGTCGGATCGTCGCGAGCCAGGTCAGTGAGCCAGTAGCGCACCGCATAGCGGGCGATGCCCCCCTCGACATTCATCAGCAGGCAGTCCGGTTGCGGATGCTTGGCGACACAGGGGAGCTTGGTCTCCCGCAGGGATTTCTCGATCAGCGCGATGATCTGGGTCGGCAAGGTATCCAGGGTCAGATCGAACCAGACCCAGCGCCGCCACTGCAAGGGTTCGCCACGGCGGCGCCCGAGCACGGTGAAGCGCTGTTTGAGCAGATGGCTGTTGGGGATGACGACTGTCTCCCAGTTGCGGGTCTCGATGGTGGTGGCACGCCAGTTGATCTCCACCACCCTGCCCTGGGTGGTATCGACTTGCAGCCAGTCACCGATGGCGATGGAGTTGTCGAGCTGAATGGAGACCCCGGCCAACAGGTTGCCAAGGGTGTCCTGCATGGCGAAGGCGATGACCGCGGTGATGACCGCCGAGGTGGTGACTATCTCCCCGAGCGCCATGCCGGAGGCGTAGAGGCGAAACAGACCCCAGCCGATATAGCCGATGGTGATGACGATATCGGCGATGATCCGAGGGATCCGCACATGGCAGAGGGGGAGCAGAAATTCGAACAGCAGGATCCCCCATATCTTCACCAGTATCAGGCCAGCCAGCAGGGTGGAGATCTCGATCAGCAATTGATGGGGCAGCGGCAGTTTGAACCAGCCCCCTTCCAGCTGGATCAGCAGGATCACCACCGCGCTAATCATCACGAAACTGAGCTCAGATAGCAGCTCCCGTCGTTGCCCGGGGCGGCGCCAGAAGTGGATCAGCATCAGGGAGAGGGTGAGCAGGGTCCAGAACGGGTGTTCGCCAATCCAGATCAGCGTCGGTAGCGCGGTGAGGTTTTCGCCAGCCATAGCAGCACCTTATTGTGGTTTTATTTCCAGCATAGCTGCTGCGGCGCGGGGAAATGGTGCGTTGGGGCGGCAATTTATTTATCCTGTGCAGAACCGGGCAAAGGAGTGCGATTGAGTGAAATTTTCAAAGAAAATCATCTGTTTGATGGCTCTGTTGCCATTGGCTGGCTGCGATCTGCTGGCCGAGAAGTATCGGGTCGAATTCCGGGATGGCTCCTGGCGTGAAATAGCCATTACCCCCTTCTCCAGCGAGGCGCGCTGGCGCGAGGGGTGTGCCACCGGCGAGGTGCTGAGCGATATGAAGGTGCCCATCAAACGGGGTGATACGGTCAATGGCCGCGAGCAGTTGCTGATCGGCGGCGAGAAGTTCGAGCTGGATGACAACAACCTCTACCGCAGCAACGGCATGGTGTTTGGCCATTCGCCTGACCATATCCAGCGTGGGCTCAAGGGGATGGATATTTGCCGTACCCTGCGCCCCGAGCGGGGCGGATTGCCCAAGCTCAAGGCGCGAGGATTTGGTGAATAAGCGTTAACGATTATCTCTCTGACGGCGTCGGCAGGCGTCACCAAAGGCCTGGAAGATCTTGATGGAGTGAGGATTCTCGCTGGCTTTCCACTCCGGGTGCCACTGTACTGCCAGCAGGAAAGGGGAGAGGGTAGGGGCATGGATGGCCTCGACCAGTCCATCTTCGGCATGGGCCAGCGGCTCTAGGCCATCACCAAGACGGTTTAGCCCCTGTCCATGCAGGGAGTTGACCGGTATCTGTTCAGCTCCCATCAGTTCGGCAAACCAGCTGCCCGGCAGCAGCTCAATCTGATGGCTTGGCCCATACTGTTCGTCGACCGGATCGTCGGCATCTTCCCGATGATCGTCATAACCCGGTTCGGTGTAGACCTTCTGGTGGATATCGCCGCCCAGTGCCACGTTGATCTCCTGCATGCCGCGACAGATCCCGAGGATCGGCAAGCCACGGGCGAGGGCTCCCTTAATGAGGGGCAGATCGAACAGGTCGCGATCCCTGTCCTGCTGTTTCTCCGGCGTGAGGTTCTCCTGTCCGTAAAGCGCCGGATCGATGTTGGAGCCGGCGCCGCTCAGATAGATGCCGTCAGCCAGATCCAGATACTGCTCCAGATCGGCGGTGCCACAGCAGGTGGGCACCAGCAGCGGGACACAGCCACTGATCTCGACCAGCGGCATGATGTATTTGTGGGTCATTACCTGATAGGCGTGGCCATTGCGGGGCTGGGCCCCCATGGTCATCAGCACGACGGGTTTACGGTTGGTGACGAGTATGGAATTTGGCATAGAACACCCTGATTATCCCTGGCGTTGAAGTCTCATCCTGCACCTTGGGCAGACCCTTGCACATCGGCTGGGCAAGGGCATGCCTCAAGGTATGGTCATGGGATCCCGCGTCTTACCGGGTGGCAGAATCGAATCGTCGGTCAGCCTCGGCAGCGACAGCCTGGATCCTCTCCCCAGTCTGCCAAGGCTGTTCAATATGTCAAACAAAATGATACCAAATTGTTAACGTGTCTGTTTTGGTCTGCTCTGAAGCGCCGATTTAACGGGGTTGTTGAGATGGGTCGTTATGGCTGGGGTAGAAAAATGGTGGATATATTAAACGCACAGGGATGTGGAGAGGAAAAGGCATCAATAGAAGCACGCCTCCGCGAGGGGAGGCGTGTTTCGGGGATCACAGCAGGTCTTCGATCTCGCCGCGCAGATACTGGTACATCTCGCGGTAGGCGACCGGCGGCTTGTTCAGCTCCCGCTCCTTGTTGGCGGAGCGGATCAGCTGGCGCAGCTTCTGGCGATCCAGTTCGTGGAACTGGGACATCAGCTCGTTGAGGGCGCTGTCACCTTCGGTGATCAGGCGCTCGCGCCACTGCTCCAGGCGATGCAGGCGCGCATTCACGGTGGAGTGACGGTTCTTGATGATGGAGAGCGCTTCGGCAATCGGCTCGATATCGCGGCTGCGCATCAGGCGGCCGATGAACTGCAGATGGCGACGGAAGGACTCATCCTTCTTCGGCTTGAGTTTGCGACCCAGCTCGACAGCTTCTGCAAGTTCTTCATCCAACGGGATTTTTTCCAGCTCGCTGTGGCTGAGGGAGACGATCTCTTCCCCCATTTTCTGCAATGCTTCGGCATCGCGCTTGAGCTGGCTCTTGCTGGGGCCCCAGTCTTCGAACTCGTTGTCGTCTTGATATTGACTCATCGGTCTCTTGATTCCTGTCATTCACGTTTGGCGGATATGTTACCAGCTTCTCCCGCTGGGCGCAGGGGTCTGATATGCTTACCCCCCTTTCCTTCTTTCATACAGATGTGAGTTATGGATCAGCAAGACCAAATCCGCCAGGATCAAGCCCATCTCGAGGCCGTGGTTGCCGAAGCCCTGGAGATAGCCAAAGGACTGGGCGCCTCGCTGGCCGAAGTCTCCATCAGCAAGCAGACCGGGTTGTCGGTGAACACCCGGGGTTGTGAACTGGAAAGCATTGAATTCAATAAGGATGGCGCCCTCGGCATCGCCGTCTATCGCGATGGTTGCAAGGGATCTTCCTCGACCACCGATCTGAGCAAACCCGCCATTCGTGCCGCCGTTGAAGCGGCCATCGAGATTGCCCGCCACACCTCGGCGGATGATTGCGCCGGTCTGGCGGACGCCGAGCTGCTGGCCTGGGATGCCCCCGACCTGCAACTGTGTCACCAAATCGAGCTGGATCCCCAGCGCGGCATCGATCTGGCCATCGAGTGCGAACGACTCGCTCTGGGTCGCGATATCCGTATCAAGCACTCCGACGGTGCCGGTTTCTCCAGCCATCTTGGCATCAAGGTCTATGGTAACAGCCACGGCTTCGTCAAAGGCTACGCGGCGTCGCGTAACTCCCTGAGCTGCGTGCTGATCGGCGAGCAGGATGGCGACATGCAGCGGGATTACGGCTACTCCTCCAGCCGTTCCCTCGACGGGCTCTGGAGCGCGCAGCGCATCGCCGACGAGGCGGTGGAGCGTACCGTCTCCCGTCTCGGCGCCCGCAAGATTTCTACCCGCCATGCCCCTGTGCTGTTCCACCCCGATACTGCCTCCGGCCTGTGGGGCCATCTGGTGATGGCCATCAGCGGTGGCAACCTCTATCGCAAGTCGAGCTTCCTGCTCGACAAATTGGGCAAGCAGATCCTGCCAGAGTGGCTCACCATTCAGGAGTTCCCCCACCTGCTGGGCGGGCTCGCCAGTACCCCGTTCGATGGCGAAGGGGTGCGTACCCGCGACATGGATATCATCCGTAACGGCGAGCTGATGAGCTGGCTGCTTACCTCCTACTCTGCGCGCAAGCTGGGGCTGACCACTACGGGTCATGCCGGTGGCATCCACAACTGGCAGGTCTCCAATACCGGCCAGGATTTTCAGGGCATGCTGAAAGAGATGGGTACCGGTCTGCTGGTGACCGAGCTGATGGGGCAGGGGGTCAATATCGTCAATGGCGACTACTCCCGCGGCGCTGCCGGTTTCTGGGTCGAGAATGGCGAAATAGCCTATCCGGTCGAGGAGATCACCATCGCCGGCAATCTGGCCGAGATGTTCAGTCATATCGTGGCGGTGGGTAGTGACGAGGATGAGCGCTCCAGTCTCAAGACCGGCTCGGTGCTGGTAGAGAATATGAAGCTGGCGGGTCACTGATCGCCGCTGCAGCGAGATCGATATCCATAAAAAGAGGGCCGCAATCGCGGCCCTCTGTCTTATTTGCCTGGCGGATTAACCGGCCTTGACGCTGCGGCGACGCTGCAGCCAGACGATCGCCCCGAACAGCAGGAAGCCCGGGATCCACATCCACTCCTTGGTCCAGCGCTCGGTCGGCGCCTTGACGGTGAGGATCTCCTGATCGAACTCCAGCCCCATGGTGGCGGCCGGGCTGCCAAAGGCGACGTTGTCGATCAGCGTCTTGCCATCCTGCTCATAGAGGCTCAGCCCCAGATTGGCCAGCCGCTCTTCGCCATTTGCCCCATCCGGTACGGCGACCAGCAGGGTGAACTTGCGTGGCTTGCCCACTGCATCTTCACCGAGGATCCGCAGCCGCAGGGTGCTCTCCGCCTCCACTTCACCCATGGTTTGGGCCAGCTGGGCAGGCGGGGTCTCGCGATAGGGGTCGTGCACCATGTCCATCCAGAAACCCGGGCGGAACAGGGTAAAGGCGACCAGCAACAGCAGCACGCTCTCGTACCAGCGGCTCTTCACCAGGAACCAGCCCTGAGTGGCGGCGGCGAAGATCAGCATGGCGATGGTCGCCACGATGAAGATCAGCACCCCATGGGCGAAGTCCACGTCGATCAGCAGCAGGTCGGTGTTGAAGATAAACAGGAACGGCAGCGCCGCGGTACGCAGGCTGTAGTAAAACGCCGTGATCCCGGTCTTGATGGGGTCGCCCTTGGAGACAGCCGCTGCCGCGAAGGAGGCCAGCCCCACCGGCGGCGTCACATCCGCCATGATGCCGAAGTAGAAGACGAACAGGTGCACCGCGATCAGCGGCACGATCAGCCCGTTTTGCTGCCCCAGCGTCACTACCACCGGTGCCAGCAGGCTGGAGACGACGATGTAGTTGGCAGTGGTCGGCAGCCCCATGCCGAGGATCAGGCTCAGCAGAGCGGTGAGCAGCAGCATCAGCAGCAGGTTACCCATGGAGAGGAACTCCACCAGATCCGCCAGCACCAGACCAACCCCGGTCTGGGAGACCGCACCCACGATAATCCCCGCGGTGGCGGTGGCAATGCCGATACCGATCATGTTGCGGGCACCTGCGACCAGCCCTTCCCGCAGATCCACCACGCCGTCAGCGACGGTGCCGTAGTCGTGCTTGCCGTCCTTGCGCAACCAGTTGAGCAGCGGGCGCTGGGTCAGCAGGATGATCACCAGCATCACGGTACCCCAGAAGGCCGACAGCCCCGGCGAGAGGCGTTCCACCATCAGGCACCATACCAGTACTACCACCGGCAGCAGGAAGTGCAGGCCGGAGAGCAGCACGGCGCGGGTGTTGGGCAGCTCGGTGAGCGGCTTGTCGGGATCTTCGGCAGGCAGTGGTTCATTGCTGGCGGCGATCTTCAACAGAGCCACATAGGTGGCAGCCAGCAGTACCGAGATCCCCGGCAGGGCGTAGTCACCCAAAGCAGGTTTGAGCCAGCCGAGGCCATAGTAGACCGCCAGTGACAGGCCGCTGATGAGGGCCGCGCCAAAGGCAAAGCCGGTCAGGCGGCGCAGCCAGGGTTTGGGTTGATGGTTGCCGATGGGCTGCATGCCCAGTTTCAGCGCCTCCAGATGGACGATGTAGAGCAGCGCTATGTAGGAGATGGCGGCAGGCAGGAAGGCGTGCTTGATGATCTCCACATAGGGGATGCCCACGTATTCGACCATCAGGAAAGCCGCAGCCCCCATCACGGGTGGCATGATCTGGCCGTTGACCGAGGAGGCTACTTCCACCGCCCCCGCTTTCTCTGAACTGAAGCCCACCTTCTTCATCATCGGGATGGTGAAGGTACCGGTGGTCACCACGTTGGCAATCGACGAGCCGGAAATCAGACCGGTTAGGCCGGAAGCGACCACTGCCGCCTTGGCGGGGCCGCCGCGTAGGTGACCGAGCAGGCTGAAGGCGAGTTGGATAAAGTAGTGACCGGCACCGGCACGCTCCAGCAGGGCGCCAAACAGCACGAACAGGAACACGAAGCTGGTGGAGACGCCAAGGGCGATGCCGAACACCCCTTCGGTAGTGATCCACTGGTGGTTGGCCAGCGCGGTAAAGCCTACCCCGCGATGTGCCAGCAGTCCCGGCATCCAGGGGCCCGCCAGGCTGTAGATCAGAAAGACGATAGCGATGACCGCCAGTGCCGGCCCCAGGGCACGGCGCGCCGCTTCCAGCAGCAGCGGAATGCCGATGCAGGCGGTCACCAGATCGGCGGTGGTGAGGGTGCCGGGACGCAGCGCCAGCGCTTCATACATCACGAACAGGTAAGAGGCGGCACCAGCAGCGATCAGACCGAGGGCGATATCGCCGAGGGGGACCCGATCCCGCGGCGAGGAGCGAAATGCCGGGAACACCAGAAAAGCGAGCAACAGGGCAAAGGTAAGGTGAATGGAGCGGGTTTCGGTGTCATTGAGTACGCCAAACCCCACCATGAAGGGGAGTGGCGAGGCGATCCAGAGCTGGAACAGGGACCAGGCCAGCGCCAGCGCGGTGATGAGCCAGCCCATGATGCCCAGCGGCAGGCGAGCGCCCACATCCTGGGCGATCAGTTCCTCGGTAGAGAGTTGTTTATCTTGCATAGGGTTAACTTGTGCCAACGAGTACAACAAGAGCGACACCCGCCCCCGCAATCAGGCGGCGGACGGGTGTCGAAGAGAGTGACAAAGGCCCCGGGGCCTTCAATCAGATCCAGCCGCGCTCTTTGTAGTAGCGGGCAGCCCCTTCATGCAGCGGTGCAGAGAGACCCACCTTGATCATGTCGGCCTCTTTCAGGTCGGCAAAGGCAGGGTGCAGGCGCTTGAAGCGATCCAGGTTGTCGAACACCGACTTGACCAGCTGATAGACCACTTCCGGATCGGTTTTGGCGCTGGTGGAGAGCACCGCTTTGCCACCGATGGAGGGGGTCGGCTTGTCGCTGCCCTTGTAGATGCCGCCCGGGATCTCGGCCTTGCTGTAGTAGCTCTTCTCGGCCAGCAGCTTGTCGATGTCGGCGCCGGTCACAGGTACCAGTACTGCATCTGTGGTGGTGGAAGCTTCCTGAATGGCGCCGTTCGGGTGACCGACGAAGTAGCTCATGGCGTCGATGTTGTTGTCACCGAGGGCGGAGGCCTGTTCGGCCGGCTTCAGCTCGGAGACCAGACCGAAGTCACCCTTCTTCCAGCCTTTGACCGCCATGATCTCTTCCATGGTGTCACGCTGGCCGGAGCCCGGGTTGCCGATGTTGACGCGCTTGCCTTTCAGGTCGTCGAAGCTGGCGATCTTGGCATCGCGGCGAGCCAGGATGGTGAACACCTCGCTCTGCAGGGAGAAGACGGCGCGCATATCGTCCATGGCCCCTTCGGCCTGGAACGGTGGCAGCCCTTTCATCGCCTTGAACTGGTGGTCGGATTGCATGATGCCGAAGTTGAACTCACCGCTGCGGATGCCGTTGACGTTGGCAACACCACCGCCACTGGCTGGGGCGTTGCACTTGATCTGGTGATCGGCGGCGCCGCGATTGAGGAAGCGGCAGATGGACTGGCCAGCGACATAGTAGACGCCGGTCTGACCGCCGGTGCCTATGGTCACGAAGCGCTCCTGCGCTTGTACCGGACCACCGAATGAAACACCGACCAGAGCCGCCGACAGGGCGCATGCCAAAGTTAATCCTTTCATTTTTTCTCCCTTTTCTTTGATTTTGTTTATCCGATCCCCGGATAAATTGATGGCAATCCCGTTCTGCGCCGGGCTTGCCCGCTCTTCTCGTTGCGCGAAAGCGGGGGAGTTGATTGCCCCCTTTTCCGGCGGTCACCCTCATCCTGTGGTGAGGTTACCGACCTCCTGTCGGTCGAAGATAAATTGGCCCCTGAGGGGCCAAATAAAAAGTTGCAAGCACTCCGATTAAGCACATTCACCCAACATAAATCAAACGAAATGGCAAAATCACGGAGTTTAATCTTGAGAAACATGACCTTGATCATTCATTTTCTAGCCGAAGATTAATTTGATATGAAGGGAAATGGAAGAGGGAAAAACTAGGAGGGGATTCTTATGCGGCCCTTGTGTGACAAGGGCCGGGGTCATAATGGATCAGTTGGCCGGGGTGGCCAGATCCAGGATAAAGGCGTATTCCAGCGCGATATCCTCGTAGGCTTTGAAGCGGCCCGACTTGCCGCCGTGGCCGGCGTCCATGTCGGTGTTCAGTAACAACTTGTTATCATCTGTCTTCAGTTCGCGCAGCTTGGCGACCCACTTGGCGGGCTCCCAATACTGCACTTGCGAGTCGTGCAGCCCGGTGGTGACCAGCAGGTTGGGGTAGGCTTGCGCCTTGACCTGATCGTAGGGGCTGTAGCTCTTCATGTAGTCGTAGTAGCGCTTCTGGTTCGGGTTGCCCCACTCGTCATACTCCCCGGTGGTGAGGGGGATCGACTCGTCAAGCATGGTGGTGACCACATCGACGAACGGCACCTGTGCCACCACGCCGCGATAGAGTTCGGGTGCCTGATTGATGACGGCCCCCATCAGCAGGCCGCCGGCGCTGCCGCCCATGGCGTAGACCTGATCCCTGGCACCGTAGCCTTGCTCAACCAGCGCCTTGGTGACATCAATGAAGTCATTGAAGGTGTTTTGCTTTTTCAGCAACTTGCCATCTTCGTACCAGTGACGGCCCAGCTCTTCACCACCCCGGATATGGGCGATGGCGTAGACGAAGCCTCTGTCCAGCAGGCTCAGGCGCGAGCTGCTGAAGTCGGGATCCATGCTGGCGCCGTAGGAGCCATAGCCATAGACCAGCAGCGGATTCTTGGGTGCATCTGCCTGCTCTTTCTTGAACTTGTCCTTGCGATAGACCAGCGACACCGGCACCGATACACCGTCGCGGGCGGTCACCCAGAGTCGCTCGCTGGCGTACTGATCGGCCTTGAAGCCGGCCACCGGCTGCTGCTTGAGCAGGGTGCGCTCGCCGCTCGCCATATCCAGCTCATAGGTGGAGGCGGGGGTGGTCATGGATGAGTAGCCATAGCGCAGGGCGCTGGTATCCGGCTCCGGGTTGTAGGCGAGCCAGGTGACATAGGCGGGATCGTCGAAGGCGATCTCCTTCTCGTCACCGCTCTGCCAGTTGATCTGGCGCAGTCGGGTCAGCCCTTTGCTGCGCTCTTCCAGTACCAGCCAATCCTTGAACAGGGCGTAGCTCTCCAGCAGTACCTCCGGATTGGGGGCGATCACCGCCTTCCAGCGATCGACCGGGCTCTCCTTGGTCTCGTAGAGGCCGAAGTTCTTGCCATCCTTGTTGGAGCGCACATAGAAGCGGCCGCGGTAGTGATCCAGGCTGTATTCGTGATCCACCTGACGGGGCAGGAAGAGGCGTGGGGCGTGCTCCGGCTGGTTGGCATCGATCAGCCGCGCTTCGCCTGTGGTGGTGCTGGAGAGGGCGATGACGATGAAATCTTCCGAGGTGGTGGCGTAGAGGCTGATGTAGAAGGAGTCATCCTTCTCCTCGTAGACCAGCTTGTCCGTGGCCGGATCCGTCCCGAGCGTATGGCGATAGACCTGATAGGGCAGCAGGGTCTGCGGGTGCTTGCGCACATAGAAGACGGTCTTGTTGTCGTTGGCCCACACCAGATTGCCGGAGGTATTTTCCAGTTTGTCGGTGGCCCACTGGCCGCTCCCCAGATCGAGGAACTGTATCTGGTACTGACGGCGGGAGAGGAAATCTTCCGCCACCGCCAGCCAGCGGTTGTTGCGGCTCACCTCAAGGGCGCCGAGGGCATAGAACTCGTGCCCTTCAGCCCGCAGGTTGCTGTCGAGCAGCAGGCTCGCCTGCTCTTCACCGAGCTTGGTGCGCGAATAGATCCCGTACTCCTTGCCCGGCTCATAGCGGGTCTGGTAGCGGTAGCCGTTCTTCACATAGGGTACCGACTCATCCTGCTGGGGGATGCGGGCGACCATCTCTTTGTAAAGCTGCTCGCGCAGGGGTTGGGTTGGCTTGAGCATGGCCTCGGTATAGGCGTTCTCGGCCTTGAGATAGTCCAACACCTCGGGCTTCTGCCGCTCGTCGTCACGCAGCCAGTAGTAGTTGTCGATGCGGGTATCCCCGTGTTTTTTCAGAGTGCGGGGATGTTTGGCGGCCACGGGCGGCTGGATTGGATGTTCGCTTGTCAGCATGGCGGGCTCTTCATTGGCATAAGTGGGGGGGAGAACTGTCAGAAAGGCTAGCAGCAGAACTCCTCGGGAAAAGGTAAACATGTCGCATCCTTGGCGCTGGAAAGGGTTGGTAGACCTGAGCATCGGCTCCATGAATTGGCGTTAAATCTGCCCCTTGTTGCCGGTGGTTGCAAGCAATCCCTTGTTATTGCAGGAAATGTAATCAAAAAAAGCCGCTATCTCGCGATAGCGGCCCTCTTTCTGGCCATGAGCGGCAAGAGTCCGCTCAGGTGTGCCTCACATGATATGGGAGTGCCCTCTCATGGCCAGTTTTCGTCAGCCGGGGTAGCTCGACCAGCGGTTGGTCGCGCCCTCGTTGCTGATACTCAGTACCTCATAGGGATGGCCCGGAATATCCATGCCCGGCGCACTCTGGGGCATGCCCGGAATGGTCAGGCCACGGATCGCCGGTTTTTCCCTGAGCAGCTTCTGCACATCGGCGGCCGGTACATGCCCCTCGATCACATAGCCATTTACGATGCCGGTATGGCAAGAGGCCAGTTCCGGCGCGATACCGTATTGCTGCTTCACTGCGCCGAGCTGTTCGGTTTCGATGACTTCCAGTTCGAAGCCATTCTGCTCCATGTGCTCGTTCCAGCTTTGGCAGCAGCCACAATATTTGGATTTGTAGACAGTCATCTTCTCGGCCGCGAGAGCCGAAAAGCTGACGGTACCGGCCAGCATGGCCAGTAACAGGGGTTTGTACATCACTCACCTCAGATTGAAAGAAAAGATGCCCGATACGGGATGCGTTTCAGATCCGGGTGCGTGGGGGGCGTTCGAGCCGCTCGCACGGGGCGTCCGGCATAAAGAGAGAGGGGGAGGCGAAGTCGGGGGTATCCGGTTCCAGTACGGCGACCGTCAGGCTGTCGCTGCCTACCAGCGTCATCGAGAGGGCGGTGGTAAAGCTGCCGCAGGGCATCGCCTTTTCTAGGGTGCGCTCGCTCTGGCTGCAGTGGGTAGTCAGGGTACAGAGGTCGGTTGCGGCCCGGCTGCCAAACGACATCAACACCAGCACCAGACTCCACAAGGGGAGCCAGCGACGGGCGTGAGCGAGTTGGCGACGGGTGAGAACCATGGAATGACTCGGAAAAAATAAGGGGCACATGGTAACCCTGTGCCCCGGGGGAGGGTCAAGCTCTCCCCATGGTGTCAGTCAGCTGGATTCAAGGTTGCTGACGGGTCGCCGCCAGCACGATCTCGCGCACGCAGACGTTGGCAGGCTGGTTCCAGGCGTAGAGCACGGCATTGGCGATCACTTCCGGCGCAATGACGCCGCCCATCTGATCTTTCCAGTCGTGGTAACCGGCCTTGATGCTCTCGTCAGTGGTGTGGCTGAGCAGCTCGGTCTCGACCGCACCCGGGGCAATGGTCACCATCCGCACGCCGACATCGGCTACCTCTTCCCGGATGTTCTCGGTCAGGGCGTGCACGGCGAACTTGGTGGCGCAGTAGGCAGCATGGTTCGGGAAGGTCTTGCGACCGGCGATGGAGCTGATGTTGATGATGGTACCGCTGCGGCGCTCCTTCATACCTGCCAGCACTGCGTGGACGCCGTTCAGCACCCCCATCACGTTGATGTTGAGCATCTGCTGCCACTCGGCGGGATCCTGCACATCGGCCTGACCCAGCAGCATGACTCCGGCGTTGTTGACCATGCAGCCGACCGGGCCAAATTTGGCTTCTGCCTGCTGGACGGCGGCCTTCATGGCGGCGGTGTCGGTCACATCGACCCCGATGCAGAGGGTATCGGGCAGGTTCAGTGCCTGCATCGGCTCGACCCGGCGGGCCAGCAGTAGCAGCGGATGACCGGCGGCAGAGAAGGCACGGGCGATGGCGGCACCGATCCCGGCGGAGGCACCGGTGATCACGACGAGAGATTTGGACATGGGTCTTTCCTTCTGATTCAAGAGTCGGTTTGAGCAAACAGGTGGCTGGCCAGCACGGAACCCAATCACTATAGTCACTGCATCTATAAATGATAAATATTGTTTTCCGCTGGTTATCATCTGAAAAAACTATGGTTGGTTTATGCTGGACTTGAGATTGCTGCGTTTCTTCATTGCCATCTATGAAGAGAAGAACATCACGGCGGCGGCCGAGCGCTGCCACGTCAGCCAGCCCTCCCTCTCGGCGGGGCTACGCCAGCTGGAAGAGGCGCTCGGTGACAGCCTGTTTGTCCGGGGCAAGAAGGGGGTGGTGGCGAAAGATCCGGCCCACTATCTCTATCCTCACGCGGTCAAGCTGGTGGAGGAGGCGCGCCGTCTGCCGGAGCTGTTTCGCCAGAAAGCGACGCGTGCGAGGCTCAATATCGCCATCATGCCGGACTTGAGTCGCCGTCGGGTGGCCGGGCTGTTGCAGCAAGTACAGCGCGTGTTGCCGCAACTGGATCTCACCCTCTCCGACTACACCACACCCGCCGACTGCCGTTTGACGCTGGATGCCTTGCGCCGGGAGGACGAGATCTTCCTGCCGCTGTGGGAGGAGGATTACGTGCTCTGCGTGCCGGTCGATCACCCCCTGGCCAGTCGCGAAAGGATCGAGCTGGCCGAGCTGCAACATTATGATTTTATTGAGTGCCCGCCCTGCGAAGCCCATCAGCAGACTATCGGCTTGCTGGCCTGTGACCGCCTTACTCTCAATCTGGTGGCCAAGGCCGAGAGCAAGGGGCTGGTGATGGCGCTGGTGCTGGCGGGGGTCGGCATCAGTTTTCTGCCGGACGGGCTGGTCGAGGATGAGGCGGGGCTCTGTACCCTGCCGGTGAGCGGACCGCGGATGTTTCGCCGGATCGGGCTCTGCTATCCCGCCCACCAGACCCTCAATCCGGCGCTGCGGGAGCTGATCCCCGAGTTGGCAGGCTATGGCGCTTCCTGATAAGGTCGCTCTCCTGTGCACCTTTACGATGCAGCTCCCCAGACTCCCCTTTTCTGTTTACCGCGCCTTGCACAGCAAGGCTTTGTTCGGGTGATGTGGTCATGAAACGCATTCTGGTTATTTTTTCCCATCCCGCGCTGCAGAGCTCGCGGGCCAACAAGCAGCTGTTGCAGGCGATTGAGGGGCTGGAGGGGGTCACGGTTCACGACCTTTACCAGCACTATCCCGACATGTTTATCGATGTGAAGCGGGAGCAGGCGCTGCTCTGTGAGCACGATATCATCGTCTTCCAGCACCCGTTTTACTGGTACTCCTGCCCGGCCATCATGAAAGAGTGGATGGATCTGGTATTGGAGTATGGCTACGCCTACGGCCCTGAAGCCCACGCCCTCAAGGGCAAGCAGTGGCTGAGCGCCATCACCACCGGCGGGGCGCCGGAGTCCTACTGCAGCGAGGGTTACAACAGCCGACCGCTGCTCGATTTTTTGCTGCCATTTCAGCAGGCAGCCACCTTGTGCGGCATGAACTGGCTGCCCCCTTTCGTGCTGCACTCCTTTCACAAGGTCAAGGATCCCGCCGCCCTGCGCCGCTGTGGACAGGATTACCGCCAGCTGCTTTGCGCCCTGCGTGATGATCAGCTGACTCCAGAGCAACTGGCCGGGCGCCCCTATCTACGCGACTTGCTGGAGGTGCTCTGATGACACATGGGCAGCTTGTTGGCCGAGCTTATGAGCCGGACCAGATGTTCACACGGAGGGCTGACTGATGGGCCACGGGATCCTGTTTGATGCCTTTATCTACCTCTCCGCCGCCGTTATCGCGGTGCCGCTGGCCAAGCGCTGGGGGCTGGGCTCGGTGCTCGGCTACCTGCTGGCGGGGATTATCATAGGCCCCTTTCTGCTGGGGCTGGTGGGGGAGCAGAAGGATGTGATGCACTTCGCCGAGTTTGGCGTGGTGCTGATGCTGTTTCTGGTCGGCCTTGAATTGCGTCCGGCCCTCTTGTGGCAGCTGAAGGGGCCGATCCTCGGCACCGGCGGCCTGCAGGTGCTGCTTACCACGGCGGCACTGACCGGCGTGGCGCACCTGATCGGTCTGCCGCTGCAACAGGGGCTGGCCATCGGCCTCATTCTGGCGCTCTCCTCCACCGCCATAGTTCTGCAGAGCCTGCAGGAGCGCAAGCTGATGCAGAGCGAGAGCGGTCGCTCCGCCTTTGCGGTGCTGCTGTTTCAGGATATTGCGGTCATTCCGATCCTGGCGATCCTGCCGTTGCTGGCCATGGCGCCGGTCGCCAGCAATGGTGGCTCCGAGCTGGCGGGTTGGCAGCATGGTCTGCTGGTGGTCGCGGCCATCTCAGGCATAGTGCTGGGTGGCCACTACCTGATGCGGCCGGTGTTTCGTGCCATCGCCCAGTCCCATATGCGGGAGATCTTCGTCGCCGCCGCTCTGCTGCTGGTGATCGCCATCGCCGTGTTGATGGAGTCGGTGGGGCTTTCGCCCGCTCTCGGCTCCTTCCTCGCCGGAGTGGTGCTGGCCGACAGCGAATATCGCCATGAGCTGGAGGCCGACATAGAGCCGTTCAAGGGCTTGCTGCTCGGCCTGTTCTTTATGTCGGTGGGGGCGGGGATCGACTTTGGGCTGTTTGCCGAGCACCCCTTCCTGATACCCACTCTGGTGGTTGGCCTGATGGTGCTCAAATGGCTGGTGTTGATGGCGCTCGGCTTCATCATCCGTATCTCGCCGAGTCAGCGCTGGACCTTCGGGCTGGCGTTGGCGCAGGGCGGTGAGTTTGCCTTCGTGCTCTTCTCGTTTGCCGCCCAGAACCGGGTGCTGCCCGGTGAGACCATCTCGCTGCTGACGCTGGTAGTAGCACTCTCCATGGCGCTCACCCCACTGCTGCTGATCCTCAACGATCGGGTGATCCAGCCCTGGTTCGATTACCGTAACCAGAGCGACGCACCGCAGCATGAGCAACCTGAGCTGGTGGAGCATCCGGTGATCATCGCGGGCTTCGGCCGCTTCGGTCAGATCGTGGGGCGTCTGCTGCATGGTCACGGCATCGGCACCACCATCCTCGAGCAGGATGCCAGCCAGATAGAGACCCTGCGCAAGTATGGCTATCAGGTCTTCTATGGCGATGCCAGCCGGATCGATCTGCTCCATGCCGCAGGGGCGCACAAGGCGAAGCTGCTGGTGCTCTCCATCAACGATCCGGCTACCTCGCTGGCGGTGATCGAGATGGTGCAGAAGCACTTCCCGCACCTGAAGATCCTGGCGCGAGCGCTGGATCGACCCCATGCCCACGAGATCCTGCGCCACGGGGTCGAGAGCGTGCACCGGGAAACCCTGGGTTCGGCGGTCGATCTGGGGGTGGAAGCCCTGACCCAGCTCGGTTTTCGGGCCAACCAGGCCTGGCGGGCGGGGCAGACCTTCAAGCAGCACGATAACTGGCTGTTGCGCGAGCAGGTCAACTATCTGGACGACGAACACACTTATATCAACAAGAGCCTGCAATACCGGGAGATCCTCTCCGATCTGTTGCAAGACGACGAGGAGGGGCAGGAGCGTATCCATGCCCACAACTGGAATAGCGGGCTACCCGACGACGACAAGGAAGCAAAATGATTGCCTATTATCCCATGTTCAAACACCTGCATATGACGCTGGCGCTGGTCAGTCTGCTGCTCTTTATCTATCGCTGGAGTCTGGCGCTGGCCGGCAGCGATCGGTTGCAGCAGAAGTGGCTGAAGATCCTGCCTCATATCAACGACACCTTCCTGCTGCTGTTTGGTGTGTTGCTGGCGGTGGCCTTGCAGTTGAGCCCGGGTCAACAACCCTGGCTGATGGCCAAGCTGATGGCACTGGTGCTCTATATCGGTCTGGGTGTCATGGCACTCAAGCGCCCGGCCCGCGGTCAGAAGCTGGTGGCCGGTGTGGCGGCGCTGGCGGTGTTTGGCTACATGGTCGGTGCGGCCATCACCAAGTCAGCCTGGTCGTGGCTGATGTGATTGAGCTTGGAGGGAGGATTGCCTCCCTCCGGCTATTTCAAAAGAACAGATTCAGAAAAATCCTATTCCCCTTGATGTTAGCCTGCCTCTCCACTTAGTTTTCTTCGTGATGGTTAGCTTGTCTTAAAGTGTTAAGTTTGCCGTGCTAAGTGATTTTTATATTATAAATCATGTACATGAGTTGCTTTGTATGAAAATGGCGACAGTTGTCGCCGCAAAACTTGCGACATAGACTGTCGCAAGTTGCGACTAGGATACGATCAACGCTAAACCAGTGAAGGCATGCACCATGAGTAAGAAGCTGTTACGACAACTGACCTTGGCGCGTTGCATCCCGCACCGCCCTTACAAGCTGACCGCCAGCCAACTTCAGGTAAAACTGGAAGAGGAAGGCATCCACGTCAGTCTGCGTACCGTGCAACGGGACCTGGAGGAGATGTCCGGCATGGGACTGTTCGACCTCACCTCGGACGAGCGCAGTAAACCCCATGGCTGGTGCTTCGAGCGCCACGGCCTCAATGACTTTGCCAATATCATGCCCCTCTCGCTGGCAGTGGCCCTGAAAACCTGGAGTGATCAGGCGAGCCAACTGTTACCGGCGAGTGTATTGACCGAATTGAACCCGCTGGTCGACAAAGCGAGTCAGGTGATCCGCGACAGCCAGAGCGAACTGGCCGAACGCTGGCTGGAGAGTGTCCACCAGTCACCGCGTCCGTTTGCCGGCAACCCGGAGATCCGCCGCAGCACCTTGATCCGCGATGCGCTCTGGCGTGGTCGCAAGTTCAGTGCCGAGATCCAGCGCGTGATCAAAGAGCGCACCGTGTGGCTCTGCTACGACCGTATCAACCCGCTCGGCATTCTCAATCAGCCGGACGGTCCGATCCTGCTCTGCACTCTCTCAGAGCTGGATCCCAAGGTCTACGGCATCCCGTTTGACCATATCAAGAATGTGGAGCTGACCAACTTCAGCGCCACCCAGCCGAAGGATTTCAATATTCAGAAGCTGATCCGAGATCAGGGTTATCAGGATGTGAGCGGCCCGATCCGTTTCGTCGGCCGGATCGATGCTAACAGCCAGTCGCTGCTGGATAACCAGATCCCCGGCAACAATCCGCGCATGACCCGCTATGACAAGCGCAGCGTGGTGGTGGAGACCGAAGTGCAGGACACCCCGGAGTTTCGCAGCTGGTTGAACAATATCAGCGGTGAACTGGAGGTGCTGGCGCCGGAATCGCTGCGCAAGGCCTATCTCAATCCGGCCAACCGCTTGAGCTGATTAAGAAATTGCATGTGAAGAGTCGAGCCTGGTCTCGGCTCTTTTTTTGCTGTTTTTTTAAGCATATTTATTCAACTAATTTTTAAGTCTTAACGACAGGATTGAACCGTTTTCCTGCCCCGTTTTTGGGGGCGAATCCCGTGTAAGAGATCTGCCATAGCCACTGTAAGAGGCTGGCGCTTTGAACCGTACGCGAAGCCATGCCAGAATGATCGAGCTTTCCTGTGAAACTAATTAACTTGCTGATATTGAAGGGTTAGTTTTTAAGTTTGTTTTTTGAAATGGGAGCGGCATCAGATCTTTATCATCGGATGGCCCTTGTTCGGGGTGCGCATTTCCTTACTATGGGTCTCACAAGGACGGAGCTGGTCCGGCAGGATGCAGGGCAGCGCATAAAGATGGAATAGTCCGCAGGATGTGGACAAGGGACACCTCAGGATGAGCTCGATAATCAGGATGATTATCGCCACGGATGAATAAGGAACACCGCAGGACGCGGCAGGACACTCTCGGGATGAGAGCAGAACGAACGGAACCTCGTTCTTCAGGATGAACAGGACCTCGCCGGATGCGAGAGGAATACTTCAGGATGAAGTGAGATAACCCGGATGGTTATCTGTCAGGAAGACGCAAGGACCCCCACAGGACGTGGTAATGGACACCTCCAGGATGGAGACAGTGAAGCAGTTCAGGATGAATTGCCAGGCCAGGAACGCCGCAGGACATGCCAACGGATTGGAAAGGGGATATTCCAAAGGATTAGGATAAAGTCAGGGATTGCAGGGAGCATTGCAGTTCTAAGGACAGGACGACACGACTCTAGGGGACGGCTACCGCCGTCCCCTTTTCTTTTATGGTTTGCCCGAGAGATTGCCGCGCTGGGCGGCGTTGACGATCTCTTGCAGGCGCTGACGAATGTCGACCATGCCAAACACGCCAAATATCAGCACAGTGACAAACTCGGTCTTGGTGACCTCGAAGTAGCGTTTGCAAGCTGCCTTGATCATGCTGGCCTGCAGCCAGTGCAGCAGGGCGACAATCACGCCACAGACCGGCAGAAAGCCGTTGAGTTTGCCGGGTAGCGGGGCAATCAGGCTCACCAGTACGCCAAACCAGAAGAACAGTATCAGCCCCATCGCCAACAGATTAAAGACTCGCTTCATTGTTTACCTCCCGTAGATAGAGTTGGTAGCAGACTTGACCTGCCCGTTTGTCCTTGAGTAGTTGCCAGCTGGCGGGCAGCGTCAGATCGGCCATCTCTTTTTCCCGCTCCAGATAGATCAGGGCGTCCGGTGCCAGCCAGCCGCGCTGCTCCAGCAGTTCGCACACTTGCGGCAGCAGCTCGCGGCGAAACGGCGGATCGAGGAACACCAGATCAAACGGCGTGGCTGGGCCTTGCAGCCAGCTCACTGCATCTGACTGGATCACCTGACCCTGATTACTACCGAGGGCGGTCAGATTCTTCTTGATCTGATCAGCGGCCCCTTTGTCCATCTCGATCAGGGTCACCTGCTCGGCATAGCGCGACAGCGCCTCCAGTCCCAACCCGCCACTACCGGCAAACAGGTCGAGGCAGCGGGTGCCGCGTATATGGGGAGCCAGCCAGTTGAAGATGGTCTCCTTGACGCGATCCGTGGTGGGTCTGAGCCCTTCCACATCCTTGACCGGCAATTTGCGGCCTCGCCACTGGCCGCTGATGATTCTTACAAAGCCCGATTTTCCTTGCGGGGCGGGACTCTTGCTCGGGTTGCTACGGCTGGATTTCACTCTGGGCATCGCGTTTCATCGTCAGAAAATAAAGTGGTAGTATAAGGCGGTTCATTTTTATGCCGACCCGCCAAGGGACGGCTATCTTAGCAGTCAGCCTTTGATGTGAGTATTTTTAGATGGCAAAAGGTTTGTTTTCCTGGCTGGGTTTCGGCCGCAAGAAAGAAGAGGCTGAGGCTGTCCAACCACAGACACCCCAAGCCACCCCGATTACCGCTGGGCCTGAGGTCACTGCTACCCCCGCTCCTGTTTCCGATAGTACGCCGGCTGTTGCCCCCGAAGTGCCTGCCAGCGCACAGAATCCCGTTTTGCAAGATGATTGCTGCCTGCCGACCGAGCTGGACGACCACGGCCCGCTGGTGGTGGAGGAGTGCGCCTCCGATCTGGAGCCGGTGATCGTCAACGAATCCCTGATGGCTGAGGAGGAGCGTGCCGCCGCAGAGGCGCAAGCCGCTGAAGCAGTTCGTGTCACCGCAGAGGTCAAGGCAGCCGAAGAGGCTCGCATTGCTGCCGAAGCTCGTGCTGCGCAAGAGGCTCGCATGGCTGCCGAAGCTCGCGCTGCGGAAGAGGCTCGCATGGCTGCCGAAGCTCGCGCCGCGGAAGAGGCTCGCATTGCCGCTGAAGCTCGTGCTGCGGAAGGGGCTCGTATTGCTGCCGAAGCTCGCGCTGCGGAAGAGGCTCGTATTGCTGCCGAAGCTCGCGCTGCGGAAGAGGCTCGTGTTGCTGCCGAAGCTCGCGCTGCGGAGGAGGCTCGCATCGTTGCCGAAGCTCAGGCTGCGGAAGAAGCCCGTATCGCCAAAGAGGCCCAGCGAGCGGAAGATATGCGCCTGGTCGCCGCGATGGAGGCTGAGGCTGCTGCCTTGGCCGCTCTGCCGCTGGCCGCCAAGGTGGACGATGACACCCAGGACAAGCCGCAGCGGGAGGGCTTCTTTGCTCGCCTCAAGCGCAGTCTGGTGCGCACCAAGGAGAATATCGGATCCGGTTTCTTCGGCCTGTTCCGTGGCAAGAAGATCGATGATGAGCTGTTTGAAGAGCTGGAGACCCAGCTGTTGACCGCCGATCTCGGCGTCGACACCACCACCCGCATCATCGAGGGGCTGGTGCAGCACGCGGATCGCAAGCAGTTGAAGGATGCCGAGGTGCTCTACGGTTTGCTCAAGCAGGACATGGGCGAGATGCTGGCCAAAGTCGAGCAGCCGCTGGTGATCGACACCAGCAAGAAGCCTTACGTGATCCTGATGGTCGGCGTTAATGGCGTCGGCAAGACCACCACCATCGGCAAGCTGGCCAAGCAGTTCCAGGCTGAAGGCAAGAGTGTGATGCTGGCAGCTGGCGATACCTTCCGCGCCGCTGCGGTCGAGCAGCTGCAGGTGTGGGGTCAGCGCAATAACATTCCGGTGATTGCCCAGCATACCGGTGCCGACTCCGCTTCCGTCATTTATGACGCCATCGAGGCTGCCCGTTCCCGCGGGGCTGATGTGCTGATCGCCGATACTGCCGGTCGCCTGCAGAACAAGAGCAACCTGATGGAGGAGCTCAAGAAGGTAGTGCGGGTGATGAAGAAGCTGGATGAAGAGGCACCCCACGAGATCATGTTGACTCTGGATGCTGGCACCGGCCAGAACGCCCTGAGCCAGGCCAAGCTGTTCAGCGAGGCGGTAGGCCTGACCGGCATCACCCTGACCAAGCTGGATGGCACGGCCAAAGGCGGTGTCATCTTCGCGGTGGCCGACAAGTTCCAGATCCCGATCCGCTATATCGGGGTGGGCGAGGGGATCGATGATTTGCGTCCCTTTGTCGCCAATGACTTTATCGAGGCCCTGTTTAGTCGCGATGAGTAAACACCCCATGCCCCGACTTCGGTCGGGGTTTGTCAATGTCAGGGAACCGTTATGATTCGTTTTGACAAGGTCAGCAAGGTATACAGCGGCGGCCATCAGGCGCTGCAGAAGGTCAGCTTTCACCTGCGCAAGGGAGAGATGGCCTTTCTGACCGGACACTCGGGAGCGGGCAAGAGTACCCTCCTCAAACTGATCAGCGTGATGGAGCGACCGACCGATGGTCGCGTCTTCTTTCATGGCGACGATGTCAGCCATATCCAGCGTAGCCAGATCCCCTATGTGCGCCGCCAGATCGGGATGATCTTCCAGGATCACCGGCTGTTGATGGATCGCACTGTGTTTGACAACGTGGCGCTGCCGCTGGTGATCGATGGCTACTGCCACGCCGATATCAACAAGCGCGTGGCGGCGGCGCTGGACAAGGTGGGGCTGCTAGGCAAGGAGCGTTACCAGCCGCGGATGCTCTCCGGTGGTGAACAGCAGCGGGTAGGCATCGCCCGTGCCATCGTCAACAAGCCGCCGCTGCTGCTGGCGGATGAACCGACCGGCAACCTGGACCCCCAGCTCTCCATGGATATCATGCGGCTATTTCAGGAGTTCAACAATTTTGGGGTCTCTGTACTGATTGCTACCCACGATCTGGGGCTGATCGCCCGCATGCGCTATCGCACTCTAACCCTCAAGGCGGGTCGCATGTATTCGGCCGGGGAGGAGCTCTGATGGCTATTGTTCGTCATAAACAACCACCGCTGCGTCGTCTGATGATGTACGGGGTTGACCACGTGCGGCAGGCGTTTGCCAGTCTCGGGGAGCTGTGGCGAAATCCGCTCGCCTCCCTGATGACGCTGGCGGTGCTCGGTGTCAGTCTGGCGTTGCCCTCCTGCTTCCACGTATTGTTGAAAAACGCCGAGGTGGTGGAGGGGAGCTGGCAGAACAGCTCCCAGATCTCCCTTTACCTACGCAAGGATCTGCCGGAGCAGAGCATTCTCGATCTGCAGCACAGGATCCTGCTTTATCCCGAGGTGGATTCGGTCACCTACCTGAGCCGTGACGATGCGTTGCGGGAGTTTCGCGAGATCTCCGGCTTCGGCGATGCTCTCGACTACCTCGACAGCAACCCGCTGCCGCCAGTGTTGAGCGTCATTCCGGATCCGCGCTGGCAGAATCCGGAAGGGGCCGCCGAGTTGCTCGGCAAGCTAAACAATGAGGATGGGGTCGAGCAGGGCAAGCTGGATCTGCAGTGGCTGACTCGCCTGCAGGGGATCATGAACCTGCTGCGCCACACCATTACCGGCATCGCGGTGCTGCTGCTCTCCGCCGTGCTGCTGATCGTCGGCAATACCCTGCGTCTCAACATCCTCAACCAGCGCTCAGAGATTGAGGTGCTCAAGCTGGTGGGGGCAACTGATGCCTTCATCCATCGCCCTTTCCTCTATACCGGCATCTGGTTCGGGGTGATTGGTGGCATGTTGGCCTGGTGGTTGACCGAGGTGATGGTAATCTGGAGCGAAGGGGTAGTTAAGGAGCTTGCGGGCTTGTATAACAGTAACTTCCGGTTGGTTGGCATGGGTCTGGTGGACGGGGTGAACCTGATCCTGCTGGGGGCTCTGCTGGGGCTGATCGCATCATGGTTTTCAGTTCATCGTCACATTCGCGATATAGAGCCATCCTGATTAATTTATTATCAAAGTAAATCGCTGGATTTTGAGAGGTGGATCAAGTAAAAGAAGGTCCGTTTCTGGCTTGACCCCCTTAGTCAGAGTATTCTGAATTAAATAAGATCTCTCGGATCTTTTATGGATCCACGGAACCTTCTGATTTATAAGCAGTCTATTAGGCTGAAGCATTTATACGAGTGTGGCCCCTCTGCCTTGCTCGTCAGACTTGGCAAGCATGTGAAGGTTGCGAGCTCCGCAACAATGGACTTAGCATGCTACTTTTCGGGGGTCCTTCATTGTGACCCCTTTTTTTTGACTGTTCATTCATGATTCATCCTGCAGGCATAAGATAAGCCGGTCTAAAGCTGGACATGTTCTTTGATAGACGCCGCAGAATGACATCAGGTCAGTAGACAGACCCAATCTGGGTGTTAGACTGATTCGATTGAAAAGTAAGAGGTAACAGATGGGAACTTCATTGCAGCGCACTATGGCTTTGATTCCGCAAGGTAGTTTGGAAGGCTATATCCAGGCAGTCAACTCGATTCCGGTGCTGAGCGCAGAGGAAGAGCGTGAGCTGGCTGAGCGTTTGCAGCAGGATGGCGACCTTGAGGCTGCTCGTCAGCTGGTCATGTCGCACCTGCGCTTTGTCGTTCATGTCGCCAAAAGTTATGCCGGTTACGGTCTGCCCCAGGCCGACCTGGTGCAGGAAGGCAACATCGGCCTGATGAAGGCGGTCAAGCGCTTCGACCCGAGTGTCGGCGTGCGCCTGGTCTCCTTTGCCGTGCACTGGATCAAGGCCGAAATCCACGAATATGTTCTGCGCAACTGGCGCATGGTCAAGGTGGCGACCACCAAGGCCCAGCGCAAGCTCTTCTTCAACCTGCGCAAATCCAAAAAACGTCTGGGCTGGCTGAACCACGAAGAGGTTCAGGCAGTGGCGGCCGATCTAGGCGTTTCTGCCGCTGACGTGACCGAGATGGAAGCGCGCATGAGCAACTATGATCAAGCCTTCGACCTGGTCGGTGATGATGACGAAGAGGGTGGTTTCGCACCGGTCCACTATCTGGAGGACAAATCCTCCGATCTGGCTGCGACCATCGAGAACGACAACTGGGACGACCATGCGACCCGTCGCCTGAGCTCGGCTCTGGCTACTTTGGACGAGCGCAGCCAGCACATCATCCGAGCCCGCTGGCTCGACGATGAGAGCAAGACCACTCTGCAGGAGCTGGCCGATACCTACGGCGTTTCTGCCGAGCGAGTGCGCCAGCTTGAGAAGAATGCGCTCAAGAAGCTGAAAGATGCCATGGAAGCCTGATGCTTCCTCTCATAAAAACAGGGCCTAATGGCCCTGTTTTTGTTTTGCAGGGGGCTGGTCGGCCTTGCCTTGGTTACCCTTGTGTATGGTATGTTGCCGCCACTGCCACTGTAGGGAGAGCAGATAGTGAAACTGTTGAACGACCTGTTTACCAACAACCGCGAGTGGGCGGAGCAGATCAAGGCCGAGGATCCCGAATTCTTTGCTACCCTCTCTGCCCAGCAGGCCCCCGAATACCTCTGGATTGGCTGCTCCGACAGCCGGGTCCCTGCCAACCAGCTGATGGGGTTGCTGCCGGGGGATGTGTTTGTCCACCGCAACGTCGCCAACCTGGTGGTACACACCGACTTCAACTGCCTCTCGGTGCTGCAATATGCGGTCGAGGTGCTCAAGGTGAAGCACATCATCGTCTGCGGCCACTACGGCTGCGGCGGCGTCAAGGCGGCGATGCAGAACCAAGAGCTGGGGCTCATCGACAACTGGCTGCGCAACATCAAGGATGTCTACTTCAAGTATCGCGAGCAGCTGGATGCCATCGAGGATGAGCACGAGCGCTTCGACTACCTGTGCGAGCTGAACGTGGCCGAGCAGGTCGCCAACGTCTGCCACACCACCATCATCCAGAATGCCTGGCGCAAGGGGCAGGAGCTGGCGGTACACGGCTGGATCTACGGCATCAAGGACGGTCTGCTGCATGACCTTGATCTTTGTATCAGCGGGCCGGATCAGATCCCCGACGTCTACCGCGCCTGGCCGGATATGCGTCCGCCCCACCGCCGTCGCTGAGGAGCATCCCGTTGGCACCGGCCCTCTATATGCAAATCAAGCAGCACATCCTGGACGGGATCCGCGAACGCCACTATCAGGCGGGCGACCGGATCCCGACCGAGGCCGCCCTGTGCGAGCAGTTCGCCGTGAGCCGGATGACGGTCAACAAGGCGCTGCGCGAACTGGTGGCCGAGGGGTGGCTGGTGCGCACCGCCGGTTCCGGCAGCTTCGTGGCGGACAGGCGCACCGAGTCGCCGCTGCTGGCCATTCGCAACATCGCCGACGAGATCGCCGAACGGGGCAGCGAGTACAGCGGCCGGGTGATCCGGCTGCAACGCCAGGCTGCCGACGAGAAGGTGGCGGTGCAGCTGGGCTTGCGGGTCGGCGCTCCCATCTTCCACAGTCTCATCGTCCATCAGGCCGATGGCGAGCCGCTGCAGCTGGAAGAGCGCTTCGTCGATGCCGAGCGGTTGCCACAGTACGGTGAGCAGGACTTTGCCAGCCAGACCCCCAACCGCTATCTGATGGAGGTCTGCCCCCTCTCCGAGATGGAGCACGTGGTAGAGGCGGTGCTGCCGAGCGCCGGCGAGGCCGGCTTGTTGCAGGTGCGGGTCGACACCCCCTGCCTGCTGTTGCATCGGCGTACCTGGTCCGACGGTTATCTGGTCTCCTATGCCCGTTTGCTGTCGCCTGGCTCCCGTTACAAGTTGAGCTCCAAGACCAGCCTTAGTTAATTGTATATACATATCATTTTTGAAAAAGCCCGCCTCTGGCGGGCTTTTTTGTGTTTAAGCTCTAATGAACACGATGTTATCAAGATGTGAACTTGATCCTTTCTTTCCCGTCAGAGATCGGATATAAGTTAATGTATATACATTTAGAGGTCGGTATGAACAAGGAACTGTTGAACTGCGAGAGGGTCTGGCTCAACGTGACACCCGCCACCCTGCGCTCCGATCTGGTCGACTACGGTCTGCTGGAGCCCCATGCCCTCGGCGTTCACGAGGGGCGGATCCACGCCCTAGTGCCGATGCAGGATCTCAAGGGCCCCTATCCCGCCCATTGGCAGGATATGAAGGGCAAGCTGGTCACTCCCGGCCTCATCGATTGCCACACCCACCTCATCTTCGCCGGCAGCCGCGCCGAAGAGTTCGAACTGCGCCAGAAGGGGGTGCCCTATGCGGAGATCGCCCGCAAGGGCGGCGGCATCATCAGCACGGTACGCGCCACCCGTGCCGCCAGCGAGGATCAGCTGTTCGATCTGGCGCTGCCGAGGGTGAAATCCCTGATCCGGGAAGGGGTCACCACGGTGGAGATCAAGTCCGGTTACGGCCTCACCCTGGAAGACGAGCTCAAGATGCTGCGGGTCGCCCGCCGACTGGGGGAGGTGCTGCCGATCCGGGTCAAGACCACCCTGCTGGCAGCTCATGCGGTGCCGCCGGAGTATCGCGACGATCCCGACTCCTGGGTCGAGACCATCTGTCAGGAGATCATCCCGGCCGCCGCCGATGCGGGCCTGGCCGATGCGGTGGACGTTTTCTGTGAACACATCGGTTTTTCGTTGGCCCAGACCGAGCAGGTCTATCTGGCGGCGGATCAATACGGTCTGGCGGTGAAAGGGCACATGGATCAGCTCTCCAACCTGGGCGGCAGCACGCTGGCCGCCAACTTCGGCGCCCTCTCGGTGGATCACCTGGAGTACCTGGATCCGGAGGGGATCCAGGCGCTGGCCCATCGCGGCGTGGTGGCCACCCTGCTGCCTACCGCCTTCTACTTCCTCAAGGAGACCAAGCTGCCGCCGGTCGCCGCGCTGCGCAAGGCGGGGGTGCCGATGGCGGTCTCCTCCGACATCAACCCCGGCACGGCCCCCATCGTCTCGCTGCGGATGGCCATGAACATGGCTTGCACCCTGTTCGGCCTGACCCCGGTGGAGGCCATGGCAGGGGTGACCCGCCACGCCGCCAAAGCGCTTGGCGAGCAGGAGCGCCTTGGCCAGCTTAGGGTGGGGATGGCTGCCGATTTCCTGATCTGGCACTGCGCCCATCCGGCCGAGCTCAGCTACCTCATCGGCGTCGATCAGTTGGCAGGCCGCATCTTCAACGGCGAGGAGACCCTCCATGGATAAGTTCAACCCGGTCGACATGTCGGTCTGGCAGGGGCGCCAGGATCCGGAAGATGGCGAGCTGGCCCTGCGCTGGCACGACAAGGTACAACCCTGGTCACAAGCCGGCAGCGCCGCCCCGGGTGTAGCCCTGGTGGGCTTTGCCTGTGACGAGGGGGTGCGCCGCAACAAGGGGCGGGTAGGGGCCGCCGGTGCGCCGCTGGCGGTGCGCAAACTGCTGGCCAACAGCGCCTGGCATCTGAGCCGACCCGTCTATGACAGCGGTGACGTGAACTGCGAGGATGGGGATCTTGATGCCGCCCACGGCCGTCTGGCCGAACGGGTGGCCCGCTTGCTGGACGAGGGGCACTTCCCGCTGGTATTGGGCGGTGGCCACGAGGTGGCCTTTGGCAGCTGGAGCGGCCTCAATCGTCATCTGGCTGGCCGTGGCCGGGTCGGCATTATCAACTTCGATGCCCACTTCGACCTGCGCATGAAGCCGGAGCAGGCGAGCTCCGGCACTCCCTTCTTCCAGATTGCCGAGCAGTGCGCCGCCCAGGGCACGCCCTTTACCTACGCCTGCCTCGGGGTGGCCGAGACCGCCAATACCCGGGCGCTGTTCGCGCGCGCCGAGGCGCTGGGAGTGTGGCACGAGCTGGACGAGGCGATGACGCCGGCCGAGCTACCGGTCTTGCTCAGCGGGCTGGATGCCTTCATCGCCCGCTGCGATCACCTCTATCTGACCATCGATCTCGACGTGCTGCCGGCAGCCGTGATGCCGGGAGTGAGCGCCCCCGCCGCCCGCGGCGTGGAGCTGGCGGTCATCGAACCCCTGATTGCCCATATCCGGGCCAGCGGCAAGCTGCTGCTCGCCGATCTGGCCGAATACAACCCGAGTCTGGATCAGGACAACCGCAGTGCCCGCGTGGCCGCTCGGCTGGTCCATCAGTTAACCAAGTAGCGGCCTGCCACCGGCCGGCCGCCACCCTGCTGCATCGATAAACAAGGAGTGTATATGTCCCAGCAACACCAGGATCCCCGTCACGATCCCAATCGCGTGATCCGCGCCCCGCGCGGCACCACGCTGACCGCCAAGAGCTGGCTCACCGAAGCGCCGCTGCGGATGCTGATGAACAACCTGGATCCCGAGGTGGCCGAGCATCCCCAGTCGCTGGTGGTGTATGGCGGCATCGGCCGCGCCGCCCGCAACTGGGCCTGCTTCGACAAGATCGTCGAGGTGCTGACCCGGCTGGAGGAGGATCAGACTCTGCTGGTGCAGTCCGGCAAGCCGGTCGGGGTGTTCCAGACCCACAAGGACGCACCGCGGGTGCTGATCGCCAACTCCAACCTGGTGCCGCACTGGGCCAACTGGGAGCACTTCAACGAGCTCGATAAAAAGGGCCTGATGATGTACGGCCAGATGACCGCCGGCTCCTGGATCTACATAGGTACTCAGGGGATCGTGCAGGGCACCTACGAAACCTTCTTCGCGGTGGCCAACCAGCACTTCAACGGCGAGCCCAAGGGGCGCTGGATCCTGACCGGCGGTCTGGGTGGCATGGGTGGCGCCCAGCCGCTGGCCGCTACCATGGCCGGCTTCTCGATGATCGCGGTGGAGTGCGACGAGACCCGCATCGATTTTCGTCTGCGTACCCGCTACGTGGACAAGAAGGCCCACAGCCTGGATGAGGCGCTGGCCATGATCGAAGAGGCCAAGCAGAGCGGCAGCGCCGTCTCCGTCGGCCTGCTCGGCAACGCCGCCGATGTGTTCGCCGAGCTGGTGGCCCGTGGCATCACCCCGGACGTGGTGACCGACCAGACCTCGGCTCATGACCCGGTGCACGGCTACCTGCCGCAGGGCTGGAGCGTGGCCCAGTGGCGCGCGCTGCAAAAATCCGCGCCCCAGGAAGTGAACCAGGCCGCTCGCCACTCCATGGCCCGTCAGGTCGAAGCCATGCTGACCCTGCAAGCCCGCGGTGCGGCCACGCTGGATTATGGCAACAACATTCGCCAGATGGCGCTGGAGGAGGGGGTGAAAAACGCCTTCGACTTCCCCGGCTTCGTCCCGGCCTACATTCGCCCGCTGTTCTGCGAGGGCATTGGCCCGTTCCGCTGGGTGGCGCTCTCCGGCGATCCGGAAGACATCTACAAGACCGACCAGAAGGTGAAGGAGTTGATCCCCGATGATCCTCACCTGCACAACTGGCTCGACATGGCTCGCGAGCGCATCGCCTTCCAGGGCCTGCCGGCGCGGATCTGCTGGGTCGGGGTCAAGGATCGGGTACGCCTCGGCCTGGCCTTCAACGAGATGGTCAAGAATGGCGAGCTGAAAGCCCCCATCGTCATCGGCCGCGATCACCTGGATTCCGGCTCGGTGGCGAGCCCGAACCGCGAGACCGAGTCGATGATGGATGGCTCCGATGCCGTCTCCGACTGGCCGCTGCTCAACGCCCTGCTCAACACTGCCAGCGGCGCGACCTGGGTCTCCCTGCACCACGGCGGCGGGGTCGGCATGGGCTTCTCCCAGCACTCCGGCGTGGTGATCGTCTGTGATGGCTCCAATGATGCCGCCAAGCGGGTCGGTCGGGTGCTGCGCAACGACCCGGCCACCGGGGTGATGCGTCACGCCGATGCCGGCTACGAGATTGCCATCAACTGCGCCCACGAGGCGAAACTGGATCTGCCGATGATTGACGGCGCCAACGGTGTCAAAGGAAAGGTGTAACACCATGTTTGAATTGACTATTACCCCGGGCGAGCTGGATCTTGCCACCCTGCGTCGCGTCAGCCGCGAGCCGGTACACATTTCACTGGATCCCGTCGCTCTGGCGGGGATCCACGCCTCCGCCGCCGTAGTCACCAAGGTGATCGAGCAAAACCGGGTGGTGTACGGCATCAACACCGGCTTTGGCTTGCTGGCCAACACCCGCATTCCGGTGGAGCAGCTGGACGAGTTGCAGCGCTCCATCGTGCTCTCTCATGCGGCAGGGATTGGCGAGTACATGAATGACGCCACCGTGCGGCTGATGATGGTGCTCAAGCTCAACTCGCTGGCGCGCGGCTTCTCCGGCATCCGGCTGGCGGTGCTTGAGGCCCTGATGACCCTCATCAACGCCGAAGTCTATCCGGTGGTACCGAAGAAGGGCTCCGTCGGTGCCTCCGGCGATCTGGCGCCGCTGGCTCATATGAGCTGTCTGCTGATCGGTGAAGGCAAGGCTCGCCACAAGGGCGAGCTGATCGACGCCGCCACTGCCCTGAAGATTGCCGGGCTGGAGCCCATCGCGCTAGCACCGAAAGAGGGGCTGGCGCTGCTCAACGGCACTCAGGCGAGCACCGCCTTCGCGCTGGAAGGGCTGTTCCACGCCGAGGATCTGTTTGCTGGTGCCATCACCATCGGCGCCATGAGCGTGGAGGCCGCCCTTGGCAGCCGCCGGCCGTTCGATGCCCGCATCCACGCGGTGCGCGGTCAGCGCGGCCAGATCGACGCGGCCGCCTGCTACCGTCACCTGCTGGTGGATGGCAGCGAGATCGGCATGTCTCATCACAACTGCGAGAAAGTGCAGGATCCCTACTCCCTGCGCTGCCAGCCACAGGTGATGGGCGCCTGTCTGACCCAGATCCGTCAGGCTGCCGAGGTATTGGCGAGCGAGGCCAACGCGGTCTCCGACAACCCGCTGGTGTTTGCCGAGGATGAAGAGATCCTCTCCGGCGGCAACTTCCACGCAGAACCCGTGGCCTTCGCCGCGGACAACCTGGCGCTGGCCATCGCCGAGATCGGGTCGCTGTCCGAGCGGCGCATGGCGCTGCTGATCGACTCGCGCATGTCCGGTCTGCCGGCCTTCCTGGTCAACAACGGCGGGGTGAATTCGGGCTTCATGATCGCCCAGGTCACCTCGGCGGCGCTCGCCTCCGAGAACAAGACCCTGGCCCATCCGGCCTCGGTGGACAGCCTGCCGACGTCTGCCAACCAGGAGGATCACGTCTCCATGGCCACCTTCGCCGGCCGTCGACTGGCGGACATGGCCGAGAACACCCGTGGCATTCTGGCGGTGGAACTGCTGGCGGCAGCGCAAGGGCTGGATTTTCGTGCTCCCCTGCGCAGCACCGAGCTCATCGAGCTGGCCAAGGGCCGGCTGCGGGAAGAGGTCAGCTTCTATGACAAGGACAGGTACTTCGCACCGGACATCGAGGCGGCCGCCGCGCTGCTGGGCCGTGCCAGCTACAACGACCTGCTCCCTGCCGGCGTGTTGCCGAGCCTCTAAGCAGCCATCCCGCCCATAGCAAAAGACCGCCCAATCGGGCGGTCTTTGCGTTTCTGGTGTTGGTTGAACGCGGTTATTCGTGTTCGAACATCAGGAACAGATAGACCACGAACAGCACCAGGTGAGTGGCTCCGTGCAGCACATTGGTGCGGCCGCTGCTGAAGGTCACCTTGCACACCATCAAGGTCGTGACCAGCAGTACCATATCGGCGGGGGAGAGACCGAGGCGCACCTCCTGACCGAGCATGGAGCCGATAAAGAGCACGGCAGGCACGGTGAGGGCGATGGTGGCCAGCACAGAGCCGAAGTAAAGGTTCATGGCCCGCTGCAGCTGATTATTGAAGGCCGCCTTGATGGCGCCGACTGCTTCGGGTGCCAGCACGATACAGGCGACGATAAAGCCGCCCAGTGCTGGCGGAGCTGCCAGCACCTTGACCCCGTGGTTGATGGGAATGGCCAGGGTCTTGGCCAGCAGGATCACCACCAGCAGATAGGCGAGCAGCAACAGGGTGTGATAGAGGTTGCTCTGTAGCGGGCCGTGGTGCTCTTCGTAATCCTCATGATCGCTGTCGATGAAGAAGTGGCTGTGGCTGCGGGTCTGGATCAGCAGAAAGACCCCGTAGAGCAAGATCGAGATGATGATCAGCATCCATGACATCGGGTTAGACATGCTGCCGACCGTGCCGCCCCGGGTGAAGTTCGGCAGCACCAGACAGAGCAGGGCCAGCGGAATGATGGCCACCAGATAGGATTTGACCCCGTCCAGATTGAAGCTCTGGGTGTGGTAGCGCCAGCCGCCGAACAGCAGGGTGAAGCCCACCAGGCCGGTACTTACCAGCATCACCACCGCAAACATGGTGTCACGGGCCATGGTGGGGTTGGGCTCGCCGGTCAGCATCACCGAGGAGATCATCACCACTTCCAGCGAGATGACCGACAGGGTCAGGATCAGGGTGCCGAAGGGCTCGCCAAGCTTGATGGCGAGGGCATCCGAGTGGCGCACCACCGAAAAGATGGCCCAGGTGACGATAGCAAGCAGCATCGCCGAGACAGGAAGATAAATCCCGAGCGGAGTGGTCTCTGTCAGCAGGTCGCTGCCGAGCGTCTTGAAAAAGAGCAGGGTGAGCAGGCCAACGGGCAGGGCAATCTCTTGCCGGATAAATGTCTTCATAGGCAATGGTTCTCATCTCGGGGCGGCACTGGCCGACGGGGATTGATGGGAGGCACGCGTAAAGGTGCTCACGGTAGCCGAATGCTTATGATAAGCGCTCCATCCGGCCAGGGGCAGATCATTTTGTTTCTGAATGTAAACAGGTGGTTGAAGGCGATCAGCCTAGTGGCTCCAGAGGCTGCGTCAGTGCCAGCCAGCCTCTGTGGAAAAGGGCGCAAGCGGGTCAGTTGGGACGAGCTCTGCCGGACCTGTCTTGTGTAATATCAGTGTCAGCTCTCCTGCGAATATTGTGGGGGCCACGTTTGTTGCCAGATGGCAAGATCTGCCAGCGCCATTGGTCTGCCAAAGACGTAACCCTGGATCAGACAGACGCCGCGTTGTCGTAAATACTCAACCTGTTCCCGCGTATCAACCCCTTCTGCAATCATCTCCATGCCTGATTCCAGACCAAATGTGATGATGGCATCCAGCACACTGCGTTTGAGGTCGTTGGTGCCTATGGTGTCGACAAACATCTTGTCAATCTTGATTTGGCGAATGCCCAGCCGTTGCAAATAGGCAAACCCCCCGTAACCGGTGCCAAAGTCGTCCAGTTTGAAGTGATATCCCATTTGTTGCAGCAGGGTGATCTCGTCGGTGGCACTCTGAATATCGATGATCGGCTTGCGTTCAGTCAGCTCGAAGGTAAGGCGCTCGGGCGACGGATTGTGGTGTTCGCTCAACATGTTGCGCAGCAAGGGTTGTTCGATATGTGCGGCGACCAGGTTGACGCTGATCCACTGCTCTGGCGCCAACTGCGGCAGATCCGTGATCACTTGTTCCAACAACTGTCTGGTAATCGGCAGGATCAGTCCCTGATCTTCCGCATATTCGATAAAGGCGCTCGGGGGGATCAGCTCGTGTCCCCGTTGCCAGCGCAACAGAGCCTCAAAACCGGCCACCTGCCAGGTACGAATATCTACGATGGGTTGATAGAAGGGAATGAACTCCTGGCGCACCACTCCGGCCTGCAATAGCCCCTTGAGCGAGCGGCGATAGTTTCGCAGCGACCAATAGGCGGTCACCAGCAGTCCGCTCAGGATAGCACCGCACCAGAGTGCGATGCGTCTGACTTGCTCGCGAGCAAATTGATCGAGTGCGGAACCTGCCCAGATGGTTTGTCGGGTGAGTTTGTCCTGATCGAAGAAGCTCAGACTGCGGCTGCCTTCTTCGAGCTTGATTGCCTGGTTACCGCGCGGGAAGCGGGGGGTCATTGCCACGGGATCCCGCTGACTGAACTCCAGATAGAAACAGCCACTGCAGGGGAGTTGCAGCAGATCGTGGCTCCAGCTGTTATCGAGCACCCAGTAGGCAATGTTGCCGCCGCTTTGGTAGTAGGCAACCATCTCCTGCTCAGTATTGAAGCTGGCTGTTGTGGCGGTTAGTCCCAGTTTATCGGGAAGCTTTCCCTCCTGGGTGACATTTTTGATGAGCGAAATGCCTATACCCAGGCTTGAGCAGCTTTTCCCTGATGCCAGTTCCAACCCCTGCAGACGAATATGGGTGCTGTAAAAACGGGGATCCCGCAGCAACGCCATGTCGTTGGCACCACAATCGAAATCAAACTGTGCCAATTGCTCGTTCATAGCCTTGTCCAGGGTGTGATGGCGTATCGCCATGGCACGCTTTATCTCGGCCACCTTCTGCTCCATCAGGTGGTTGGCCATTGGTCTGGTAAGCCAGATGCCGACGGACTGGCTTGCCAGAATGGGCAAGACACATAGAAGAACAGTGATCCAGAGGGGGGAGATGCGTAACAAGGTAGTCCTGCCTGTTTCACGAGACACAGATGGGTCACGCAATCATAGTGCATTAGCACAATCAATTTGAGTCCGATATGTCACACTTATTGATTGATTTTTTAACTAATTGGTTTTAATCGATTTTTTTAATTTCTTTTTAAAAGAGGCAATCGTTGACCTGTCATAAATGACAATTGCCCAACTTATCCGAACTGCTTTAGAGTACCCCTGCGGTTTGACTCACCGTGTGTTCAATACTCCTGTATCTGTTTTTTGTCAGTAGCACAGAGTGTTAGTTTTGATATGAGTGTTCCTTTTGGTCCCTTTTGAGGGACCATTTTTCTGTCTGCTATCTTCCCCTGCTCCACCTGTGTACCTTCCTTGGTATTCCCTCTCTGCTTTGGGTATGCTGCCTCGCTTAAATTACAGAAGCGGGATCCCCGTCCATAGTGATGGCTACAGTGCCACTGCTACCATGAACTCCAATGGATGATGCCGGGCATACGGAAAGGCACATGAAACTTACAACACATCTTGTCTCGTTTATTACCTTGTGCGTGATCGCAGCCATGGCGACCGTGCTGATTGGCGGGGTGTTCAGCTTTCGTGAGCTGGGCATGGAGTTGCAGCAAAAGAAGGTTGATGCGCTGGTCGAAGTGATCGACAAGCAGCTCGATGTTGCTCACGGCATGGAGGATATGAGCCGCTGGCTGCCCACCTTGCTGCGGGCGGCTCATGTGGTGGAGCTGGAGGTGCGCCAGAACGACCAGCGGGTCTACTGGTTCCGTGATGTACAACGTCCGGTTAATGAACCGCTGCTGGTGCCATACAGCCATCTACTGCCCCATCAGGCGGGCATGCAGGCCAACTTCAAGCTGGAGCGTCCTTTCAAGGAGGCGGAGTACTCCATCAAGGCGATGTCGGGCATCTCGTTCGGTATCTTTATCGTGGTGTTCGGTCTCTGGTACTCCATCCGCTGGTTGCGCCAGCAGTTGCGCGGGGCCGAGCTGCTGGGCATACGCGCCCAGCTGATCCTCGATGACAAACTGGTCAAACTGAGCCATGACCCCGCCGAAGAGTGGCCGGTTGCCGCCAGCCAGGCACTTGACCATCTGCTGGCTGAGCTGGCGGATGCTCGCAAGGAGCGCAGCCGCTTCGATAACTTCATTCGCAGCAACGCCTTCGTCGACAAGATGACTGGTATTGGCAACCGCCTTTTCTTCGATAACCGGCTCGAGAGCGCCATCATGGAGGCGAGCGTCATGAGTGGCGGTGTCTTGCTGATTGAACTCGCCTGCCTGGAAGAGCTGGAAGCTGACCAGTTCGAGCTGCAGGGACACGATCTGCTGCTGGAGGCGAGTGCCGTGATCAGTGCTTTTGTGCGCAAGCATAATGGCGCCTTGCAGGCTCGTTATGCTGGGCATGTCTTTGCGGTGTTGTTGCCCAATATGTCGGAGAGCGAGATGGTGGACAGTGCCAGCCAGTTGCTCAAGAGCCTGCAACGGCTGCACTGGCCGCAGCAGGTCAATCCGGAGACGGCCATCTACATCGGTGCTGTTTGCTACCAGGCGCAAGACACCCTGCTCAAGGTGCAGGAGGAGGCAGAGCTGGCCCTCAAGAGTGCCCGTCTACAGGGGCACAATGGCTGGTTTCTCTATGAGAAGCAGCTGGACGAGGAGCAGAGCAGCAAGGGGACGGTGCGCTGGCGTACCCTCATCAGTCGCCGTCTTGAAGAACAGGGCATCGATTTTTATACCCAACCGGTCCAGCAGGATCGGGATCAGGTGGTGCTGCAACAGGATCTGCTTACCTATATCCACGATGAGCAGGGGCGGGAACTGCAAGCTGGGATCTTCATGCCAATGGCGGAGAAGGTGGGGCTATTGCTGCAACTGGATCGGCTGGTGGCGGAGCAAACGTTGGTGTTGCTGCGCCAGCGTTCCGAGCAGAGCTGTCCCATCAGCCTGACCCTGAGCGCCCAGAGCCTGCTCAACCGCGAGTTCCAGCGCTGGCTCTTCTTCGCCTTGTTCCAGTTGCCGCGCAGCACCAACGAGCGGTTGATCCTGCAACTCTCCGAATCCCAGGTGACCCGCCACTTCGAAGCACTCAAGCGGCCGCTGCGCTCCCTGCGCATGCTGGGCTGCCAGCTGGCCATTGATCATGCTGGCCAGGATGTGGTGAGCACCCAGTACATCAAGGAGTTCGAGATCAACTTCCTCAAGTTGCACCCCAGCCTGGTGCGGGAGATACACGCCCGACAGGTCAACCAGATGGCGGTCCGCAGTCTGGTAGGAGGCTGCGCCAATACTCGTACCCGGGTGCTGGCGGTGGGGGTAGAGAGTGGCGATGAGTGGAAGATGCTGCGCCACCTCGGGGTGCATGCCGGGCAGGGGCCCTGGTTTGCCGAGCCACGCCGGTTGGTGCTGGAGCCGGCTGGTGATTGAGATAAATGAGAGAGGGTCGTCGTGGGGCGACCCTCTCTCGTTTGCGGTTGCCGTCAGGCGGGGCTCACAGTCGCCCTTGTTCCCGCAGTCCGGCCAATCCCTGCATGCCGCCGGTATGGATAAAGACGATCTTGCTGCCAGGAGCGATGCGGCCCGCAGCAAGCTCGCGAAACAGTCCCCACATCGCCTTGCCGCTGTATATCGGCTCCAGAGGCAGACCTGTTTCGGCGCTGAAATCTTGAACCCACTGCCAGAGGGCCGGGCTGAATTTGGCGTAGCCACCATCGTGGTGATCGAGCGCGATGCGCCAGCCGGGGATATTGGCAGCCGCGGGATGGAGGCGACACACCTCGTCAGCGATAAAGCCGCCCCCCTTCAGTACCGCAATGGCGAGGATCTGCTCCCGATCCCGTTTGCCGGCGATCAGGCCCGCCAGAGTGCCGCCGCTGGCGCAGGGCAGTACCCAGAGATCCGGCGAGAAGGGCACTTCGCCGACCAGTTCCGCCACCCCGGGGATGGCCAGCGGGCTGCTACCCCCTTCCGGCACGATCAGGGTATCGGGTGCATCGAATTGGGCCAGCCAGTCGGGATCCTGCCGTCGCCGGTAACTCTGGCGGTCGACAAAAACGAGATCCATGCCCCAGCGCCGGGCATCCCTCAGGGTAGAGTTACTGACGGCGTCATATTCGCCCCGTATGATACCGGTAGTACGAAGACCAGATTGGCACCCCGCTGCCGCCAGCGCGTGGATATGGTTGGAGTAGGCGCCGCCAAACGAGAGCAGATGCTGTTTGCCGTGCTCTTTGGCATGCAGCAGGTGGTACTTGATCTTGCGCCACTTGTTGCCGGAGATGGCCGGATGGATCAGATCATCCCGCTTGCACCACAGCTCCACACCATAGCGGGTCAGCAACGGATGGTGGAGGCGTTGCAAGGGGGAAGGGAGGATGGCTTGACCCTCTGACTCGGCGGAAAGGCTGGCTTGCAATGGTGAGTCCGTCTTTTAATATGGAGGCTAATCTGCTGTTTATGTTAATATTTCATACATTTAATCACTATTGATGGGCGGGCTTACATGAAACAACTGTTCAGACGGTCGACGCCAAGCCGCCAGGTCGGGCTCTTGCTGGCCAATGACAGGATCATGCTGGCTGCGGTGGGCAATCCCCCCATCTTCGCGACGCGCACCATCAACGGCCCACAGGAGTGGGCAGTGGCCATGAACGAGCTGTTCAGCCGTCATGGACTGGCCAAGTCTAAAGTGCGGGTGGCCCTCGCCGCCAGCCTTTATCAACAGATCCAGATCGACAAGCCTGCCGTGCCTGACGCCGAGATGGCGGGGGCGCTCCCTTGGGCCATCAAGGATTATGTCAGCGAACCCGTGCTGCAACTGGCGATGGATTATGTGGACTTGCCCACCCCGCCGGCCGGTCGTCCTCGCATCAATGTGATTTGCCTGCCCAAGAGCCGGGTGCAACAGCTGGCCGATGCCATCAACGGCATCGCCACCCTGCAATCCATCATCAGCGACGAATTGGCGCTCACCTCTCTCTATGACGCTGACGAGACGGTGCGCATGCTGCTGTGGCAGCCCAAGGGGCAGGATCTGCAACTGCTGGTCTTCCATCAGGGCGGGCTCTGCTTCTCCCGCCAGCTGCGCGGTTTCATCAGCCTGACTAGCGAACATGAGCCAGACAGCATGCTGCTCGATTCGCTGGCGCTGGAGATCCAGCGCTCCCTCGACTATCTGGCGGGCCAGCTGAAATTGCCCGAGCTGGGGCAGATGCAGTTTGCCGTCGCCTCGCCCTTTATCGGTACCCTGGTGCGCCACATGGAGCAGACCTTCGGCTTTGCCGTCTCCGCCATGGCCAACAAGGCGGTGCTGGCCGGCGTTGAATACCTCTCGGCTTACGCCGCCGCCATCGGGGAGGATGCGTGATGAAACGTCAGATAAACCTCTATGGCGCCGAGTTTCGACCCAAGCGGCAGTGGGCCAGCCTCAATCAGATGGCGCTGGTATGGAGCTTTGCGCTGCTGCTGATCCTGTTGACGGGGATCGGTTACAGCTGGCAGCAGCAGCAGGTCAGCCGGGCGCTGGCGCAGCGCTCTGCCGAGCTGGAACTCAAGCGCAGCGAGGCGCAGCGGCTCGACGCCGAGCTGGCGCGCCATCAGGCAGATCCCCGGCTGCAACAGCAACTGGTCAACAAGCAGGATGAGCTGATGGCCAAGCAGGGGCTGATGCGCCAATTGGGCAGCCTGACCCTGCAAAAATCCCAGGGCTATGCCAGCGTGATGGCGGATCTCTCCCGCATTCGCAACAGCAATCTCTCGTTGCAGCGCATCGAGATCAACGAAGGGCGGATCAACCTCTCCGGCTTTGCCGGACGCAGTCAGGATGTGCCGGCCTGGGTCAACCGCTTCAAGCAGACCCCGAGTCTGGTGGGTAAGGAGTTTGGTGAGCTGACCCTCGGCCGTGACAAGGAGGGTCGCCTGACCTTCCAGTTGAGCGGCATTGCGCGGGAGAAACCCTGATGAACCTGAAAGCACAATGGCAGGCATGGGGCCAGCGTATCGCCGTGTTGAGCCAGCGGGAGCGGGTGTTGATCCAGCTGACTGGTCTGGTACTGCTGGGCGCGGCTGGCATTTACGGCTGGATCGATGGTGCAGATACCCGTCTGCAACAGGATCGCATGGCCCTGAGCGCCGCCGAGCGCGACCTCGAGATCATGGAGCTGGAAAACCTTGGCAAGCAGGCCCGGCTCAAGCGGGATCCCAATCAGGGAGTTCGCGACCAGCTGGCGCAGGTCGAAGCGGATCTGGCCCGGATCGACGATGAGCTCAAGGCCCAGACCGTCGATCTGATCCCGGCGCACGAGATGCCGCTGGTGCTGGAGGCGCTGCTCTCCCGCTCTGCCAACCTTCACATGCTGGCCCTCAGTTCGCTGGAGCCGACCCCGCTGATGGCGGGGGAGCAGAAGGTCAATCTCTACAAGCATGGTATCCGGCTTCAGCTTGAAGGCGGCTATTTCGATGTGTATCAATATCTTAAAGCGCTGGAAGCCTTGCCGCGCCACTTTTACTGGAAGCAGTTCGACTATCAGGTCAAAGCCTATCCCGGCGCGGTGGTGGAGATGGAGATCTACACCCTGAGTACCAGCAAGGAGTTTATCCGTGGCTAGAGTGTTTGCGTTGTGCTGTTGCCTGTTCAGCTTGCTGGTACAGGCGGAGCAGGTCGAGGTATTGCAGGATCCCACCGCGCCGCTGGCTGATGTGGCGGTTGGCGCCCGTGCGACCGGCGAGAGTAGCGCCGGCTTGCCGAAGCTGCAGAGTGTCGTGCTGGGCAATGGCCCGGCACTGGCGGTACTCAATGGCAAGAGTTATCGGGTCGGGCAACAGGTGGACGGCTATACGCTGGTGGCCATCAATGCCGATGCCGTGGTGCTGGAAAAGGCGGGAAAACGCCATGCGGTAACACTGTTTGCCAGCAAGATCCGGGTTTGAGTCGTGCTTGCCTCTCGAGAGGTGAATCGGCTTTATCGAGTTTAATTGCAAGTCAGGGTGCCCTAATTACATGAAAAAACACCGTCTCTGTCTGATCACCGTGGCCATGATGGCTGCAGGCTGTACCACGTATCAGCACCCCGAGCCGACCCAGGCGAAGGATGCCCTCAAACAGGCCATGAACGAACAGCAGAAACAGGCTGCCCCTCTGACCGCTTTGCCCAAATCGGTGCAAAGTGAGTTGCTGCAGTTGAACCGGCCGCAGATACCGGTCGGCATGCCGGAGAAGCGGCTGCGTATCGCGGCTCACGACGTGGAAGCGGTGGAGTTTTTCGGTTCCCTGTTCAAGGGCTCCCGCTACAGCGTGGCGGTTCACCCCGGGGTGGCAGGGCTGGTCTCCGTCGAGCTCAAGGATGTGACTCTGCCGGAAGTGCTGGCGGTGGTGGGCGACATGTACGGCTTCGACGTGCAGCGCAAGGGCAATGTCTTCCATATCTATCCGGCGGGTCTGCGTACCGAAACCATCCCGGTCAACTATCTGATGATGTCCCGCCGTGGCCTCTCCCGCACCTCGGTCAGCACCGGCGGGGTGACGGCCAATGACAGCAATAACAGCAGCGACAGCAGTTTTGACAGTGCATCGAACAACAACAGCACCAATAACTCCTCCGGCAACAACTCGAACGGCAACAGCAGCAATGGCACCCGTATCGAGACCGATACCAACAGCGACTACTGGACCGATCTGCGCGACTCCCTGCAGACCCTGATTGGCACGGGTGATGGTCGCGCGGTGATCACCAGCCCGCAGGCGGGTCTGGTCACCATTCGCGCCTACCCGAAAGAGCTCAAGGCGGTGCGTGAATTCCTGAATCAATCCGATAGTCACCTCAAGCGGCAGGTGGTGCTGGAGGCGCGGATCATCGAAGTTGCCCTCAACGAAGGGTATGAACAGGGGGTGGACTGGAGCGGTCTCTCCGCCAGCTGGGATGGCAACAAGGGGATTACCGGTGGCGGTTCACTGGCCAATACCCAGTTACCCACCACCCCTAATCAGATCTTCACTGCACTGGGTGGCGGCGCCGGTTTCAAGGTCTCTGACGGCAACTTCAATGTAGCGGTCAACCTGCTCAAGACTCAGGGCGATGTGAATACCCTCTCCAGCCCCCGTGTCACCGCGACCAACAACCAGAAGGCGGTGATCAAGGTGGGGACGGACGAGTACTTCGTCACCAACGCATCGACAACAACCGTGAGCACGACGAGCGGTGACCGAACAACTCCCAATGTAGAGTTGACCCCTTTCTTCTCAGGTATCTCTTTGGATGTAACACCACAGATCGATGAAGAGGGGAAGGTGCTGCTGCATATCCATCCCTCCGTTATCGATACTGAAGAGCAAACCAAGACCATAAAGGTGACAGACAGCGATACGCTGGTGTTGCCGTTGGCGAAAAGCTCGATCCGCGAATCCGATACCGTAGTGCAGGCCAATAACGGTGACATCATCGTTATCGGCGGTCTAATGAAGACCGACAAGCAGGAGATCGTCAGCAAGGTGCCGTTGCTGGGGGATATTCCCTGGGTGGGCGAAGCCTTTACCAACCGCCGCGAGAGCACCAAGAAGGTGGAGCTGGTGATCATGCTCAAACCGACCGTGGTGGAGAAAGATACCTGGCAAAACGAGCTGCAACGCTCCTCCGAGCTGCTCGACAAGTGGTATCCGGCCAAGGGCTGACCCATGACACCAGATGCGGTCACCCTTATCCCGAACGGCCTGTGCTGCCTTGCCAGCACAGGCTGCTTGCTTGCCGTGGCAGGTGAGGTCTCATGTACCTGACCCACTTCGGCCTGCAGGAGGCACCGTTCAGCCTCACTCCCAATACCGGCTTCTACTACGGCCTGCCGCCTCACGAAGAGGCGCTGCAGGTGCTCAACTGGGCGCTGGCGCAGGGGGAGGGCTTTATCAAGGTGACCGGCGAGGTGGGTACCGGCAAGACCCTGCTCTGCCGCAAGCTGCTCAGCGAACTGGGCTCGGAAGCGCGTCCGGTGCGGCTTGCCTGGTTGCCCAATCCCCACCTCACTCCGGCCGAACTGCGCATCGCGCTGGCGCTGGAGCTGGGGTTGGCGGTACGGGATCAGAGCGAGCTGGATCTGACCGATCGTATCCATCGTCACCTGATCAGCCTGCACCAGCAGGGCAGTCGGGTGGTGGTGCTGATCGACGAGGCGCAAGCGCTGCCGGACGAGACGCTGGAGGCGATCCGCCTGTTCGGCAATCTCGAGACCGAATCGAGCAAGCTGCTGCAGATCGTGCTGTTCGGCCAGCCAGAGCTGGATGTCAGACTGGCCAGGCCTCACCTGCGCCAACTGCGCCAGCGGATCGGCTTTTCATACTGCCTGCGCCCGCTGCGCTTTGACGAGACCCGCGCCTATCTGGAGCACAGATTGCAGGTCTCCGGCTACCGCGGGGCACCACTGTTTGTTGGCCGCGCCATGCGGATGCTGTGGCGGGCCTCGCGAGGGATCCCGAGACTGATCAACATCCTGGCGCACAAATGCCTGATGTTGGCCTACGGTCAGGGGGGGCGCCGGATCGATAGCCGTCTGGTGAGGCTCGCCATTCGCGATACCGACGATGCCAGCCGCTTTGCGCCCTTGCGCTGGTGGCCCCTGTTACTGTTGCTGGGGTGCGCCCTGGCTTATGGAGTCTGGCCATGAGCGTTATCAACCAGATGCTGAAAGATCTGGATCGGCGCCAGCAAGGCGCCGAGGGAACTGCCGTCTATATCCCGCCAGTACGTCAGCAGGGTTGGTGGATGTTGCTGTTGACCCTGATCTGTGGTCTGGCATTGGGGATCCTCGGTTGGCGCACCTGGATCTACTGGCAGCAAGCTCACCCTGTCGTCGCCGCCAGTGAAGTGGTGGCCCCCGATGTGGTGACACGAGCCGCCGCGCCAGTCAACCCGCCCGAGCCGGTCGAGGTGGCCGCTGCGCTGCCGTTGCCGGGTGGGGATGAGAGAGTGGCTGATACCGCTGGCGGGCAGGTAGATGGAGAGATGGCCGATGGTGCCCCCTTTGATGCCTCCAGCGATATCGACGAGTCGGAGCCGACCGATGAAGAGCTGCAGCCCGAGCTTTACGCTGAACTGGCGGCAGAACAGCAGGCTGTCGCGAGTGCGCCACGCAAACCTAGCGTATTGAAGATCGAGACGGTTGAACTGTCGGCCAAGGAGCTGGCGGCACTGGCGGAGCGCAAGGCGACGACCGCCATGGCCAAGGGGAGTCTGCGGGATGCGCAGGACAATTACTATCAGGTGCTGGCCCACGATCCCTACAACCAGGGGGCGCGGGAGCAACTGGCGGGGCTGCTCTACGGCGAGGGGCGTCTGACCGAGGCGCGTCAGCTGCTGGAGGAGGGGATCCGACTCGATCCCCTGCAGGCCGATTTTCGTCTGCTGCTGGCCCGTCTTGCCATCAGCGAGGGACAGCAGCAGCAGGCACTTGGCTGGTTGTCCGGTTATCAACCTGATCTTGCCAGCAACCTGGACTATTACGCCACCTGGGCCGGACTGGCTCAGGAGCTGGGACAGAATGTCGAGGCGGCCAATCTCTATGTGAAGCTGCTGCGCCAGCAGCCGGATCAGGGCCGCTGGTGGCTTGGTCTCGGCGTGGCCGAGGATGGTCAGGGGCACAGCCAGCGGGCGCTCGATGCCTATCGCAACGCCCTGCTGCACGGCAACCTCGGCGAGGCGTCGACCAACTGGCTGGAACAACGAATTGGCCAACTAACCCCTTGATAAACGCAGGTTCGATGAGCGAAGAGATCATCGGATGTGGCAACGGGTGTGAAGTAACAGATATCGGAGCAAACATGGCACAACCCAGACTGAAAATGCGCCTCGGCGACCTGCTGGTTCAAGAGCAGATCATCTCTGATGATCAGTTGCAGCTTGCCTTGCAGCAGCAGCGTCAGACCGGCCGCAAACTGGGTACCACTCTGATTGACCTCGGTTTTATCAGTGAGGTGCAGCTACTGCAGTTCCTCGCTCGCCAGCTGGATGTGCCCTTCTTCGATCTCAATAACCTCACCATCGACGCCGCTGCTGTGCCGTTGCTGCCCGAAGTGCAGGCACGCCGTTATCGGGCGCTGGCAGTCAACCTCACCGACAACAAGGTGACGGTGGCCATGTCGGATCCGGCGGATTTGAGTGCGCTGGATGCCATCGCCGCCCTGCTGAGCCCGCGGGAGATGGTGCTGGCGGTCGCGCGGGAAGGGCAGTTGCTGGACTATTTTGACCGCCTCTATCGCCGCACCCGCGAGATTGAGAGCTTCGCCGAACAGCTGCAGGAGGAGTATCAGGACTCCGGCTTCGAGTTGGGTTCAGGTAATCTGGGGGCCAATGACGAGGGGGAGGCGACGGTGGCCAAGCTGCTGCGCTCCCTGTTCGAGGATGCGGTGCAGGTGGGAGCGTCGGATATCCACATCGAGCCGGACGAGAAGGTGCTGCGCATTCGCCAGCGGATCGACGGCATCCTCCACGAGAATATCCTCAACGAGGTGCGCATCGCCCAGGCGCTGGTGCTGCGTCTCAAGCTGGTGGCCGGGCTCGATATCTCCGAGAAGCGCTTGCCGCAGGATGGCCGTTTCAATATGAAGGTGCGCGGCCGTGATGTGGATGTGCGGATGTCCACCATGCCGGTGCAGTATGGCGAGTCTGTGGTGATGCGTCTGCTGGATCAATCCTCCGGCATCCTCTCGCTGACCGAGACCGGCATGCCGCCGGAGATCCTGACCCGTTTCCGTCGTCAGCTCAAACGCCCGCACGGCATGATCCTGGTGACCGGCCCCACCGGTAGCGGCAAGACCACCACCCTCTATGGCGCTCTCTCCGAGCTCAACCAGTCCAGCAACAAGATCATCACGGTCGAAGATCCGGTGGAGTATCGTTTGCCCCGTATCAGCCAGGTGCAGGTCAATCCCAAGATCGGTCTCACCTTTTCCCACGTGCTGCGTTCCACCCTGCGCCAGGACCCGGACATCCTGCTGGTGGGTGAGATGCGGGACAACGAGACGGTGGAGATCGGTCTGCGTGGCGCCATCACCGGTCACCTGGTGCTGACCACCCTGCACACCAACGATGCGGTGACCAGTGCCCTGCGTCTGATCGACATGGGGGCGCCCGGCTATCTGGTGGCGAGTGCCCTGCGGGCTGTGGTCGCCCAGCGGCTGGTGCGGCGGGTATGTGAGCACTGCGTCGAGGAGAAGGCGCTGGACGAAGGGCAGGCCACCTGGCTTACCGTGCTCTCCGGCGAGGCGCCTGGCCAGCATACCTATCACAAGGGCCGGGGTTGCCAGAGTTGTAACTTTACCGGTTATTCCGGCCGGATCGGGGTCTACGAGCTGCTGGAGCTGGATCAGCCGATGATGGATGCCCTGCGCCGCAACGATGCGGAAGGGTTCGCCAAGGCGGCCCGTCAACACGAACACTACCGGCCGTTGGCCCTCACTGCCCTCGATTATGCCCGTCAGGGGATCACCTCGGTGGATGAGGTGCTGCGACTGGCCGAGGATCTGGGGTAAGCGATGGCTAACTTTGCCTACAAGGGGCGTGACAGCCAGGGCAACGCGACCAGTGGCGTGGTCGAAGCGGCCAACGAGATGGCGGCCGCCGAGCAGCTGATGCGCCGCGGCGTGATGCCCACCGAGCTCAAACCGGGCAAGGCCAAGTCCGCCGCCATCGACTGGTCACTGTTGCTGGAAGGGGGCGTCAAGCTGGATGAGCTGGTGATCTTCAGCCGCCAGATGTATGCCCTGACCCGGGCCGGGATCCCGATCCTGCGTGCCATCGCCGGGTTGGAGGAGAGTACCCACAGCAAGCCGCTCAAGCGGGCGCTTCACTCGCTGGGGGAAGATCTTGGCAACGGTCGTCCGCTCTCCAGCTCGATGCAGGCGCACCCCAAGGTATTCAGCAGCCTGTTCGTCGCCATTATCCATGTGGGTGAGAACACAGGTCAGCTGGAAGAGGCCTTTTTGCAGCTCGCCAACTATTTCGAGCTGGAGCTGGAGACTCGCAAGCGGATCAAGACTGCCATGCGCTACCCCAGCTTCGTGATGATCGCCATCGGTATCGCCATGGTGATCCTCAATATCATGGTGATCCCGGTGTTTGCCGGCATGTTCGCCAAATTCGGGGTGGAGTTGCCGCTGGCGACCCGCATTCTGCTCGCCACCTCGCACTTTTTTGTCAACTACTGGTGGCTGCTGCTCGCTATTCTGGCGGGGATGGTGTTCGGTTGGCGCCGCTGGGTCGCCACCACCAAGGGCAAGCTGACCTGGCACCGCTGGCAGCTCAAGTTGCCGATCGTCGGCACCATCATAGAGCGCTCCCTGCTGGCCCGTTTTGCCCGCAGTTTTTCCATGATGCTCAAGGCAGGGGTGCCGCTGAACACCGCGCTGACCCTGGTGGCCGATGCGGTGGATAACGCCTATATGGCGGGGCGGGTACGGGATATGCGCGCCGGTATCGAGCGGGGCGAGAGCCTGCTTCGCACCGCCAGTAGCAGCGGCCTGTTCACCCCGCTGGTGATGCAGATGATCGCCGTGGGTGAGGAGACCGGTCAGGTCGATGACCTGCTGCACGAAGCGGCCGAGTATTACGAGCGCGAGGTGGATTATGACCTCAAGAGTCTCACCGCCCGCATCGAGCCGATCCTGATCGGGATCGTGGCAGTAATGGTGTTGATCCTGGCGCTGGGTATCTTCACGCCTATGTGGGACATGATGAGGGCCGTAAGAGGCAAGTAACCCCGTATCTTCACGCCAGAATGGTGGGACATGATGCGAGCGGGATGTGAGTGGTTCGTAGCAAGTAACTCGGCATCTTCACACCTGAGTGGCTGGGCATGATGAGCGTCGTAAGAGGCAATAGGGCGAGGGAGTCGAGGAGTGGATGAACAGACAGACACAACAGGATGATCGCTGGCTGGCCGGATATCGGCGGATCGCCGTGATAATGCTGTTGATGGTGATCGTCACGACCCTGGTGCGCAGCTATCAGATCAACCGGGAGGAGGCGCAACAGCTTTCGCTCACCCTGCTGGGGGAGCAATTTGCGGAGCGGGCACAGCGTTTGCACGGGATCTGGCTGAATGAGCGGCGCCCCGACACCCTGCATAGCGCGGGTCATGGTTGGCAATTTGATGAGCGTGGCTGGCCACTCGGACTGTTGCCCCTGCAATCACCATCAGAAAATTGTCGTCAGTTGTGGCTGGCGTTGGTGGGAGAGACGGAGGGGGGCATGCCACCCTTGCAGTTTCTGGCCCGCCCCGATGGCAGCGGGTGCGAGATGGGGTGGGATGGTTATTGGCTGGTTTATCTGTTTTCCGACGGGCGAGTGATTAAAAAGCCTTGAATGAGGCTAATCATATGACCCAACTACATGATTTTTTTAGGTCTGCATGAAATAATATCGGCCATTACCAAGGGAGCATGAAAATGAAACCAATGGCACCATCAATGCCAAATAACGGGATGACAAGAGTGACCGCCGGCTTCTCCCTGATTGAGCTGGTGATCGTTATCGTGATCCTGGGGATCCTGGCGGTAACAGCGTTGCCCCGTTTTCTGGATGTAACCGACGAGGCGAAAAAGGCCAGCGTCGAGGGCGTCTCGGGTGGTTTTGCAACAGGAGTGTCGCTAGTGCGGGCCCAGTGGGAAGCGGAAGGGCGCGCCAAACAGGATAGCCTCAATACCGTGCTCTATGACGGCAGCCGCTTCTATCTGACCACGCCGACCGATGCCCAGATCAGCAACGGCGAGTTGTCTCCCGGCTATCCCATGGATACTGCTGCCAGCGGCAATCCGGATGTGGATCCGGCCAATCTGAGCGCAGAGCGTTGTCTCAAGATTTGGGAGGGGTTGCTGCAAAACCCGCCCAAGGCTACGGCCAACTTCAATGAAGTACGCGGTAGCGGCAATGACCTGAAATACTATGCCACTGTGAGCAGTAATGGACTGGATTCGGTCTGTCGTTACTATCTGGTCAATAGTTTGAGTAAGGGCAGCGATGGCAAGTATCAGGATCCGCAAGGCAGTACTGATGCATTCATGAGTTTCAGTTACCGTCCGGCGTCCGGTCAGGTGACTACCAACATCAATTGACAGAGGAAAGTGAAATGAAAAAACAGGCGGGTTTTACCCTGATCGAACTGGTTATCGTGATCATTATTCTGGGTATTCTGGCGGTCACCGCTGCACCCAAGTTCCTGAATTTGCAGGATGATGCTCGTAAAGCAGCTGCAGATGGTGTCAAAGCATCTCTGCAAAGCTCTTCCCAGTTGGTATATAGCAAAGCTGCAATTCTGGGAATTGAGGGTACCTCTGGTGCTGTTTCTGTAGCCGGTACCACAGTTAACACCAAATTTGGTTACCCACTCACCACAGATGCAGGTAAAACTGTTGCTCTGGATGGCTGGAGTGAAGTGTCTGGTACTCCTGGTACTTTTAAACCCAGCAACGAACCTAACAGTAAGTGTGCTGTGACTTATGCGAATACTATTACTGCTGTAGGTGGCGTACCCTCCATCGCAGTAAGTACTGAATGCGGTAAATAATGATTAAAAAGGCGAGGCTTCGGCCTCGCTTTCTCTTTTCCCTGATGAGAAGTCCCATGCCTGCAACCAAGGGCTTTACCCTGATTGAACTGGTACTGGTGATCCTGTTACTCGGGATTCTGGCCGCCTTTGCCGTGCCAAAATGGCTGGGCAAAGGCGGCTTTGAAACTCAAACCGTGCGTGACGAGCTGCTTACCCGGCTGCGGCTGGTACAGACCGTCAATATGCACGAACCGGCCAATCGTTGTACCTCACTGCGGGTTGACGAGGGCCAGTTTGGCCACAGCACGCTCTCCCCTTGTGGTGATCCTGCGGCTATATCGAGCTGGAACGCTAATCAGCTCACCCGTGGCCGTCCGGTGACCCTGTCAGCCGGGATCTCCCTCTCCTCGAACAAGGGCACGCCTCCTTTTGTTATCCGCTTTGATCAGATGGGCCGCCCGCTCGGTAGCTGCGCCGGTGGCTGCGAGCTGCAAGCCACAGATGGTCGCGAAACCAGCCGTATCCAGATTGAGTCAGAGGGATATATCCATGAGATCCCTTAAGCGTGGTTTTACCCTGATTGAGCTGATCCTCGGCATCGTGCTGCTGGCCGTGGCCTTGACCGGTATGTTGGGGTTACTTATCAATCAAGCACCTCAGGCAGTGGATCCGGTGCAGCAGGTGCGCGCCGCCCAGCTTGCCCAGCGCCTCTCCGGCGAGATCCTGCAAAAGTCGTTTGATGAACATTCGGATCATAACGGTGGTCGTTATCGTTGTGGCGAGACCTTTAATGGCCAATTTTATGGGGATTGCAGTTGCCCTGTTGGCGTGGCATGTACCCAGCAACCTCCTGCTCCGACGATTGCTGGTTGGCAGCCTAGTCAATATGGTCCTGATGGCGAGCCCGCATCCTATGCCTATAACGATGTGGATGATTTCGATACCGCAGGTAGCTGGGTGGATGCCAACACGCTGACCCAAACTGAGGTGGGAGTCAGTAGCGAGGAGTATCGCAACTATCAGGTGAAAATTGCGGTGAGTGGAGCCGATTTCAGCGACGGCACCTTCAAGAGTTGTGCCGCACCCTGTTCTGTGGGTAAGCGTATTGATCTGCAGATCAAGCTACCGGATCAGAGCGTGCTCGACTTCTCCTTCTACCGGGGGAACTACTGATGGATCGCTCTGCTGTCGGGGGTTGCCTCTCTACCAGAATATCAGCGCCCCTAGCCAACTCCGGCGCCAGATTACGCCTGGTGGCCAATCGAACCTACCACAAACCTCGGGGTAACCGTGGCTTTACCCTGGTCGAGCTGGTGATGGTCATCCTGCTGCTCGGGATAATGGCGACCTTTACCAGCCAGTTTATCGGTATCGGTACCCAGATTTATGGCGATGCCAGCAGCCGTGAGCAGCTGATGAGCGATGCCCGCTTCGCCATGGAGCGGCTTAACCGCGAACTGCGCGATGCGGTGCCGGGATCGGAGCGGATCGAGACGACTGGCGGGGCATGGGTCGACTCCGGTGCCTGTCTGCGGTTTTGGCCCATCAGCACCTCCAGCCGCTATCTGGCGCTTAACCGTGCTATGTCGGGGAGCACGGCCACCCTTGAGCTGGTGATGGCGACCCCGGCTTCTGCTGCCAACCCACTGGATGTGGATGCCACCGCCGTCAAAAAAAATGATCAGCTGATCGTCTTCCCTGTGCCGGACAAAAATGCCGGTTCGCTCACGGCTGGCTGCGATTATGGCCGCTGCGTGGCCAAGGTCACGGATGTGCTGACGCCCGTATCCGGAGCGCAAACCATCCGCTATACCAGTGCCGAGAGCCTAGCTGGTCTCTCTCCGGGCAGCCGGGTCTACTTTGCCAACCAGCAGGTACGTTACTGTGTGGAAGGAAACACGCTGATCCGTGCCACTGCCCCCATTGGAGCATCCTTACCTGCACAAGGCGTATTGATGGCCGATTCCCTTCGTATTGGAACCTTCTATCGGGAAACCTCGGCGTTTAACGCCGAAGGGGAGTTTGGCATGCGCTTTGTGTTCGAACGCAAGGGGGAGTCGGTCACCTTCAACCACAAGATAGAGGTGTTCAATGTGCCCTGATCCACAGGCTTTCGGACGGATGCGAGGCAGTGCCTTGATGATCGCCCTGTTTGTGATTGTGGTGATGGCACTGCTGGCGGCTGCCATGGGCCGTTTTCTGGTCGATAGCGGCGAGAAAAATACCGTGGAGGTGCGCAGCGTGCGGGCCCTGCTGGCCGCCCAGAGCGGGCTGGAGATTGCTCTGTATCAGCTGTTTCCGAACCGGCCTGCTGCGCCATCTCCCCAGGATCGTTGTGACTGGATCAGCCCGACCCCCTCGTTCACCGGCGTTACCGGTCTGGTGCAGTGCCAAGTTGCTGTGCGTTGCACTCAGGTTCCGGTGACCTATAACGGTGCCGTGACTAATGGCTATCGTCTCGAGAGTGTCGGAACCTGTGGTTCCTCTGAACTGGATAGTGCGAGTCCCGATTTTGCCGTGAGCAGAACTCTGATGCTTGAAGCGTATGACGGAGGCGGACAATGAAATGGGTATGGGCGCTTGCCCTCTTTACTGGCCATGTCTGGGCCTTCGACCCTATCGACACAGGCACGCTCTTTCCGGATGTGGTGCAAGGGCATCATGGCAACAACAATAACGTTTGCCATCAGATTAGCGGCTACCAGCTTAGCCAACTCAACAACGCCAAGATCAACGGTTCCGGCGGTTTGCCTCTCAACTTCTGCTCCATCCAGCCGGATCAGAACAATACGCCGCGCTGCGATGATGGTACTGGCGGCTACATGGTTTGTAGCGTTACTGGCAAAGATATCCGCGGGCTGTCCCTGAGCGGGAATAATGCTTTTCCCGCCATCACCTCCAATTCGACCCAGCTCTGTTCGTTCGGTGCGCAAACGGCTTCCAGTACCTCTTATGGTGCGATGACGGTAGAAAACTGCACTATGACGTTCCCCAGCCGCAGCACCTACCTGATCAAGACGCTGACAGTGCGCAACAACGCGATCCTGGTGCTGGGGGAGGGGGATTACTTCATCGACAAGCTGATTCTGGACAGCGGTACCATCCGTCTCTCAGGCAGTGGCACCACCCGGATTTTCGTCAATCAGGATGTCAAGCTGGTCAATACGGTCAATATCAATGCCAATAATCAGGGCAGTCTCATCTGGGTTAACTATAACGACATGGTGATCGACAACCGCACCACGTTTTATGGTTATCTCTATGCCGATGGGAAGCTCACCATGAACAATAATGCCACCGTCTATGGCAGGGTGACGGCCCGCTATCTGGCCATGGATGCCCAGTCCAGCATCAATGAAGCGGTACTTCCGCCGATGCTGACCTGTTTTGTCGACGGTTTCGAAAGCAGCCAGATCAACCCCGACAGTTGGGTCGTGGCTCAGCGCAACAACAGCACATTGCCATCGGTGCAGAATGGTCGCCTGCGTCTTACCCAGAACGTCACCAACCAGGCCACGTCGGCCACTTTCCAGCGCCTCTTCCCCGGGGCTGGTAACCTGGTGACGGTCGAGTTCGATCAATACGCCTACAAGACTTCCGGCACAAGCGGGGCGGATGGCATGGCGGTGGTGCTCTCGGATGCCACCCTGACGCCACAACCAGGTGCGTTTGGTGGCCCCCTAGGATACGGTTTCAAGACCGGGATCAGTGGTTTTGCGGGCGGCTGGCTTGGTGTCGGGATCGACGAATACGGCAACTACGCCAATGAGGGGGGGTCTTATAATATCGGCTCCCGACCGCAGGCCGTCTCTATTCGCGGATCCGGCTCCGGTACCTCCGGTTACCGCTACCTGGCCGGAACCGCCAGCAATCTCAACCCGACCGTCGACAGCGGTACCAACAGCAATCGCCCCCACCGCTATCGCATTACGGTCGACTCTCGCACGGCGGGCAACTCGGTGGCCACCGTCGAACGGGATAGCGGTGACGGGTTTCGTACGCTCGTTGGTCCAATCAACATGACGAGCCAGACCGGCCAAGCGACAGTACCGGGCAACTTCCTGCTGTCATTGACTGGGTCCACCGGGTCGGTGACCAACTTCCACGAGATCGATAACGTGCGGATCTGTGCGCTGCGTTCCAGTCCAGTGGGCACCCAGATCGATCATTTCGAATTCGATCACAGCGGCAATGCGCTGACCTGCAACCCTGAAACCCTGACCATTCGGGCCTGTGCCAATGCCGACTGCAGCCTGTTGGTGACCGAGCCCGTGACTGCCACCCTGCAACCCGCAACGAGTACCAGCGGTGGTTGGGTGGGAGGCAATCAAGTGAGCTTCAGCGGAGGAACCACCACGCTGGCGCTGCGACAGAATACCGCCGGTACGGTGACCGTCGGGGTCAGCGGCTCGACGCCCTCGACCAAACCGTTGAGTACCACCCTGTGCCGGGTTGGCGGTGGCGCCAAGAGTGCGGCTGCCTGTACGCTCACCTTTGCCGACAGCGGATTTATCTTCGACGTGCCCGACACCTACTCGAACCAGCCGCAGACGGTGACCATCAAGGCGGTCAAGAAGAGCGACGTGACCAGGCAGTGCGTGCCGGGGTTTGCCAACCAGAGCAAGAGCGTCAAGTTCTGGGGTAGCTATATCACCCCCACCAGTAACCCCTATAACAGCCAGATGAGCGTCAACAGCAGTACGATTGGTGCCAGTCAGGGCGCTGCAACGCCGCTCTCCCTCGCATTCGATGCTCAGGGGCAGTCGACCATAACGGTTAAGTACCCGGACGCGGGCAAGGTGCAACTGGATGCCCGTTATGATGGTACCGGCAGTGAAGCCGGTCTGGTGATGCTCGGCGCGGATCAGTTTGTAGCGCGTCCGGTGGGCTTGTGCATTACCCCTCCGCAAGGGGTATGCGCGGCAGGTGATAGCAGCTGTCCAGTCTTCAAAAAAGCGGGGGAGACGTTTCAGGTAGATATCAAGGCGATGGCCTGGGAGTCGGCTAATGATGGGGATATCTGCGCAGGAAATCAGACTACGCCCAACTTTGTGCTGAGTGGCATTGGCTTGGGTAGCACCTTGGTGGCACCAAGCCCCGGCTCCAATGCCGTATTGGGTACTTCTACTTACAACCACGTGGCAGCGACCAACAGTGTCAATAGCCTTAGCCAGACTGTGAGCGAGGTGGGAGTGTTCCGGATGACGGCGACGCCACCAGCCAATGGCTACTTCAATTACACCATCCCATCAGCCCAGAGCCAGCCGGTGGGGCGTTTTATTCCTGCCGACTTCAATCTGGTCAGCGGTGATATCGTGCCGGCCTGCAATGCGTTCTCCTACATGGGCCAGCCCTTTGGCATTGCGCTGGATGTGCTGGCTCGTAACACAACGGGTGTACAGACCCTGAATTATACGGGGCCCTTTGCCAAGGGGAGTGCTTTTATCTCGGTTGCCAATAACCTGGATGGTAAATCCCTGTCGAACCGCTTGCGCAGTTTGCAGCCGTTGCCATGGCTAAATGGCCGGGCGACTTTGACTGCCGGTAGCAGCGAGTTTGTGCGCCTCTCTGACACGCAACCGGATGGTCCCTACAACTCTTTGCTGTTTGGCCTTTATATGAGGGATAACGATGGCGACAGAACGCTGATTGCCAGCCCGAATTTCAATGATGCCGTAGTGGGTAACTGCAGTGGCCGCGGTTGTAATGCCCGTTTAATCGACAGTGTGCCAATGAAAGCCTATTTCGGCCGCCTGCAGGCGGGCACGGAGGCAGGCCTGGCCTCGGCGCCGCTGGCCATTCCGCAGCAGATGCAATATTACGAAGCGGGCAACTGGTTGTTGAACAAGGAAGATCAATGTACCCAGCTCTCTTTGGCCAATCAGGGGTTCACTTTCCTCAACCCGAGTCACACCTTTGATGGGGCCAGCCGTGACCTGGAGCTGGGGGCGGGTCGCAAGATAAAGCTGGGGTTGGGCAGTTCGGCACCGGGTGGGGAGGCTGCACTGGCGAAAGACGGGGAGATCCTGTTCCACTTTGCCAAGCCGGACATCTCGGTGCGCATCCCCTACAAGGTCGATTTGGCAAAACAGCCATCATCGCCACTCTGGTTGTCTGACCCAACGAGTGCCAATGACGGCAACCTGCAGGGGGAGGCCATTTTCGGCTCCAGCCGTGGTAATGACAGAATTATTTATCGGCGCGAAGTATTGCATTGAATAATGTGAAAGGGGGGATGGCTCAGCAGCATCCCCCTAAATCCTTGTTTATTAGTGTTTGCAAGCGTGTGCGAGTGAGTGATGACTCGCATTTTTGTCGCGCCTGATTGATTGGCGACAGTTTGAGCGCTTGCCGATTGGGGTGGGCATTGGTAAAGTTAGCCGGTTTTCTGCACCTCCAAATTCTTAGGATTTCCCGTAGCCATGTTCAAAAAGCTCAGAGGCGTCTTTTCCAACGATCTGTCGATCGATTTGGGAACTGCCAACACCCTGATCTATGTAAAAGATCAAGGGATCGTCCTTAACGAACCCTCAGTTGTCGCCATTCGCCAAGAGCGCGGGAACGCCAAATCGGTCGCTGCTGTCGGTCATGCCGCCAAGCAGATGCTGGGCCGTACCCCGGGCAACATCTCCGCGATCCGCCCGATGAAAGACGGCGTGATTGCCGATTTTTACGTGACCGAGAAGATGCTGCAGCACTTCATCAAGCAGGTTCACGACAACAACTATTTCCGCCCCAGCCCGCGTGTGCTGGTGTGTGTACCGTGTGGCTCCACTCAGGTTGAGCGTCGTGCCATCAAGGAGTCCGCTCTGGGTGCAGGTGCCCGCGAGGTTTACCTGATCGATGAGCCTATGGCTGCTGCCATCGGTGCCGGCCTGCCGGTGTCCGAAGCAACCGGTTCCATGGTGGTTGATATCGGTGGTGGTACTACCGAAGTAGCCATCATCTCCCTGAACGGTGTGGTCTACTCCCAGTCCGTCCGTATCGGTGGCGACAAGTTTGACGAAGCCATCATCAGCTACGTCCGTCGCAACTACGGCAGCCTGATCGGTGAAGCCACTGCCGAGCGCATCAAGCACGAGATCGGCTCCGCCTATCCGGGCGAAGAGGTGCGCGAGATTGAAGTCCGTGGTCGCAACCTGGCTGAAGGTGTACCGCGCAGCTTCACCCTCAACTCCAACGAAATCCTGGAAGCGCTGCAAGAGCCGCTGTCCGGTATCGTGGCCGCCGTTATGGTGGCTCTGGAGCAGTCCCCGCCGGAACTGGCTTCCGACATCTCCGAGCGCGGCATGGTGCTGACCGGTGGTGGCGCTCTGCTGAAAGATATCGACCGTCTGCTGATGGAAGAGACTGGCATTCCTGTCGTCGTGGCCGAAGATCCCCTCACCTGTGTGGCCCGTGGCGGCGGCAAGGCGCTGGAGCTGATCGATATGCACGGTGGCGATCTGTTCCACTACGAATAAGACCCAAAGCCGGCCAGCGTGCCGGCTCTTTTTTGACGACCCATGAAACCCATTTTTGGTAGAGGCCCTTCGCTTCAGTTACGGTTGTTTCTCGCCGTCATCATCTCCATTGCTGCCATCGTCGCGGACTCCCGCTTCGGTGTGTTTACCCATGTCCGCGTCTACCTCAGTTCGTTAGTCAGTCCCCTGCAATACATGGCCAATGCGCCCGGTACCCTGCTCGACACCATGTCGACCCAGGTGCAGACCCGTGCCGATCTCATCGAGCAGACCAAGCAGCAGGAGCAACAGCTGTTTACCCTGCGCTCTCGCCTGCTCAAGATGGATCATCTGGAGCACGAGAACCAGCGTCTGCGCGAGCTGCTCGGTTCGCCGGTGCACAAAGAGTCCCGCAAGATGGTGGCCGAGCTGCTGTCGGTGGATTCCGACCCCTTCAGCCATCAGGTGCTGATCAACAAGGGGGCGCTGGATGGCGTCTATAACGGTCAGGCGGTGATCAACGATCAGGGTGTGATTGGTCAGGTGCTCCACGTGGGCTCCACCACCAGTCGCGTGCTGCTGATAACCGACTCCAGCCACGGCATTCCGGTGCGGGTGCTGCGCAACGACTTGCGCGCCATCGCCTCCGGCAGTGGTGAGCTCGACAAGTTGGAGCTGCGTAACCTGCCGCGCAACACCGATATTCAGGTGGGGGATCTGTTGGTCACCTCCGGTCTGGGTGGCCGTTTCCCTGAAGGTTATCCGGTGGCGACCGTGACCCGCTCTGAATATGTGGAGGGCAAGCCCTTCGCCCAGGTCGAGGCCAAGCCGCTGGTCGAGCTGGACAGGCTGCGCTATCTGCTGCTGCTGTGGACCGACAAGAAACCCGAAGTACACGATGATGAGAATGGCGAACGGGTGGCAACGGCTGCCTCCGCCGCAGGAGCCACTCGCTGATGCTGCAACCCGCCAGCGGCAGGATCTGGATCTGGATTTCGATCCTGCTGGCTTTGAGCCTGTCGATCCTGCCGCTTCCTTTCGAATTTGATCCATTTCGTCCGGACTGGCTGGCCATGGTGCTCATTTACTGGGCACTGGCGTTGCCGCACCGGACCAACGTCGGCACCGCCTGGGTGGCCGGCCTGCTGCTGGATGTGCTGCTTGGCAGCACCCTCGGCGTGCGGGCCATGGCGATGGCCATCACCACCTATCTGGCAGCATTCCAGTTCCAGAAGATCCGCAACTTCTCCCTCTGGCAGCAGGCCCTGATCATCGGTGGGCTGTCGCTGGTAGGCAAGCTGACGGTGTTCTGGGCCGAACACCTGTTTAGCCGGGCCAGCCTCAACTTCGCCTACTTTTGGTCGACGTTGACGACGATGCTAATATGGCCCTGGGTGTTTCTGGTGTTGCGCAAAGTGCGGCGCCGCTTCAATATCAGGTAAATATGAGCAAAAACAACGAACTGCAACTCTATCTTGCATCGGGTTCCCCCCGTCGTCGCGAACTGTTGGCCCAGCTTGGCTATCGTTTTGATGTGCTGAAACTGGATGTGCCGGAGCAACGGGAAGAGGGGGAGAAACCGCAGGATTATGTCTGCCGTCTCGCCCGCGACAAGGCGATGGCTGGTGTGGCGTGTGCGCCGACGGCGTTGCCGGTGTTGGGTGCCGACACCATAGTGGTGCTGGGGGATCGGGTGCTGGAGAAACCGTCCGATCTGCTCGATGCCAAGGATATGCTGGAGGCACTCTCCGGCAAGGTACATCAGGTGATGACCGCGGTGGCGCTGGCCACCCCCGAGCGCTGCGATGTGCGACTGGTCACCACCAACGTGGCGTTTCGCAAGCTGGACGAGGCCGAGATTGAGGCCTACTGGCAAACCGGAGAGCCCTGTGACAAGGCCGGGGCCTACGGCATTCAGGGGATTGCCGGCAAGTTTGTCAGCCGCATCGAAGGCAGCTATAGCGCCGTGGTCGGCCTGCCGCTGCTGGAGACGGATCTATTGATCAAGCAGCATCTGGAACAACACAAGTAATTTTCCGTCAGCTGTGCTCTGCTGCGTTCTTCCTTGCGCGCGTTGTACCGGATTGGCTGTATAAGAATTCAAAACTGGAACAGGCAAGGTTAGTTATGTCGGTAGAACTGCTGGTTAACGTTACCCCCTCCGAAACCCGTGTCGCTCTGGTCGAAAACGGTCTGCTGCAGGAAGTGCATGTAGAGCGTCAGGCCAAACGCGGCATTGTCGGCAACATCTACAAAGGCAAGATCAGCCGGGTGCTCCCGGGCATGCAGGCGGCTTTCGTCGATATCGGTATGGACAAGGCGGCCTTTTTACACGCCTCCGATATTGTGCCCCATACCGAGTGTGTGGCTGTGAAGGAGAAGGAGCAGTTCCAGGTCGGCAATATCGCCGAGCTGGTGCGTCAGGGGCAGGACATCATGGTGCAGGTGGTGAAAGACCCGCTGGGTACCAAGGGTGCCCGTCTCACCACCGATATCACCTTGCCTTCCCGCTATCTGGTCTTTATGCCGGGCAGCGCTCACGTCGGCGTCTCCCAGCGAATCGAGTCCGAAGCGGAGCGGGAGCGCCTCAAGCGCACCGTAGCTGGCTATGTGGATGAGCTGGGTGGCTACATCATCCGTACCGCCGCTGAAGGGGTGGGGGAGCAGGAGCTGGAGCAGGATGCCGCCTTCCTCAAGCGGCTGTGGCGCAAGATCCTCGAGCGCAAGCAGAAGTATCCCCCCTGCAAGATCCTCTACGAGGATCCCAGTCTGGCATTCCGGGTGGTGCGCGATTTCGTCGGCGCAGAACTCGACAAGATCCGCGTCGACTCCCGCCAGAGCTTCGATCAGCTCAAGCGCTTCACCGAAGAGTATGTGCCGGAGCTGGCCAGCAAACTGGAGTACTACCCCGGCGAGTCACCGATCTTCGATCTCTACGATGTGGAGAACGAGATCCAGCGGGCGCTGGAGCGCAAGGTGGAGCTGAAATCCGGTGGCTACCTCATCATCGACCAGACCGAAGCCATGACCACGGTGGATATCAACACCGGCGCCTTTGTCGGCCATCGTAATCTGGAAGAGACCATCTTCAATACCAACGTCGAGGCGACGGCAGCCATCGCTCGTCATCTGCGCCTGCGCAACCTCGGTGGCATCATCATCATCGACTTCATCGACATGCAGTCGGAAGATCACCGCCGCCGGGTGCTGCACAGTCTGGAGCAGGCGCTCTCAAAGGATCGCGCCAAGACCAACGTCAACGGTTTCTCCCAGCTGGGCCTGGTGGAGATGACCCGCAAGCGCACCCGAGAGAGTCTGGAGCATGTGCTCTGCTCCGAGTGCCCCGAGTGCAAGGGACGCGGCCGGGTCAAGACGGTGGAGTCGGTCTGCTTCGAGATCCTGCGGGAGATCATCCGGGTCAACCGTGCCTACGATGCAGATCAGTTCACCGTCTACGCAGCCCCTGCCGTAGCCGACTATCTCCATGGCGAGGAGTCCCACAGTCTGGCGGAGCTGGAAGTGTTTATCGGCAAGCAGGTGCGGGTGGTGAGCGAGCCTCTCTGCGGCCAGGAGCAGTTCGACGTGGTGATGATGTAATTGGTCTATCGCTGGCTGAGTCGGGGCTGGTTAGCCCTGGGGGTCCTGTTCGTACTGCTGGCCATGCTGGTCACCCTGGTGCGGGTCGGGGGCCCTTTGCTGAATCAGTATCGAGAGAGCCTTATCCACACTCTGCTCGGCGATTCGCAAATCAAGGTCAGCGTCGATCAAATTGGACTGAGCTGGACACAATCAGGCCCGGCCCTCGAACTGCAACAGCTCGCCGTTGCCCCCGACTCCAAACGCTATACCGTCAAGCTCGGCAAGGCCTGGGTGCATCTCGACTTCTGGCGCACTATTAACGAGCTAAAGCCGGTGTTTGGCGAGCTGATCCTCAGCGATGGCGATATCACCCTCGACTTGCGCCAACCGGCTGACGACAGCCCTTCCGGCGATCCCCAGCAGGGCGCCCTGCTGCGCTTTCTGCTGACCCAGCTCTCCACCTTTGACATCCATAACACCCGGCTCAATGTCACCACCGCACTGGGCGACATGCGAGCACTCGATATTGCCCAACTGCGCTGGCAGAATCGTGGCAAGCGCCATCAGGGGGTCGGTAAGGCCTATCTCATCAACGGGGTAGGCGAGAGCACCCTGGACCTGATACTCGATGTAGATACGCCACAAGATCGGCTCGATCGCCTCAAGGGGCAGCTCTATCTGGGTGCCCGCCAGCTCGATATTACCCCGACCCTCGCCAGGCTCCATGCTGGTGAACCCAGGGTTACCGGGCAGCTCGATTTCCAGCTCTGGAGCGAGTTTGACAGCGGCAAGCTGGGCAATACCCTACTGGCCTTTGGCAACAACTACCTGATCTGGAAGGATCCCAAGAAAGGGGAGATGCACCGTTTCGGCCTCGATGGCGGCAAGGTTCAGCTACGCCGCGATGGTGAAAACTGGCAACTGGCCAGCCATGGCGTCACCTTCAAGCTGGATGGTAAACCCTGGCTGCACAGCCGGTTGCAGCTGGAGCGGATCGGGGATCGGGTGCAGGGCTATGTGCCGCAGATCGATCTCGACCAGCTTGCCCAGCTGAGCCAGCTGGTCTCCGCGATTTATCCTGCCCAGAGCGAGCTGCTCAAGCAGACCAAACCCAAGGGCAAGCTGACAGATTTGACCCTGCAGGCGGATGCCGGGTGGCAGGATATATCCCTCAGCGGCGAGATCGTCAATGTGAGCCTCAATGCCTGGCACGACGTGCCCGGGATGCAGGATCTCAACGGTGAATTCTGGCTCACCCCCAAGGGGGGCAGCGCCAGAGTGGCGCTGGCAAACGACAAAGTGGATCCCGCCCGTCACTTCAAGATGCCGATCCCGGTCGACAACTTCTCGGCCCGCCTCGACTGGTGGCGCGAGGAACAGGGCTGGGTGCTGTACGGGCAGGATATCGCGCTGGATAACCCGGATCTGACCCTGTCCAGCCGTTTCCGCCTCGATCTGTTCGAGCACCCTTTCCTCGCCCTGACCGGTCGCATCGATGTGAAGAATGCGGGCCATGCGGATCGCTACTTCCCGCTGCAGGCGATGGACAAGGGGCTGGTGGATTACCTGAGCGGCGCCATCAAGGGGGGCAAGGCCAAGGGGGCCGACCTGCTCTGGTATGGGGAGTTTCGGGATTTCCCTTATGAGAAAGGTGATGGCATCTTCCAGGTGGCGGTGCCGCTGGAGCGGGCCACCTACGAGTTCTTCCCTGGTTGGCAACCGCTCACCGACCTGCAGATCGATCTCTTGTTCCAGAATGCCGGCCTCGATATGCGCAGCCGCTCCACCCGACTTGGCAAGGCGAGCTCCGACTCGGTGCATGCCTGGATCCCGGATCTCTCCCCAGGCGCCCACCTCTATGTGGATGCCAAGGTGCAGGGGGAGGGTAAGGCCATCAGCGACTACCTGCAGGACTCCCCGCTGGGCAGTTCGGTGGGACAGGCGCTGCGGGAGATCGAGATCCGTGGCCCGATGGCAGGATCGGTCAAGCTCGATATTCCTCTCGATGGCGAGAGCGAGGTGAAGGCGAGTGGCGATGCCACCTTCAGCAACAACAAGGTGCGGGTCGCCAGTCTGGATCTGCCGCTGGAGAAGGTGCAGGGGCGCCTCGAGTATGACAACCAGCAGACCCGTTTCAGCAACCTCAAGGCGAGCCTGTGGAACCAGCCGCTGACCCTCGACTATCAGGGGCGCCAGCATCCGGATCACTATCAGGTCGACCTCGATTTCAAGGGGCAATGGGATAGCCGCCGCCAACCCGCCGCCATCTCTTCGTACGGTATCCTCAACGGCCGCAGCAACTGGGGCGGCAAGCTCGAGTTGATCTTGCCCGAGAGCAAGCCGTTCAGCTTCCAGCTGGCGCTCGACTCCAACCTGCAGGGGATGGGGCTGGATCTGCCGCTGCCGCTGGCCAAGAGCAGCGCCAGCCGGCTGCCGCTCAAGGTGATCGCCCGTGGCCGGGATGGCAGCGCCGACATTCGCGCCGTGCTGGGGGCTGATGTGGATATGCAGACCCGGCTGGTCTACGGCGAGGGGGGGCCTTATCTCAGTCGGGTGCGGGTTGATATAGGCCAACCGGGTGCCCGGGTAATGCGCGATGCCCCCATGTTGCTTGCCATCAACCAGCAGGAGGCCGATGTGGGCGGCTGGCTGGCGCGACTCAAGCAATGGCTGGCAGCGCAGAACCAGACCGGTAATGCGGTAGTCGGCCCTGCCTTCCTGCCACAGGAGTGGTGGGTGGATGGGCAGCTGGCCCGTGCCTATATCGGCAGTGCCACCCTCAAGGCGGCGCGTTTCACCGTGGGACCGACCAATCAGGCGACCGAAGTGATGATCGATAGCCCCGATGTGATGGGGGTGATCCGCCTGCCCGCAGTGGCCAACCGTCCGGTGGATGCCAAGTTTGCCCGCATCTACTGGTCCGGCAAGAGTTCGGATCTCAGCCCGGATCCCGATGCGAAGCAGGATAACGCCATCATGGCTTCGATCCCCTGGCTGACATTCAGCTGTGTCGATTGCCGCTTTGGCGAGTTGCCGCTTGGCGAAGTGAAAGGCGAGCTGCTGCCGGGCGCCAACAAGGTGACTCTCAAGGGGCTGGATATGCTGTTGGCAGGCAGTCAGCTTGCCGGCAGCGTCGACTGGCTGGCCGATGGCAACCGGATGGAGACGCGGGCCCGTGGCAAGCTGACCAGCAACAACAGCGAGCTGCTGCTCAAGCGGCTCGGCTACACCTCGCCCATCGGTGATGCCCCCGGCTCCCTCGCCTTTGATCTCAACTGGCAGGATGTGCCCTATCGCCCGAGTCTGCCGACTCTGGGGGGGAGTGCCAACTATCAGCTGGAGGGGGGCACCCTGCGGGAGGTCAACGACAAGGGGGCGCGGCTGCTCTCCCTGCTCAGTCTCGACTCCCTGCTGCGCAAGCTGCGCCTCGATTTTCGCGATGTGTTCGACAAGGGTTTCTACTTCGAATCCATGTCTGCTTCTGCCACCATCAAGCAGGGGCAGGTCAGCAACAATGATTTCTATATGAAGGGGGCTGCAGGCAATCTGCGCGGCGAGGGGATCGCCGATTTGGTGCGCTGGCGGCTCGACTACGAGCTGAGCTTTTCCCCGAACCTGGGTGGCACCCTGCCGGTGGTGGCGGCCTTTTCCATCACGCCGATCACGGGTCTCTATGTGCTGGCCCTCTCCAAACTGCTGGAGCCGGTGGTGGATGTGGTGACCCGCATCGACTTTCGTATCTCGGGCCCGCTCGACGCACCCAAGCTGATTGAGGCGGGGCGCGATCGCGCACGCATCAAGCTCAACCAGCAGCAGAAAGAGGCGGTCGACGCCGTTGCTCCCAGCCTGCCAACGCAAGAGGTGACCCCTTTCCTGCTGAGCCCCAAACACGCGGGGCCTGCTCAGCGCTGAACGAGCGGCCCGGCACCATCACAAGGAGTGAGCCATGATCCGACATATCCTGCTGATCGCCTTCAAGCCGGACACCAAGCCTGCCCAGATAGATGCGGTGCGTACCGCCTTTCTCGCCATTCCGCATCAGGTCAGCGGTGTGACTGCTGTGGAGTGGGGTGAGAATGACAGCCCGGAGGGGAGGGATGACGGTTTTACCCACACCGTGCTGATGACCTTTGCCGACGAGGCTGCCCGCCAGCGCTATATGCCCCATCCTGATCACGATGCCCTCAAGGCCATCTTTCGCCCGGTGCTGGCGCGCATCATAGTGCTGGATTACACCCTGAAGGCGGGGGATGCTGTCACCATCTGATGGCCCAAGCGACAAGGAGAGAGTCATGTGGTTAGCCGCAATACAGCTGGTATCTGGCCGTCACTGGCAGGATAACCTGGAGCAGATCGCCGCCGAGCTGGCCGCCTTGCCCAAAGAGCGGCCGCTGCTGGTGCTGTTGCCGGAGAACTTTGCCCTGTTTGGCGAGCGGCAGGGTTATCTGGATGGGGCCGAGACCATAGGTGAGGGCCCGATCCAGCAGCAGCTGGCCGAATGGGCACGAGATTACGGCATCTGGCTGGTGGCCGGGGCTGTGCCGACCACCATCGAAGGTTCCGACCATATCCACACCAGCTCGCTGGTGTTTGACCCAAGCGGTGAGCTCAGGGGCCACTACCACAAGATCCACCTGTTCGACGTGGATGTGGCGGACAATCACGGCCGCTATCGGGAGTCGGAGACCTTCAGCCCGGGGGATGCACCTGTGCTGGTGGACTCCCCGTTTGGTCCCCTCGGCCTCTCGATCTGTTATGATTTGCGCTTTCCCGAGCTCTACCGCCAGTTGGCCCGAGTTGGAGCTCGTGTGCTGCTGGTGCCCGCCGCCTTTACCGCCGTGACCGGCGAGGCGCACTGGGAGCCGCTGCTGCGGGCTCGCGCCATCGAAAACCAGTGCTACGTAGTCGCGGCCAATCAGGGCGGCACTCACGAAACGGGGCGCCAGACCTGGGGCCACAGCATGGTGATCGACCCCTGGGGCCGGGTGCTGGCCAGCAAAGAGTCCGGGCGCGGCACCGTATTGGCGAAGATGGAGCCCGGGCTTATCGACGAATTGAAACGCACCATGCCAGTGCTGCAACACGCCCGTTTGCTCTGATGGTGTGGTGAAAAATTGAAACGCAGCCGTTTGCCCGTGCTGGAGCATGCCCGTTTGTTGTGATGGTGTGGCTTGTTGCCAACCCGTCGGCAAGACGATTTAAAACAGCTCGTTACGAGAGTGGAGAAGAAGATTGAGTCTATTGAGCCAGGTTAGTGCCTCCCTGTTGGCCCCGAACGACCTCGACGAAGGGCGCCTGCAGCAGCTGCTCTGCAGCCTGATGAGCCATCAGGTGGAGTTCGGCGATCTCTATTTCCAGCGCAGCTGGCACGAGTCCTGGATGCTGGAAGATGGCATCGTCAAGGATGGCAGCTACAACATCGATCAGGGGGTCGGGGTGCGCGCCGTCAGCGGCGAGAAGACCGGTTTCGCCTACTCGGACGAGCTGAGCCTGCTGGCGCTGCAACAGTCGGTGACTGCCGCTCGCGGCATCGCCGCAGCAGGTGCTCACGGCAAGGTGAAGGCGTGGACTCGCACCGAAGCGAACCTGCTCTATCCGGCCATGGATCCGCTGCATACCCTCGACAAGCAGCAGAAGATCGCCCTACTGGAGCAGATGGACAAGTTCGCCAGAAGTCTGGATCCCGCCATCAATCAGGTGATGGCCTCCATCAGCGGCGTCTACGAAGAGGTGCTGGTGGCCGCCACCGACGGCACCCTGGCCGCTGATGTGCGTCCGCTGGTGCGGCTGTCGGTGACCGTGATCGCCGAGAAGGGGGATCGCCGCGAGCGTGGCAGTGCCGGTGGCGGTGGCCGCTTTGGTTACGACTGGTTCCTCGAACTGGACGGGCTGGAGAGCCGCGCTTTTGGCTATGTGCGTGAAGCGGTGCGTCAGGCGCTGGTCAATCTGGAAGCCATCGACGCGCCAGCCGGCACCATGCCGGTGGTGCTGGGTGCCGGCTGGCCTGGTGTGCTGCTGCATGAGGCGGTGGGTCACGGTCTGGAGGGCGATTTCAACCGCAAGGGCTCTTCCGCATTTGCCGGTCGCATCGGCGAGCAGGTGGCCTCCAAGCACTGCACCATCGTCGATGACGGCACCCTGCCGGGTCGGCGTGGCTCCGTCAGCATAGATGACGAGGGGACGCCGGGTGGCTACAACGTGCTGATCGAGAACGGTATCCTCAAGGGCTATCTGCAAGACAAGCAGAACGCCCGCCTGATGGGTGTGCCACTCACCGGCAACGGGCGCCGCGAATCCTACGCTGCCATGCCGATGCCGCGCATGACCAACACCTACATGTTGGCGGGTCAGTACGATCCGGCCGAGATCATCGCCTCGGTGAAGAAGGGCATCTATGCCCCCAACTTCGGTGGCGGTCAGGTGGACATCACCTCCGGCAAGTTTGTCTTCTCCGCCTCCGAGGCTTACCTCATCGAGGATGGCAAGATCACTGCCCCCATCAAGGGGGCGACCCTGATCGGCAACGGCCCCGAGGCGATGAGCCAGGTCTCCATGGTGGGGAGCGACCTGGCGCTGGATCGCGGGGTCGGCATCTGCGGCAAGGAGGGGCAGAGCGTGCCGGTCGGTGTCGGCCAGCCCACCCTTAAACTGGATCAACTCACCGTGGGTGGCACCCAGTAAGCCTCGACGCAGCACAAGAACAGAGAGAAATCATGCTTACCCTGTCGAAAATATCCAATATCCGGAGCCAGCTCTCTCCTAGCGAGCTCAAGATTGCCGATTACATCCTCTCCTGCCCGGAGCAGGTGACTCGCTTCTCCTCCCAGGAGCTGGCCCAGCAGGCGGAGGTGAGCCAGTCGAGCATAGTGAAGTTCACCCAGAAGATCGGGTTCAAGGGCTTCACCGCCTTCAAGCTGGCGGTTAGCGAGGATCTGGGGCGCAAGCATGCCATCAAGACCGACAATGTCGGTGATCTCTACAATGGCATCGGGCGGGACGATGATCTGGAGACCATGGCCAAGAAGCTGGCGCAGGAGAAGATCAACTCCATCGTCGAGACCACTCAGGCCCTCGACAGTGCTCTGCTGAAGCAGGTACTCGATACCATAGATGGCGCCGGGCGGGTGCAGCTGGTGGGGATTGGCGGTTCGGCACTGACTGCCAAGGATCTCTGGTACAAGTTGCTCAAGATCGGCGTAACTACCCTGTTTGCCCAGGATAGCCATGTGCAGATCTCCATCGCCCAGACCCTGGGGCCGGGTGATGTGCAACTGGTCATCTCCTATTCTGGCGCCAGCCGTGATGTGCTGGCGGCGGCCGAGCTGGCCAAGCGCAATGGTGCCACCCTGATTGCCGTGACTTCGTTCCGGCAAACCCAGTTGCGCCAGATGGCCGACATGGTGCTGGATACGGTGGCGGAGGAGAACGAGTTGCGTATCTCTTCCATCTCCTCACGTACCGCCCAGAACACCATTACCGACATCCTGTTCCTCGGCCTGGTGCAGCGCAGAGACGAGCGAGCCTGGGCACTGATTGACGGTACCCGGGATGCCATCGACCGACTCAACAAGGAGTGAGGTCGGCTCTGCCTCTGCATCATCCGTACAACAAAAAACCACCTGAACAGGTGGTTTTTTGTTGTCTGCTAGAGGTCAAGGGCCCAGCGGATAAAGGCTTTACGCCGCTTGGCATCGGCCGCCAGATAGAGTTCCCGCAGGGTGGCATCCGCCTGCTCCGGCGTAAGTGCCGAAGCGGTATGAATGGTAGTTGCGGCTTGTGTTGCGAAAATGGGGGGCGGACTTGCTGTTGGTGTATGGCTCGCCAGCAGGGCCTGGTAATCGGTGCCCAGACCATCCTGGCTGCGTGGCAGGGCTTGTAGTGTCAGCGGCTGTGATATGGCCTTGTCGTCACTCAGCAGCAGGGTCGGGCTGGCGGCAAACTGGCGGATAGCCGAGGGGCTGGTCAGCACCGGGGTGGTCAGTTGCAGCGTCCCTTGTGCTGGTGCTGTAAGGGTGACCAGCAGAGGAGCTGAGGTCACGCGTCCCGGGCTCTCGTTGGTGGATCGAGGGTCACTTGGGCTGTCAAAGCGCACCAGCAGTCGGGACTCTCCCGCCGGGAGCTCAATGGTCCGGGTGAAGGCCGAGGGTTTGCCCTGTGGCGAGGCGAGCAGGGTGAGGGTATCGGCCAGCTCCAGCCGGGCCGCCTGTGCCGGCACGCTGAGCAGCAGGGCAAACAGGAGGGATAATAGTAGGGGAGAGAGCAGGGAGGATCGTGCCATCATAAGACTCCATAAAGGAGCCGGCCCGCAGGCCGGCAACCAGATCAGAATTCGTAGCGCAGGCCGAGGTGGTAGAAGCTCTCGCTGTTGCTGCTGCCACCAAAGCTGGTGATGGTGCTACCAGCCAGACCATCTTCACCATTGCGGATCACATAGGCGCTGTAGAGGGAAGATCGCGGGGTGAGCTTGTATTGCAGCTCCAGCGTAGTATCGCGCAGTGCCATCTGGTCGCCACCCTCGTTGACGAGGTGACGATAGCCTGCGCGGGCCCCCCACTTCTGGTTGATGTCATACACAGCGGTCAGTTCCCACACCTTGTCTTCACTGTCGGCACGGCCGTCGCGATAGGTCACCTGATCCTTGCTATAGAGGGCACCCAACATCAGAGGGCCGAGATAGTAGCGGGTACCAATCCCGGCGAAGCGATACTCATCGGCATTGGGATCGACCTTGCTGCCACTGCTCTGGGCGGCTTTGGTCTGCTGATACGCCACGACCGGAGCCAGTTTGCCGGCACTGCCCAGATCGAAGGTGTAGCGCAGGGCACCGTTGTAGCCGTAATCGAGATCCGAAGTGCTGTTGCCGAGGATGTAGGCGAGCGAGAGATCCAGATTGCCGAGGGTGTTCTGGTACTGCAGGGTGCCATCCTGACGGAACACCTGCACGGCGGTGGAGTCCACCTTGTTGGCCTGACGGGCCATGGAGACGTCGGAGGCGGCAAACACATCGCCGATATCGGTGAACATGATGAGGCCGGAAGAGACGCGCCCGCCGGTCACCTTGCCCCACTGACCACCATCAATCCCTGCCCAGACGTAACGGGCGGTGAGATCGCTGCTGTTCTTCTGCACGTTGTTGGCGTATTCGGCTGCATTGACCTGATATTGCGCCATGCCGATTACTGCGACATCGTCATTGACGGTCTGACGGGCGGTAAAGCCGATACGGCCATCGAAGTCACCCTGATCATTGCCGCTCTTCTTGTCGGAAATATTGAAGCCAAGACGGCCGTAGAGGTCGACGTTGGAGCCATCGTCAGCCTGATAGATGACGGCCGCATGAGCGGAACCTGTGCCGAGCAGTGCGGGAAGAACCAGAGCAAGCATGGATTTTTTCATTTTTTATCGTTCCTGTACGGGCTCTGTGCCAGAGCCGGGATGAGTTCGGCCATGACCCCGATTGCTCGGGGCCAGACCTTGGCTAGAAATCCGGAGGAGGGATTAACTCAGATCGACGTTCTTGCAGCCGAACATCAGGGTGAAGAGATAGCCGCCGAGGTAGGCGACGGCGAGGCCGACCGCATAGACCATCATGCCGGGGAAGATCCCCTGGGCGGAGGTCATCAGCGGCAGGGCGACGATACCGGAGGGGCCAAAGACGGTGTTGAGGCCGACCGGCAGACCCAGCCAGGAGATCAGGCCAACCACGAAGCCCCCCAGCGAACCACCGCAGCAGGCCGTGATAAAGGGTTTGACCCGCGGCAGGGTGACGCCGTAGATGAGCGGCTCACCGACCCCCAGAATGCCCGGAATGATGGTGCCCTTCACCTGAGTGCGCAGTAGGGAATCCTTGCCTGCCCGACTGTAGAGCGCCAGCGCAGCCCCTACCTGTCCGGCACCGGCCAGCGCCAGGATAGGAAACAGGGAGTTGAAGCCCTGGGCATCCATCAGCGCAAAGTAGACGGGAACGAACCCTTGGTGGATGCCAAACATCACCGAGATGAGGAACAGGCCAGCCAGAATAGCGGTACCGAACGGGTTGCCATTGAGGTTGATGAAGAGCCAGGACATGCCGTTATAGAGCTGCACGCCGAGGGGCATGATCAGGATAAAGGTGACGGCTCCCATGATCAGCAGGGTGATGCAGGAAGTGAGGATCATATCCAGACTGTCCGGCATGTAGCGGCGAACCTGGCGCTCAACCGAGGCGCCTATGATGCAGGCGATCAGCACGCCGATGATGTTGCCGCGGGGATCGATCTGATGGCCGAAGAAGTCGGTGATACCGGAGTAGATGCCGCTGCTGGCCTGAGGGTCATAACCCATGACAAACAGAGAGGCGATGATGGCACCGTTGACGCCGGAGCCACCAAACGCCTTCTGGGCGTTGTAGCCGATCAGGATGCTGAGGAAGCTGAACAGTCCCTTGCTGAAGAGCTTCATGTAGCCGACGAATTCGGCCAGCATGCCCCCTGTCTGCTGTCCTTCCAGCAACAGGGTCTGTTCGATCAGGGTGGCACAGCCGAGCAGCAGACCCGCAGCGATAAAACCGGGGATCAGCGGAGTGAAAATGGTGGCAAACTTGGCCAGGAAGCGGTGCGCCGCACTGCTCTGCTTCTGCTTCAGCGCCTGCTTGTTGGCGGCGGCGATGTTGCCAAGATCCGCAGGTTGCGGGCGGGGGGCGGTGAGGATGCCAGCGTCCGTACTCAGCATACCGTTCATCATTTCGCAGGCGGTCTGGGCTTTGCCCGGACCAAGCACGATCTGGAACTGGTTGTCGCTTTCAATCACCCCCATCACCCCGGCGATCCGTTTGATAGTATCGCGATCGGCATGCAGGCTGTCCGCCAGGCTCAGCCGCAAGCGGGTCATGCAGTGGCCACAGTTGGTGATGTTATCCCGGCCGCCGATGGCCTGGATGATCTGGCCAATCATGGAATCAGTTATTTTTGCCATAAAGAACCCGGTCAGTCTGATGTGAGGGGGCGGATGCCCCCGCTTATGTTGTTATCCTGTCGCCATTGCTGGCGCGGCCAATGTGCGGTCGGCCGATTAATCTGTGCATTTGCTGATAAAGCCGCCGCTGCTTTTCAGCCGCTCTCGTGCTTCGCTGGCGGAGATATTGGCCAGGATCATTACGATGGCGGTCTTGCAGTGGCTATCTGCGGCGGCAAGAGCCTGCTCGGCCGTGCCACGGTCACATTCGGTTGCTTCCATGACGATGCGCTTCTGGCGTTCCACCAGTTTGGCGTTGGTCGCCTCCACATCCACCATCAGATTGCCGTAGACCTTGCCGGTGCGGATCATGGCACCGGTCGAGAGCATATTGAGGATCAGCTTCTGGGCTGTGCCCGCTTTCATGCGGGAGGAGCCGGTCACTATCTCGGGTCCGACCACGGCGACCATGCTTATGTCGGCCGCTTTGGCGAGCGGGCTGCCCGGGTTGCAGCTGATGCTGCACACTGTGGCACCCAGGCTCCTGGCATACTGCATGGCGCCCAGCACATAGGGGGTTCGCCCGCTGGCTGCGATACCCACCAGCACGTCGTGGGCACTGAAGTGGATGTTTTTAAGATCGTTGGCACCGAGTTCTGCATCGTCTTCGGCATTCTCCACCGCCTGCAGTATGGCCTTGTGGCCCCCGGCAATCAGGCCGATGACCCGTTCGGCAGAGACACCGTAGGTGGGTGGGCATTCGCTGGCGTCCAGAATGCCGAGGCGCCCGGAGGTGCCTGCCCCGATGTAGATCAAGCGGCCGCCTTTGCCAAATGCCGCAGCAATAGCATCGACCGCCTTGGCGATCTCGGGCAGCAGTTGGCCTACAGCCACTGCTACGTGTTGATCTTCTTGATTGATGATCCGCAGCATATCCAGCGTCGGGAGCTGATCGATCTCGATGCTGGCTGGATTGCGGGTTTCAGTAATCATGCTTGATAGGTCAATGGTCATCGCTTCCTCTACTTCAGGTCGTCGCCATCCCCGGCGTACATCATCTTTCTTGATGCTGGCTATCATGCTCGATTTTTGATTTTTATTATGAGATCGCTATCGCATAATTAATTATTCCATTAATTTTTGTTTTTTTGTAATTAAAATTCCTAAAGAGGCGTACAGGTACAAGAGCGAAGATGACAGGGGGATTGGCTAGCCTGCTTGATGGGCATGCAACAAAAAGCCCCGGTCAGTAGGCCGGGGCTTGCAGAATCATCGGTGTTAATTGACCGAGATGGCGCGGGCGTCGATGAAGTAACGGGCCTTGCCCTGTTTGTCGATCTGGATTTTGGCGAGCAGCCTCTCTTGCTGCCGGTGTTCCCACAGTTGTTCTATGTTGGCAAGGGCTGGATTGGCTATGCCGAGCACATTCAGGTATTCGTGAAACAGGCTATGACTGCCGATTTCGGTCAGCATCTTGGTCATATGGGCACTCTTCTGGAACAAGGGGGGGCAGATACAAGATAGCCATGTCGAGCTGAATGAGTGCTGTACAAAAAACAGACAGACTTTTCGTGCAACAACAGCGATGCAGCGGGTCGGGGAGTATGGGAGCTCAGATTACAAAAAGCCCCGGTCAGTGGACCGGGGCTGGCTGGTTATTCGGTATCAGTTGATGGATATGGCGCGAGCATCGATGAAGTAACGGGCATTGCCCTGCTTATCGATCTGGATTTTGGCGACCAGCTGCTCCCGCTTTTTATATTCCCAGTGTTGCTCAATCTTGGCGAGGGATGGGCTCGCAATCCCAACCACGTTCAGGTACTCGTGAAACAGGCTATGGCTCCCTATTTCGGTCAGCATCTTGTCCATCTGCATACTCTCCTGAAGTTGAGTGGGTATTCATCAACAAACCTATCAGCGTCCGTCTGAATAAAGTCTGTATAAAAAACAAACTAACCCATTTTTGTGTCAGTAACATGATCAGGAACAAGATCAGTGCAGATCGTCAGGGACTTTTTGATACCGTTTTCAATCAGAGCTGGCGGGCTTTTGCGGCAACTGATCAAACGTGCCGGAAGCCTGCGGTAGCGCCGGTGCGGTTTGCATGGCCTGGCCGCCGTGGAAGACCGGATCCTGTGCCACTTCCTTGATGCCGTTGATGCAAAACTGCATACCCATGCAGACCAGCAGGAAGCCCATGATGCGGGTCATGGCATCGATGCCGGTGGCGCCAAGGATCTTGCAGACCGGATCCGCCAGCTTCAATACTCCCCAGCTGATCAGGCTCATCAGGGCAAATGCAGTGACCATGGCGCCATAGATAGTGAGGCGGTTGTACTCGTCAGGCAGCTCGGCAATCTGGGCTGCCCCGCTTATTACCAGCGCCATGGTGCCCGGCCCGCACATGCTGGGCATGGTGAGTGGTACAAAGGCGATGCTCTGGTTGATATCGACCCCGCTCTGCTGGCTGGGGGCGGGGAACAGCATGCGAAAGCCGATAAAGCCGATGATGAGCCCCCCGGCCAGGCGCAAACCCGGGATGGAGATCCCGAACAGATCCAGAATCGAAGATCCGATAAAGAAGGTGATGCAGAGGGTGCAGAACAGATAGATGGCCGCCATATTGACCTGACGGCGCACGTGTTCGCGCGACATCCCCTTGCTCAGCCCCAGCAACAGGGTGGCTGTGGTGGGGGGATTGACCATGGGCAGCAGCGCCAGCAAGGCGAGAAATACGACCTGAAAGAACATGTTGAGCCTCGGGTAGCAAGGATGAATGGGAATACCTTGATCCAGGTGGTCACCTGACTCAAGAGGGAGGCTATCTTATGCTGGCGAAACTGAACATAAGCAGTACAAAAAAGCCCCGGCAGTTACCGGGGCTTGTTGTTCGGGTCAGGCCGCTTGCGGCGCTTGCTGTTGTCGGATGGCCCGTTGCTGGAACCAGAGCCAGAGGCCGATGGCAAAACCCAGCACCGACAGACTCACCACATAGTGGGAGGGGGCAAGCATGTCGCTCTTCATCCAGAGGGTCACCGCCATCGGGGTGAGGCCACCGAAGATGGCGTAGGCCACGTTGTAGGAGAACGACAGACCGGAGAAGCGCACCACCGGCGGGAAGGCGTTGACCATCACGTAAGGCACGGCACCGACAATCCCGACCGCAAAGCCCGCCAGCATGTAGAGCGGCACCAGCTGGCTCGTACCGGCCGTCAGACCGTGATAGAAGGCGTAGCTGGAGCCAGCCAGCAGCAGGGAGCCGAACATGAAGGTAAGACCGCTGCCCAGCAGGTCGATCAGTCGACCATAGACGATACAGCCGAGGGTCAGGGCGACGATCGCCAGCGAGTTGGCGGTCAGGGCGTCCGCCGGGCTGATGCCATAAACCTTCTGCAGATAGGTGGGGGTCATCAGGATCACCACCACGATCCCGGCGGAGAGCAGCCAGGTGAGCAGCATGGAGACTACGACGCTGCTCTTGTGGTTGCGCAGCACCGCCTTGAGGGGCAGCTCGTCAGCCAGGGTCTTGTTGGCTTTCATCTCGGCGAAGACCGGGGTCTCGTGCAACCAGCGACGCAGGTACATGGCAACGATGCCGAAGATGCCGCCCAGCAGGAAGGGCACCCGCCAGCCCCACTCGCTCACTTCGGCCGGCGTCAGGCTCTTGTTGACCGCAGTGGCAATGAGGGAGCCGAGCAGGATACCGGCCGTCAATCCTGCGGTGAGCGTGCCACAGGCAACTCCGACCCGACGGGTGGGTACGTGCTCGGCGACGAACACCCAGGCGCCGGGCACTTCACCGCCGATGGCGGCGCCTTGCAGGATCCGCAGTCCCAGCAGTGCGATGGGGGCGCCGATGCCGAGCACCGCATAGGTGGGCAGCAGACCGATCAACAGGGTCGGCAGCGCCATCATGATGATGCTGAGGGTGAACATCCGCTTGCGACCGATGAGATCGCCAAAGTGGGCCATGATGATGCCGCCAAGCGGGCGGGCCAGATAACCGGCGGCGAAGATGCCGAAGGTCTGGAACTGGCGCAGCCACTCGGGAATGTCGGCCGGGAAGAACAGCTCGCCGATGACCACGGCGAAGAAGACGAAGATGATGAAGTCGTAAAACTCCAGCGCACCGCCGAGGGCAGCCAGACTCAGGGTTTTGTAATCCTGTCGATTGAGGGGGCGGGAGTGATCGTGCTGTTGTGTGGTCGTGGTCATATCCGTATGTTTCCCATCGGTTTTTTTAGTTATTGTCACCCCGGGCAAGGGGCATATACAGGTGATCGAGAGTATGCTGCCTGCCTCTTGTGTGTAAATCGCGCAATTCGCAACACTGTCTTGCATCTTTTTGGGGCAATCCGAATGCCCCGCTGGCGGAGGAATGATGGAAAAGAAACGGGTACTGCTCTCCTGGAGCAGTGGCAAGGATTGCGCATGGGCTCTGCATCAGTTGCGGCAAGATCCCGCCATTGAAGTGGTGGGGCTGTTTACCACCCTCAATCAGGCATTCGAGCGGGTGGCGATGCACGGGGTGCGCAAGCAGCTGTTGACCGAGCAGGCCGCCTGCGTCGGGCTGCCTCTCATCACCATCGATCTGCCCTGGCCCTGCAGCAACGAGGATTACGCCCGCATCATGACTGGCTTTATCGCCGATGTGGTGGCACAAGGGATCCGCTATATGGCCTTTGGCGACTTGTTCCTCGAGGATGTGCGCGCCTACCGTGAAAAGCAGCTGGCAGGCACCGGCATCGAACCACTGTTCCCGTTGTGGGGCAGCAATACCCGTGACCTGGCGCCGCAGATGGTGGCCGCTGGGTTGAAGGCGCGGATCAGTGCTCTCGACCCGAACAAGCTGGATGCCAGCCTGGGTGGTCACGATTTTGACGAGGCACTGCTGGCGGCGCTGCCAGAGGGCGTCGATCCGTGCGGCGAGAACGGCGAGTTTCATACCCTGGCCTATGATGGCCCCATGTTCTCCCGCCCGCTCGACATTCGAGTCGGCGAGACAGTGCTGCGTGACGGCTTTGTTTTTACCGATCTGCTGCCAGTCGAAGATTAATTATCGGGCGTCAAACGCTCCCTTTTGCAGGAGTATTCACAGATTTGAGAGGCGGGATGGGGGCACTATTGGCCCCCTCTTTTGATTCAAGATGACAACCTGCCTTATGAAACACGTCTCTCGTCCGGCGCTGCTTGCCTCCTTGCTGGCTGCCGCCCTCTCTCTGCCTGCCGTAGCAGGTCAAGCCGCCACCGTTCAGCCTATCCCTGCCGGTGTCACCACCGTCACTTTGGCCCAGCAGGCGCCGATCCACTGGGTATCGGTGGAGCAGATTGCCAAGAGTCTTGATGGATTGCCGCCAATGGCTGTCGGGTTTGATATCGACGATACCCTGCTCTTCTCCAGCCCGGGTTTTTATCGCGGCAAGCAGGAGTTCTCGCCCAACGACGAGAGCTATCTGAAGAACCCCGCCTTCTGGGAGAAGATGAACAATGGTTGGGATGCGTTCAGCATGCCGAAAGAGGTGGGCAAGGCGCTCATCGCCATGCATCTCAAGCGCGGTGACCACATCTATTTCGTCACCGGTCGCTCGGCCACCAAGACCGAAACCGTGAGCCAGACTCTGCAGCAGACCATGAGTATTCCGGCTGACCAGCTCAATCCGGTGATCTTCGCCGGCGATCAGCCGGGCCAGAACACCAAGGTGCAGTGGCTCAAGGATAAGCAGATGAAGCTCTTCTACGGCGACGCCGACGGGGATATCAAGGCGGCGCAGGAGGTCGGCATTCGCGGCATTCGTCTGCTGCGGGCCGCCAACTCCAGTTATCGGCCACTGCCGTTGGCAGGGGCGCTGGGGGAAGAGGTGATCATCAACTCCCAGTTCTGATCCGGAGAGGATCCATGCAACAAGGGCGGGGCCATTGGCACCCGCCCTTCTGTTTTTAAGGAATCATGCAAAGGCGTGGGCCTTGGCCAGCACCGGCTATCAGTCAGCCCACGGCATCTCGGGCAGACTGTCGAGGAACTCGCCGTAACGGGTCAGATTGAAAGGGCCCTGATCAGCTTCCATCGCCATCAGCTCGGCCCCGAGGGCGCAGGCGATATACTGTAGCGCCTCTTCCCGCGGGGTGCCCTTCATCACCAGTCGCATCAGGGTCGCCTTCACATGGGGCGGGTGGCCATCGTTGAGCTGGTTTTCCACCATCTCCAGCAGCGTCTCTTCGTCAAAAAACTCCTGAGTGTCGTTCATGGGATATCCGTAACAGTGAATGTGGCGGCCAGTATAGCCTGAATGGGGCTAACACCTTGAACAGCCAGCGAATAAACAATCCGATGGGGAGACCATTTGTTACCCATAATTAGGAAGAGTTTGCCAAGGCAAACAGGTTGGAACACAGATAACATGGATGGACACGCCTATGCCCACGATAGATTCCCTGCTGGCCGAGCCCAAGCTACTGCCCCAGATCCCGGAAGTGATGCGCGATTTGATCCAGACCTTCAATGAAAAGGATCCGGATCTGCTCAAGATCAGCAAGTTGATCAACAAGGACCCTGTCATCTCCGCCAAGTTGCTGCGGCTGGCCAACTCGGCCAAATTCGGTAGTAGTCGCCAGATCGGCACCGTCAATGAAGCCTCGGTGCGGCTGGGGTTGGCGATGGTGCGCAACATGGTGCTGGCCTGCGGGCTCACCGAATCGGTCACTGCGGTGCCCGGCATTGACCTCAAACACTTCTGGGGCAGCGTGTTCAACGTGGCGGAGCTGGCCCGTCGTCTGGCGGTGAAGAAGGGGATGAAGGGAGATGAGGTTTTTACCTGCGCCCTGCTCTACGATCTTGGCCGACTGGTGATGCATGTGGGCCTGCCGGAAAACACCGTCCATCACATCCACGATCTGGAGCTGCACAAGGGGCGGGCCAAGGCGGAAGAACTGGTGGTTGGCTTCAACTATGCCCAGGTCGGGGCGGCCATGGCACGTTACTGGAAGTTCCCCGAGACCATCAGCAATGCGGTGGAGTATCACTACAACCCCATGCTGGCCAAGGAGTTCTCTCCCGAGGCCGGGTTGATCCATCTGGCGATCGTGCTGGCTGCGCAATCCGATGTGGGGGAAGAGGCGCCACCCGAGTGGCCCCACAAGGTGGCAGATGCGCTGGGGTTGAGCTGGGCCGATTGTGCCGCCCAGTTCACTGCGCTGCGCGAGCAGGGTAATGGCTATGCCGGGTTGCTGGCTGCCTGACCACTCTGCTACCGCTGTGTGACATCGTAAAAAGGGGCCGAGGTTGGCCCCCTTTTCATGGCCGTGAGCCCGCTATTGCTTGTCAGTCGGTTGTCGAGGGGGCACTCTGCTGACTTCGCCTGTTTTGAGAGAGCCCTTGCCATGATTACCTCCCCCCGTCTCGTTCTGCGTGAACTGACCATCGCCGATGCCCCCTTTATTCTTGAGCTGCTCAATGACGGTGACTTCTATCGCTACATCGGTGATCGGGGCATTCGTACCCTGGAACAGGCGCAGGAGTATATCCAGCAGGGACCGGCGGTGAGCTATGCCCGTCATGGTCACGGCCTCTATCTGGTCGAGCGCAGGGAAGATGGCGCCAGCCTCGGTATCTGCGGTCTGATCAAGCGCGATACCCTGGAGCAGGTCGATATCGGTTACGCCTTCCTGCCGCAGTATCGCGGTCAGGGTTATGCCATCGAAGCGGCGCAGGCTGCTCTGGCCGATGGCAAAAGTCGGCTGGGGATCGGGCAGGTGATTGCCATCGTTACGCCGGGCAACGAGCGTTCCATCGGCCTGTTGGCCAAGCTGGGGCTGGTGCGTAGTCGGCTGGTCAAATTGAGCGAAGATGCCGATGAGTGCCTGCTGCTGGAGCAGTGATCAAGGTCAGAGAGCTGGAAAGCGAATGGCGAGGTGGCTGTCAGGCTGAGTGACAAGCAAGAGGCCGGGTCTGGCTAAAGGAGTGAGAGAGAAGCAAAGAGGCCGCCGTGAGTTGCGGCCTGTCTGCATCGGGCGCTGCCGGAGGGCAGGCAGGATCAGTTGAGGTCTTCGATGGAGAACTCGCCAGCGATACCATCACAGGAGATGGCGAAACCGCCGCTGAAGCGGGTGCTGAACTGGATCAGAAACGCATCATTGTCGTGCTCTTGCACAGGCAGGTTGATGGGCTTGCTGCGACGCAGGGGCTTGTGTGTTTGTACTGCTTTCATCATGGTATTTCTCTATATAAATTAGGTGGTTGCTCCTTGTATTGGCAAATGTCAGGTCAATGGGCGCGGTCGATTGGGTGAACGACAAGCGCGCAGGAATACCCAGCCCGGTTAAGGGGTGTCTGCACTTTCAAGGAATATGCTGATGCATAAATCAAATTGGGTGGGCAGATCGGGTCTGCACCGTGAGAGCCGGGCAACGCAGGCAGACAGCCTGACGGTTCTCAAGGCGAGTAAATCAGAAGAAGGTTATGCGGGTACTGGCAGGATTCATCGTGAGGTGAAGCATTGCAGGGTAAACATAAACAGGGCTGATTAACTAGCCGACGCGCATTCTCTCCTCGAAATGAATAAAAAGCAAACAATAATTTGCCGATGTTGAAGCCAGTACGCTTTTCCTCTGTGTAATCAAGGTGCTATCAGCAGCAAATATCCACAGCTATCCGCCATAAAAAGAGGGCTCCCGACGGGAGCCCTCTCTCATTCTGCAATCAGCACAGTGGGCCGACTCAGTAGTCGCCACAGGCCTTCTTGGCAGCCGTGATCATCGGGGTGATGGTCATGCCTTGCACCACGATGGAGAACATCACCACCGAGTAGGTCATCACCAGGATGACCTCCCGCAGATCGACGCCATGTTCCGGGATCATCATGACGCCGGAGGGGAGTGCCAGTGCCATCGCCATCGCCAGACCACCGCGCAGGCCACCCCAAGTGAGGATCCGCACCGAGAAGGTGTTGTAATTGCGGAATCGGCGGAAAGCCACATAGGGCAGCGACACGCTGATAAAGCGGGCACCCAGGCAGAGCGGCACCGCAATGACCAGCAGGATCCAGTCACGCCAGGCGAGATCCAGTAGTACCAGTGCCAGACCGATCAGCAGGAACAGCAGGGCGTTGAGGAACTGGTCCATCAACTCCCAGAAGTGATCCAGGTGATGGCTGCTCTGCTCGGAGAAGCCGGAGTGACGGGTCCAGTTGCCGATCATGATGCCGGTGACCACCATGGCCAGTGCGCCGGAGACGCCGATCATGTTGGCAAAGGCGAAGCCGGCGGTCGGGATGCAGAGGGTCAGCAGCAGCTCCAATGAACCGTCATCGGTGGCGCTGATCATCACGTGGGCGATGAGGCCCAGCACGGCACCGAACAGGATGCCGCCGAGGGCTTCGTGCAGGAACAGACCGGCCACGCTACCGAAGGTGGGCTCGACACCGCCAAAGGCGACGGCAAACACGGTAGCGAAGATGACGAGGCCAACACCGTCGTTGAACAGGGATTCCCCTTCGATCTGGATGGCGATCTGGGGTGGCGCTTTCATCTTCTTGACGATGGCCAGTACGGCAATCGGGTCAGTGGGGGAGATCAGCGCGCCGAACAGCATGCAGTAGACCAGCGGCAACTCCCAGCCCAGCAGCTTGGCGATAAACCAGAAGCCGTATCCGATGAGGAAGGTGGAGAGCAGGGTGGCAATGATGGCCAGAATGGTGATCTCCCACTTCTGGCTACGCAGCGCCTTGAGGTTGATGCCAAGGCCACCGGCGAACAGCAGGAAGCCCAGAATCCCCTTCAGCAGGAAGTTCTGGAAGTCGATGCTCTCCATGGTCTTGACGGCAAGAGGTTCCAGGTTGAACCAGCCCAGTTTGCCAAACAGCACCAGCAGTGCGGAGATCAGCATGGAGCCCGCAGTAATGGCGATGGTGGTCTGGATCTTCACAACATACTGGTTGGCAAAGGCGATAAAAATCGCCAACGCTGCCAGAAAACAGAGTGTGTAGTAGACGCTCATAGTTATTTTTTTCTCGTTGGTAGACAGCAAGCACGTATCCCTATGCAGGACGGGCATAGGTTACTCTCGGGCCCTATGTTACTCATTACCCATAAATGAGTATATGGTGGCGCATTTGGACTGATAGACGGCTAGATTTCCATTTTATTTGTTTGCTGTTAGGATGCTGTTTACGCAGTTGCATGGATGTAAGAGGAACACGCGGTGTCGAACGTAATGTCGAGCAGAGAGCCGAGCAAGCAGTCGGACGTAACAAAGAAGCTGGAAGCCTGCCTCAGGGAGCGGATCCTGATCATCGACGGGGCCATGGGCACCATGATCCAGGGCTACAAGCTGGGGGAGGCGGATTATCGGGGTGAGCGGTTTGCCGACTGGCATACCGACATCAAGGGCAACAACGATCTGCTGGTGCTGACTCGTCCGGCGGTGATCCGCGAGATCCACGAGCAGTATTGCGCTGCCGGGGCCGACATTCTCGAGACCAACACCTTCAACGCCACTCGCATCGCCATGGCCGATTACGAGATGGAAGAATTCTCGGCCGAGATCAACCGGGAAGCCGCCCGTCTGGCCCGCGCTGTGGCCGACGAGTGGACGGCAAAAGATCCCGCCAAGCCGCGCTTCGTAGCAGGGGTGTTGGGCCCCACCAACCGTACCGCCTCCATCTCGCCGGATGTGAACGATCCCGGCAAGCGTAACGTCACCTATGACCAGCTGGTGGCCGCCTACACCGAATCGACCCACGCCCTGATTGAGGGCGGCGCTGACATCATCCTGATCGAAACCATCTTCGATACCCTCAACGCCAAGGCCGCCGCCTTCGCGGTGGAAGGGGTGTTCGAGGCGCTGGGCTACAGCCTGCCGGTGATGATCTCCGGTACCATTACCGACGCCTCCGGTCGTACCCTCTCCGGCCAGACCACCGAAGCCTTCTACCACTCGCTGCGCCACGTCAAACCCGTTTCGTTCGGCCTCAACTGTGCGCTTGGGCCCGATGAGCTTCGCCAGTATGTGGAGGAGCTGTCTCGCATCAGCGAATCCTGCGTCAGCGCCCACCCCAACGCCGGTCTGCCCAATGCGTTCGGCGAGTACGACCTCGATGCGGGTGAGATGGCAGAGCATATCCGCGAGTGGGCCCAAAGCGGCTTCCTCAACCTGGTCGGTGGCTGCTGCGGCACCACCCCGACCCATATTCGCGCCATGGCCGACGCCGTGGCGGGCATCAAGCCGCGCGTGCTGCCCGAGCTGCCGGTTGCCTGCCGCCTGTCGGGTCTTGAGCCGCTGATCATTACCCCTGAATCCATGTTCGTGAACGTGGGGGAGCGCACCAACGTTACCGGTTCGGCCAAGTTCAAGCGGCTGATCAAGGAGGGGCTCTACGACGAGGCGCTCGACGTTGCCAAGCAGCAGGTGGAGAACGGCGCCCAGATCATCGATATCAACATGGACGAGGGGATGCTGGACGCCGAAGCGGCCATGGTGCGCTTCCTCAATCTCATCGCCGGTGAGCCGGACATCGCCCGGGTGCCTGTGATGATCGACTCCTCCAAGTGGGAGGTGCTGGAAGCGGGCCTCAAGTGCGTGCAGGGCAAGCCGGTGGTCAATTCCATCTCCATGAAAGAGGGGGAGGAGAAGTTTATCCAGCAGGCCAGATTGCTGCGCCGTTACGGCGCCGCCGTTATCGTGATGGCGTTCGATGAAGCGGGTCAGGCCGACACCCGCGCCCGCAAGTTCGAGATCTGCCAGCGTGCCTACCGGATCCTGGTGGATCAGGTCGGTTTCCCGCCGGAAGACATCATCTTCGACCCCAATATCTTCGCGGTAGCGACCGGCATCGATGAGCACAACAACTACGCGGTGGACTTCATCGAGGCGGTGAAGGACATCAAGACACACCTGCCCCACGCCATGATCTCCGGCGGCGTCTCCAACGTCTCGTTTTCGTTTCGCGGCAACGAGCCGGTGCGCGAAGCCATTCACGCCGTCTTCCTCTACCACGCTATCAAGAACGGCATGGACATGGGGATCGTCAACGCCGGTCAGCTCGCCATCTATGAAGACATTCCGGCGGAGCTGAAAGAGAAGGTCGAGGCGGTGGTGCTCAACCTCAATGACAACGCCACCGAGGAGCTGCTGGCCATCGCCGAGAAGTATCGCGGTGCCGGTGCCCAGGCTGAGGATCCGCGGGATCAGGAGTGGCGCAGCTGGCCGGTGGGCAAGCGGCTGGAGCACGCACTGGTCAAGGGGATCACCGACTTTATCGAAGAGGATACCGAAGAGGCACGCGCTGGCGCGGAGAAGCCGCTGCACGTCATCGAAGGGCCGCTGATGGATGGTATGAACGTGGTCGGCGACCTGTTCGGCGCGGGCAAGATGTTCCTGCCCCAGGTGGTGAAATCGGCGCGGGTGATGAAGCGGGCGGTGGCCTATCTGCAGCCCTATATCGAGGCGGAAAAATCGGGCGGCTCCAGCAATGGCAAAATCGTGCTGGCCACCGTCAAGGGTGATGTGCACGACATCGGCAAGAACATCGTCGGGGTGGTGCTGCAGTGCAACAACTTCGAGATTGTCGACCTCGGGGTCATGGTCTCCTGCGAGACCATTCTCAAGACTGCGCGGGAGGTCGGCGCTGATATCATCGGGTTGTCGGGTCTCATCACCCCGTCGCTGGACGAGATGGTGCACGTGGCCAAGGAGATGGAGCGTCAGGGCTTCAAGCTGCCGCTGCTGATCGGCGGTGCCACCACCTCCAAGGCCCACACTGCGGTGAAGATCGAGCAGAATTACTCGGAGCCTGTGGTCTATGTCTCCAACGCCTCCCGTGCGGTGGGGGTGGCGCAGAGCCTGCTCAGCCCGGATCTCAAGGAGGCGTTTGTCGCCCGCATCGACAAGGAGTACGAGATTGCCCGGGATCAGCATGCCCGCAAGCAGCCGCGCTCCCGCCCGGTCAGTCTGGCCCACGCCCGCGCCAACCGGCACCAGCTGGACTGGGTTGGCTACCAGCCGCCGAAGCCCCGCGAGCTCGGGGTGCAGAAGTTCGAAGATGTGGCCATTTCGGTGCTGCGCCCCTACATCGACTGGACGCCGTTCTTCCTCAGCTGGGAGCTGGCGGGCAAGTATCCACGCATCCTTGAGGACGAGATCATCGGCGAGGAGGCGACCAAGCTGTTTGCCGACGCCAACGCCATGCTGGATCAGCTGGAAAAGGATCAGAGCGTGCGCTGCGCCGGCATCATCGGCCTGTTCCCGGCCAACGGGGTGGGGGACAGCATCGAAGTTTACAGTGACGAGTCGCGCACCGAGGTTATCAAGGTGCTGCATCACCTGCGCCAGCAGAGCGAGAAGCAGGGCTTCCCCAACTACTGTCTGGCGGACTATGTGGCGCCGAAAGAGAGTGGCAAGCCCGACTGGATCGGTGCCTTCGCGGTGACCGGCGGTATCGGTGAGGAGGCCATCGCCAAGGCCTACAAGGCGCAGCACGACGACTACAACGCCATCCTCATTCAGGCGGTGTGCGACCGTCTCGCCGAGGCATTTGCCGAGTATCTGCACGAGCAGGTGCGCAAGGTACATTGGGGTTATGCTCCCGACGAGGCCCTCAGCAACGAGGAGTTGATCCGCGAGAACTATCAGGGTATCCGCCCGGCCCCCGGTTATCCGGCCTGCCCGGAGCACACCGAGAAGGGGAGCATCTGGGAGTTGCTGGATGTCGAGCAGGCCATTGGCATGCAGCTCACCGAATCCTACGCCATGTGGCCGGGGGCTGCCGTGTCCGGCTGGTACTTCTCCCATCCCGAGAGCAAATACTTCGCAGTGGCGCAGATCCAGCACGATCAGGTGGAAGATTACGCTGTTCGCAAGGGGATGACGCTGGCAGAGGCCGAGCGCTGGTTGGGGCCAAACCTGAACTGATTTCCGCGTGACATCGGTTGATCTTTAACGAGAAACGGCGGCATCCTTGCACGGGTTGAACAACCTGCGCAGAGCCGCCGTTTAACCTGTTGGTCACAGTGACAGGTTAGAGTGCTGTTTGGTGTGGTTTGTCTTGTTGTCAGGATAAACAATTGGCGTTGTCTTGGCGCTGTGGCACCTTATACTCTCCCGCCCCATCCTGCCCAGGCATAGCCTTCTAGCGGAATTGTCATGAAGATCGCCATTTTATCCCGTGAGCCGAAAAACTACTCCACCCGCCGTCTGGTCGAGGTGGCACAGGCGCGCGGTCATCAGGTAGAGGTGCTCGACACCCTGCGCTGCTATATGAATATCGCTTCCCACAACCCCTCCATTCACTACGAGGGTGGGGAGCTGGGAAGCTATGACGCCGTGATCCCGCGGATCGGGGCCAGCATTACCGCCTACGGTACCGCCGTGCTGCGCCAGTTCGAGATGATGAACACCATGGCCCTCAACAGCTCGGTGGCCATCAGCCGTTCCCGCGACAAGTTGCGGGCGATGCAGCTGCTCTCCCGCCACGGTATCGGCCTGCCCATCACCGGCTATGCCCACAGCACCCACGACGTGCCCGACCTCATCACCATGGTGGGCGGGGCGCCGCTGGTGGTGAAACTGCTGGAGGGAACCCAAGGGATTGGCGTGGTGCTCTGCGAGACCCAGAAGGCCGCCGAAAGCGTGATCGAAGCCTTTATCCAGACCAACAACAACATTCTGGTGCAGGAGTATATCCGCGAGGCCAATGGCGCCGATATCCGCTGTCTGGTGGTCAATGGCAAGGTGGTTGCCGCCATGCGCCGTCAGGCCCAGCCGGGGGAATTTCGCTCCAACCTGCACCGTGGCGGCACCGCCGAGGCGATCAAGATCACCCCGGAAGAGCGCGCAACCGCCGTACAGGCCGCCAAGATCATGGGGCTGGATGTGGCGGGGGTGGATATCCTGCGTAGCGCCCGTGGCCCGCTGGTGCTGGAGGTCAACTCCTCCCCCGGCCTGCAAGGGGTGGAAGCCGCCTCCGGCAAGGATGTGGCCGGCAAGATCATTGAGTTCCTCGAACTCAAGGCGAGCCGCAAGAACAAGCCGGCGGAGTGAGCCTCAGGCTTGCATCTGTCAGATAGCAACAGGGCGCCCTCGGGCGCCTTGTTGCTATCTGGCTGGTGGGTTGGCGGTGCCACTGCGCCCTCACCCTAACCCTCTCCCAAAGGGAGAGGGAACTGTTCGGCAGTGATCATCGCCAGACGGGCGCTAAATACGCCATCTTCCAGCCGGGTGTCGATCTGCCAACCGAGTTTCTCGCAGATGCGCTGAATGATGGTGAGGCCACAGCCGTAGCCGAGGATCTGATCCGGCGCCGCCGCCGTCGGGTTGCTGATGGTGAGCACCGGGCCATACAGCTCGATCTCGATATGTCCCTCGGCATAGCTCAGGGCATTTTTCAGCAGGTTGCCGAGGGCGATGGCGAGCAGGGAGAGGGGGGCATTTACTTCGCTGCTCTCGTCCAGATTAAGCCGGATATCGAGTGCCTCCCGCTGCAACAGCGGAGCGAGGCGGGCCAGCTCCTGACGGATCAGCGGGGTCACCTGCTGCAGCGGTCGCTCCACTGCCTCCTTGCGGCCCAGCAGCAGGAAGGTCTCGGTGAGCAGCGCCATCTCGTCGGCGGCGGCGCGGATGCGGGTGGTGGCACGAGCTGCTGGTGCGGGCAAGTCCGTCACCTTGCCGAGCAGGGCCGCCGAGCCCTGGATCACCATGTTGGGGGTGCGCAGCTCGTGGCTGGCGAAACGGCTGAACTCCTGTTCGCGGGCGAACACTGCGCTCACCTCCTGTTTGCCGGCCAGCAGCGCCAGCTCGATATCCCGCAGCTCCTGCCAGGGGGCGTCGGGCTCGAAATCAGCCTGATCCGGGGTGAGGTGGGCGACCCTCTGTTGCAGCCGTTGCAGCGGCCCTGTGATATGGCGCACCAGCCAGATGCCGAAGCCGAGGCAGCCCAGCAGCAGGGTCACCCCGATCAGTCGGGTGGCCAGATGCAGCTTGTCTTCGTAGGGGTCGAGGTAGTCATCGGCGTCGTCATTGAACACCAGATAGAGCAGTCCCTCACCGGAGGGGTGACGGGCCACCAGAAAGTGTTTGTCCTCCTTGCCCAGCTGATGCTCGAAAAAGCCGGGAGTCTGGTAGGGCTTCAGCCATTTCGGCAGACGGCCCGACTCGGTCCAGTAGCTGGAGAACTGTCTGGGGCTCGGGGCTGCGGCGGCCGGGCCGAGTCGCAGCCAGTCATCGCTGTAGCGGGTCACTTCGGCTTCCAGCCAGTGGCGCAGGCTCAGCTCTTCCATCTTGTCTTCGGCCACCAGCATCAGGCCGGAGAGCAGGAGCAACAGCACCACCCCGGCGCCGCCGAGCGCCATGATCAGGCGGCGGCGCAGGCTCGGCAGACTCATGCGCTCACCAGTCGGTAGCCCTGGCCGTGCAGGGTCTCCAGCATGGGAGTGGGGAAGGGTTTGTCGAGCGCGTTGCGCAGGGCGTAAATGTGGCTGCGCAGGGCATCGGAGTCGGGCTCCTCATCGCCCCAGACGGTGTCGAGCACCTCCTGACGGCTGACGATGGCGGGGGCACGGCGGGCCAGCAGGGCGAGGATCTGGAACGGGATCTTGCCGAGCTTGAGGGGTTCACCGGCGCGGGTGGCACGGCCGCTGGCGACATCGACCGTCAGATCGCCAAAGCTGATGGCCCCCACATCGCCGCGCGGGCCACGCAGACTCAGAGCTTGCAGCCGTACCTCCAGCTCCTCCATGGCGAACGGCTTGACCAGATAGTCATCCCCTCCCGCCTTGAAGCCCGCCAGCTTGTCTTCTAGGCTGTCGCGGGCGGTGAGAAACAGCACGGGAGTGGCAATCCCCTGCTCGCGCAGGCGCGCTACCGTGCTGAGGCCATCGAGGCGCGGCATCATCACATCCATGATGATGACGTCGAAACGCTGCTCCTCCAGCAGTTGCAGCGCCGCCTGACCGTGATAGGCACAATCGAGGCGGTGACCGGCCAGCTCCAGATAATCCATGATGGTTTCCGCCACCTGAGGATTGTCTTCCACTACCAAAATCTTCATGCTTTGCTCTCCTGGTTGGCGAGCGTTTCACGCTCTTTTCACACCGGATTCGGCATCCTGTTTGCCAGTGTAACCCCGAGGATCCCTGATGAAGAAGTCTCTCTGCGCCCTCCTGCTGTTGATCTTGTTGCCACTTGGCACCGCACAGGCGACCGAATTCAAACTGACCGGCCGCACCACCTGGCAGCTTGGCCAGTTGATGGTCAACGGCATGCCGTTCGTGATCGACGACCAGACCCGCTTCAAGGATTGGCTCAACGAGGATGATCTCGGTGGTACCTGGGTCGAGATGAAAGGGGTGGTTGAGAACGGCGTGCGCTATGTACGCAAGGTCGAAGCTCTCGACGAAGATGACAAGGACGAGATGGATCTGGAGGGGCCGGTGGAAGGGGGGCGGATCTGGGGCTACACCACCTCGGATAACAGTCTGGCGCCGTTTGAAGGGCGCTGGCTCGAGCTGGAGTGCAAGTTTGATGGCATGCGCCTGAGCCGCTGCCGTGAGGATGACTGATCCGATCTCTGCGTTCCGATTAGAAATGCTCCCGAATGAAGCCCATGCTTGTCCAGCATGGGCTTTTTGTTCAGGGACGAACGAAGATGGAACAATCGAGAAAGTGGTGTGCATGGATGCTGGGTGTACCGCTCTGGGCGGTGCAGGCGGGAGCCGACGAATTGTGGCTGGTGGAGCTGGAGCACAGCGACGGCATCCGCCTGCAATTTCAGGGGGCCGAAGTGGAGCAGGGCAGTGCCGCCGTCTGGCGGCAGGGGGAGATTTGGCCGCAGCCACTCAAACCCGGCGACCAGCTCGCTCTGCTGGTGGCCGATGGCGTTGCCACCCGGATTGAGCTGCTGGCCGCCAGAGCCCCGCTGGTCCGTCAGCCCTGGCAGCGGGCGCAAGATCGCCTGCAATCCTTCGATGACCGGCAGCTCACGCTGGCCACCCTGGGCACTGTGCCACTCAATCCGCAGGTGCGCTGGGTCAACGGTTCGGCCGCCGATCTGCATGCCGGGAGCGAGCTGGTATTGATCCGTTCGGCGGATGGAATATTGAAGGGAATTGAAGTGATCAATCCGGAAGAGTAATTCAGCATCTTCTTATTTAATATGGTTTCACCATATTGTGGCAGCCATTAAATAATGGCTGCCACAATATTTATGATTTATTCCTCAATAAAGTCATCACTCTAATTATTTTCCTGTATCACCATTATTTTGTTTGTCATGGATGTTTTTTGGTGGTTTATTTTATTTGTGTCAGGTTTTGTCGGAGTCCATACCTGTCAAATGAAAAAGGATATTTCTACACAATAACAATTATCGTATGTCTGAAAGAGGGATAAATGATGAATAGAATAATTACCGCCAATCTGGCGTTTTTGGCGTCTTCATTGATGCTCGCTCAGGTGCAGGCGGCTGAACCTGTCTACCCTGATCAGGTCAAGTGGGCGGGCCTTGGCACGGGCGTCTGTGCCAGTGGTTACCGTCCTCTGACCCGTGATGAAGCCATGAGTATCAAGGGTAATCTGGTCAGCCGCATGGGGCAGTGGCAGATCACTGGGCTGGCGGATCGCTGGGTGATTATGGGGCCAGGATATAATGGCGAAATCAAACAGGGCACTGCCGGAGAAACCTGGTGCTATCCAAATTCACCGGTTTCCGGAGAAATACCAGCACTCTCTGACTGGAATATTCCGGCGGGTGATGAGGTCGATGTGCAATGGCGGCTTGTCCACGACAATGATTATTTTATCAAGCCGGTCAGTTATCTCGCTCATTATTTGGGATACGCCTGGGTGGGTGGAAATCATAGCCCCTATGTCGGGGAAGATATGGATGTTACCCGGGTTGGCGATGGCTGGTTGATAAAGGGAAATAATGACGGCGGCTGCTCCGGATATCGTTGCGGGGAGAAGAGCTCCATCAAGGTAAGCAACTTCTCATATACCCTGGAGCCCGACTCCTTCAGCCATGGTCAGGTCACCGAGAGCGGCAAGCAGCTGGTCAAGACCATCACGGCCAATGCGACCAACTACACGGATCTGCCTCAGCAGGTGGTGGTGACCCTGAAGTACGACAAGGCCACCAACTGGTCGAAAACCGATACCTACAGCCTGAGCGAGAAGGTGACCACCAAGAACAAGTTTCAGTGGCCGCTGGTGGGAGAAACCGAACTGGCCATCGAGATCGCAGCGAGCCAAAGCTGGGCCTCCCAGAAAGGAGGCTCGACGACCGAGACCGTCTCGGTTGAAGCGCGCCCCACGGTGCCGCCTCACTCCAGCCTGCCGGTGCGGATTGCCCTCTACAAGTCCAACATCTCCTACCCCTACGAGTTCAAGGCCGAGGTCAATTATGACCTGACCATGAAGGGCTTCCTGCGTTGGGGCGGCAATGCCTGGTATACCCATCCTGAGAATCGCCCCACCTGGGAGCACACCTTTGCCGTCGGCCCGTTCCGCGACAAGGCGAGCAGTATTCGCTATCAGTGGGACAAACGTTATATCCCGGGTGAAGTGAAGTGGTGGGACTGGAACTGGACCATCAGCGAGTATGGTTTGTCGACAATGCAGAATAACCTGGGTCGTGTGCTGCGCCCGATCCGTTCGGCAGTGACCGGTGACTTCTATGCCGAAAGCCAGTTCGCCGGCGATATAGAAATCGGTCAGCCCCAGACCCGTTCCACGGCCTCTGCCCAGTTGCGTAACGCCTCTGCTGAAGGTGTGGCTCTGACCGGTGTGGATCTGGATAGCGAGACTCTTGCCAGCGAAGGGTTTGGCAACGTATCCCTGACCATAGCACCGGTTCAATAACTTCCCTCGCAGGCCCCTTTCATGGGGGCCTGTTTCTGTTCTGCGCAAGACGATGCACTTGCCCAGCGCACTTCGCTTTTCCCTCTTTTTGTCCTCCTGTCCCTGCATGATCACAGCGGGAAGCTATGGCTTGCCAAGGTGATGCCAACGCAGGTTTGGCCTCTGTTTGGGGTGGCCCCGTGAGCGAGGCATTGTTCACTCATTTGTTGAAAGAGGCGTGTTGGCCAGATTGTTAACGGCTTGTGCTTTGGATTTTCCCCCTTATACTGGCGCCATCTTGTCGGAGTGCTGACCGTCGAACGACGCGAAGCTGAGACCGTTAATTCGGGATCCGTGGAACCTGATCAGGTTAAAACCTGCGAAGGGAACAAGGGTAACTTGCGGGTTACCGCGCCGGAGGAGGAACAAGCCTCTTCCGCTCATCAAAGGGCTCACCCTTGATGGGTCAGGGCGCACAGGAGGGAGTCTGTCCCGTCCGGTTGTCCAGCACGTGGGGTGCCTTGCCCACAGCGAGCAGAGAGCGGGAAGCGACAGAACAGCAGCGCGGAGATCCATCCCGCGCGCACTCCCTCCCGAGATAAACACCCCGCCGCAAGTTCATCTTCTCCTCGAACTCCAGACAAGCAAACACCCATAACTTCAACCAGTTAATGTGAGTTTTGCTATGTCTACTTCTGTATCTGATACCGCCAAATCCAGCCGCCGCGAGCAGCGATCCAGCGCTCAGGCCTTTATCGACAGCCTCAAGGGGATGGCTCATCCCAACTCCCGTCGCATCTTTATCGAAGGCTCCCGCGCCGATATTCGTGTTCCCCTGCGGGAGATCCAGCTGGCCGACACCTTCGTCGGCGGCACCAAAGAGGCTCCTCAGTTCGAGCCCAACGAGCCGGTGCCGGTCTACGACACCTCGGGCCGTTACGGGGAGGAGGGGGTTGCCATCGACGTGCGCCGTGGCCTGCCGCGCCTGCGGGAGAACTGGGTGCTGGAGCGCGATGATACCGACGAACTGCCGGGGCTCAGCTCCACCTTCACTCAGGAGCGGCTGGCCGACGAGGGGCTGGATCACCTGCGCTTCGAGCATCTGCCCAAGCCACGCCGCGCCAAGCCGGGCCGCCGGGTCACCCAGCTCCACTACGCCCGTGCCGGTATCGTTACTCCCGAGATGGAATTTATCGCCATTCGCGAGAACATGGGGCGTGAGCGGGTGCGCTCCGAGCTGTTGCGTACCCAGCATCCGGGCCGCGATTTCGGTGCCCGCCTGCCGGAAAATATCACCCCCGAATTTGTGCGCGATGAGGTGGCCGCCGGTCGCGCCATCATCCCCAGCAACATCAACCACCCGGAAGCGGAGCCGATGATCATCGGCCGCAATTTTCTGGTGAAGATCAACGCCAATATCGGTAACTCGGCGGTCACCTCCAGCATCGAAGAGGAGGTGGAGAAGCTGGTCTGGTCGACCCGTTGGGGCGCCGACACCGTGATGGATCTCTCCACCGGCCGCTATATCCACGAGACCCGCGAGTGGATCCTGCGCAACAGCCCGGTGCCCATCGGTACCGTGCCCATCTATCAGGCGCTGGAAAAGACCAACGGCATCGCCGAAGACCTCACCTGGGAGCTGTTCCGCGACACCCTGCTGGAGCAGGCCGAGCAGGGGGTGGACTACTTCACCATCCACGCCGGTGTCTTGCTGCGCTTTGTGCCGATGACCGCCAAGCGCCTCACCGGCATCGTCTCGCGCGGCGGCAGCATCATGGCCAAGTGGTGCCTCTCCCACCATAAAGAGAACTTCCTCTACCAGCACTTCCGAGAAATTTGCGAGATCTGCGCCGCCTATGATGTGGCCCTGTCGCTGGGCGATGGTCTGCGTCCGGGCTCCGTCTATGATGCCAACGACGAGGCCCAGTTCGCCGAGCTGCGCACCCTGGGCGAGCTGACCAAAATTGCGTGGGAGTACGACGTGCAGGTGATGATCGAGGGGCCGGGTCATGTGCCGATGCACATGATCGAGCGCAACATGACCGAGCAGCTGGATCACTGCCACGAGGCGCCGTTCTATACGCTGGGCCCGCTCACCACCGACATCGCCCCCGGTTACGATCACTTCACCTCCGGCATCGGTGCCGCGCTCATCGGCTGGTACGGCTGCGCCATGCTCTGCTACGTCACCCCCAAGGAGCATCTGGGGCTGCCCAACAAGGAGGATGTGAAGCAGGGGCTGATTACCTACAAGATCGCCGCCCACGCCGCCGATCTGGCCAAGGGTCATCCGGGGGCCCAGATCCGCGACAACGCCATGTCCAAGGCGCGTTTCGAGTTCCGCTGGGAGGATCAGTTCAATCTGGCCCTGGATCCTGACACCGCCCGCGCCTACCACGACGAAACCCTGCCCCAGGAGTCAGGCAAGGTGGCTCACTTCTGCTCCATGTGCGGGCCCAAGTTCTGCTCCATGAAGATCACTCAGGACGTGCGCGATTACGCGGCCAAGCTGGAGGCGGTGGAGATCAAGCTGGTCGGCATGGATGGCCAGCAGGAGCAGGTGGTGGCCGAGGTGGAGAGCGGCATGGCCCGCATGGCCGAAACCTTCAAGGAGACTGGCGGCGAGATCTACCATCAGGCGGCGGCGCTGAAACAGGCCGCCGGGGAGGAGGCGTGAGCAGCGCAAGCGGGGCTGTCAGCCCCGCCGATCTGTCGCCCGTGACCGACTCTCGACCTGTGGTTTGGACCATCGCCGGTTCAGACTCCGGCGGCGGCGCTGGCATTCAGGCCGACTTGCACACATTGCACGACCTTGGCGTGCACGGTTGCTCGGTCATCTCCGCCATTACCGCCCAGAACTCGGTGGCGGTGAAGATGGTCGACCCCGTGCTGATGCAGACCTTCACCGCCCAGATCGACGCCCTTGGCGTCGATCTGCCGCCTGCCGCCATCAAGATAGGCCTGCTGCCGACCCGGCTCCATGTGGAGGTGCTGGCCCGCCGACTGGCGGCCACCCCGGCCCCCTTCGTGGTCTACGACCCGGTGGCCATTGCCAGCACCGGCACCCCGATGGCGGAGCCCAATATGCTGGGGGCGGTGCGCGAACAGCTGCTGCCACGTCTGTCGCTTATTACCCCCAACGGCCCCGAGCTGGAAGCCCTGACCGGACTGCCGGTCAGCAGCCCCGAACTGGTGCGCCTTGCCGCCCGCCGCCTGCGCGAACTCGGCGCCCGCGCCGTGCTGGTCAAGGGGGGCCATCTGGAGTGGAGTGGCGATCTCTGCCTCGATTACTACCAGGACGAGACCCGCGAATTCTGGCTGGCGGCGCCGCGCCTCGATACCCGCCACGGTCACGGCACCGGCTGCTGTTACGCCAGCGCCATTGCCGCCGTGGTGGCGCAGGATTATCCGGTGGAGGACGCCATCACCCTGGCGCGAGCCTACCTGCAACAGGGGTTGGCGGCGGCGCAGGGGGTGGGGGCAGGCCCGGGCCCCATCGCCCATCTCGGCTGGCCCGCCGATCTGGCTCACTTCCCCCGAGCCGTATTGGCGGGCTCAACAATCGATCGCCGCTTCGGGCTTTATGAAACAAGCAGTGCCCGCCTGCCGGATGGCCCCTTTGCCGCCACCGAACACAACCTCGGCCTCTATCCGGTGGTGGACTCGGTCAAGTGGCTGCGCCGCCTGCTGGGGCAGGGGGTCAAGACCATCCAGCTGCGGATCAAGAATCTGCCTGTCGCTCAGGTGGCTCCGGCCATTCGCGATGCGGTAGCGCTCGGTCGCCGCCATGGGGCGCGGCTCTTTATCAACGACTACTGGCAGCAGGCCATCGAGGCGGGCGCCTGGGGCGTGCATCTGGGGCAGGAGGACATGGAGACCGCCGATCTCGCCGCCATTCAGGCGGCCGGGCTGCGCCTTGGCATCTCCACCCACGGCTACTTCGAGCTGATGCGGGCCCGCGAGCTGGCCCCCTCCTATATGGCGCTGGGTCATATCTTCCCGACCAACACCAAGGCGATGCCTTCGCGCCCGCAGGGGCTGCTGCGGCTGCACCGCTACCGCGCCCTGATGGCGGAGTGGCCGACGGTGGCCATTGGCGGCATCAGCGAGGAGCGGGTGGCGGCGGTCAAGGAGAGTGGGGTCGGCAGTATCGCGCTGGTCTCGGCCATCACTGCCAGCGACGACTGGCAGGGGGTGACCGAACGGCTGCTTGCCGCCGTGGGGGCGGGGGATGAGCCGCGTTCGGCCACTGTTATACGGGAGGCTGAACATGCGCTCTGATGCCGCTTCTCTTAGTGACAAAGAGTATCTGAGATACGGCCGCCAGCTGATGCTGGCGGAAGTGGGGGAGGCGGGTCAGGCGCGGCTGAAAGATAAGTCCGTGCTGATCGTGGGCTTGGGAGGGATCGGCTCGCCGCTCGCCCTCTATCTCGCCGGGGCCGGGGTGGGCACCTTGTGGCTGGCCGATGGCGACACGGTGGACTCCAGCAACTTGCCGCGCCAGATCCTGTTCGATAGCGAGGCGGTCAACCACTCCAAGGCGGAGCTGGCCCGCGAGCGCTTGGCCGCCCACAACCCGCTGGTGGAGCTGATCGCCATCAACCAGCGGCTCGATGCCGCCAGCCTGCCGGAGTTTGTGGCCGAGGTAGATCTGGTGATCGACTGCTGCGACAACCTCGCCACTCGGCAGGCCATCAACGCCGCCTGCGTGGCTCAGGACAAGCCCTGGATCTCCGCCGCCGCAGTGGGTTGGCAGGGGCAGCTGATGGCGCGTACCAGCAGCGATCACGCCTGCTACGCCTGCCTCTATCCGCTGGATACCAAGCTCGCCCAGAGCTGCGAGACCAGCGGCGTCACCGGCCCGCTGGTCGGGGTGATGGGCTCCCTGCAGGCGCTGGAGGCACTGAAACTGCTGCTCGGTTTGCCAAGTCCGGTCGCTGGCACATTGCGCCGCTTCGATGCTTTGACCCATCAGTGGCAGACCCTCACTCTGGCCCCCGACCCCGATTGCCCGGTTTGCGGGCAGCGCCGATACGCGACACACGATAAGGAGATCACCCCATGACCCTCACCATTCGACTCAACGATAAAGCCCAGCCTCTGACGGCAGGGCAGAGCGTGGCCGACCTGCTGGTGGCGCAAGACGTTAATCCACAGGGAGTGGCGGTGGCCCTTAACGGCGCCGTGCTGCCCCGTGGCCGCTGGGCCGAGACCCGTCTCAATGACGGAGACGAACTCCATCTCTTCACCGCCATTGCCGGAGGCTGACATGCTGACCATTGCCGATCACACCTTCTCATCGCGCCTCTTTACCGGCACTGGCAAGTTTGCCCGCCCGGAACTGATGGCCGCCGCCATCGAGGCGAGCGGCTCCCAACTGGTCACCATGGCCATCAAGCGGCTCGAACCGGGCAAGGCCCACGACGATATCCTGAGCCCCTTGCTGCAACTCGGGGTCAAGCTGCTGCCCAACACCTCCGGCGCCAAGACCGCCGCCGAGGCGGTGTTTGCCGCCCACCTCGCCCGCGAGGCGCTGGGTACGAACTGGCTGAAGCTGGAGATCCACCCCGATCCCCGTTACCTCTTGCCCGAGCCCATCGAGACGCTCAAAGCCGCTGAGCAGCTGGTGAAAGCGGGCTTTGTGGTGCTGCCCTACTGCGGTGCCGACCCCGTGCTGTGCAAGCGGCTCGAAGAGGTGGGCTGCGCTGCCGTGATGCCGCTTGGTGCGCCCATCGGTTCCAATCAGGGGCTGGTGACCCGGGAGTTTCTCTCCATCATCGTCGAGCAGGCCAATGTGCCTGTGGTGGTGGATGCGGGCATAGGTGCGCCGAGCCACGCCGCCGCCGCCTTTGAGCTGGGTGCCGACGCCGTGCTGGTCAACACCGCCATCGCGGTGAGCGGCGACCCAGTCGCCATGGGCCGCGCCTTTGCACTAGCCTGCACCGCCGGTCGCAGCGCCTATGAGGCGGGCCTCGGTGCCCGCGCTCTGCAGGCTCAAGCCTCCAGCCCGCTGACCGATTTTCTGGGGGCGTTATGAGTCATGATGCTGGCTCGGGGCAAGAGCCAATCGCCATGTCCTCTTTCTCGGTTTCTCCCGAGGCTGATGTGTTTAGCCCCCCTCTCCCTCAGGGAGAGGGGCTGGGGGTGAGGGTTTCGGCTGATTCGGTACTTGAAGGGGGCGATCCCTGCACTCCTCCCCCTCCCAAGGGGGAGGCCGGGAGGGGGTTGGATTTTGCCAATCGATGGCAGGAGCTGGAGTGGGACGATATCGGCATGCAGATCCGTGCCAAGACCGCCGCCGATGTAGAGCGGGCGCTGAGTGCTCCCCGCCGCACTCTGGCCGATTTTATGGCGCTGATCTCCCCTGCCGCCGAGGCGTATCTGCCGCAGATGGCAGCCGAGGCCGAGCGGCTGACCCGCCAGCGTTTTGGCAACACCATCGGCTTCTATGTGCCGCTCTATCTGTCGAACCTCTGCGCCAACGACTGCACCTACTGCGGCTTCTCCATGAGCAACCGCCTCAAGCGCAAGACTTTGAATGCAGAGGAGATTGAGCGCGAGTGTCTGGCCATCAAGGCGCGCGGCTTTGACAGCGTGCTGCTGGTGACCGGCGAGCACGAGCACAAGGTGGGGCTCGCCTATTTTCGCGAGGTGATGCCCATCATCCGCCGCCACTTCAGCACGGTGGGGATGGAGGTGCAGCCCCTCTCGCAGGCCGAATATGCCGAGCTGAAAAGCCTCGGCCTCGACGCCGTCATGGTCTATCAGGAGACCTACCACGCCCCCACCTACGCCCGCCACCACCTGCGCGGCAACAAGCGGGACATCGCATGGCGCCTCGCCACGCCGGATCGGCTGGGCCGCGCCGGTATCGACAAAATCGGGTTGGGGGCGCTGATCGGCCTCTCCTCGGACTGGCGCGCCGACAGCTACTTTGTCGCCGAGCATCTGAGCTGGCTTGAGCGTCACCACTGGCAGAGCCGCTACTCGCTCTCCTTCCCGCGCCTGCGCCCCTGCACCGGCGGGCTGGAGCCTGCCGTGGTCATGTCGGATCGTCAGCTGGCCCAGCTTATCTGCGCCTGGCGCCTCTTCTCGCCCACGCTGGACTTGTCCCTCTCCACCCGCGAGTCGGCTACGTTTCGCAACGGCGCGGTGCGCCTTGGCATCACCCAGATGTCGGCCGAATCGCGTACCCAGCCGGGTGGCTATGCCGAGGGGGATGCGGAGGAGCTGGAGCAGTTCGCCATCCACGACGACCGCCCGGTGGGGGAAGTGGCCGCCGCCGTGCGGCAGGCGGGGTTGCAGCCGGTGTTCAAGGACTGGGAACCCTTCTTGGGCCGATAGGGGCGGCCATGCCCCCCTTTGCCGGTGGCATCCCAGCGTCCAGCCAGACTCCGTGCCTGTGGCGAGCAGGCACGGCTGCGCCGTGCAGGACGCGAGGCCGCTGGCCTCGAAGGGGTTTCGCCCGCCCTTCGGGCCGGGGCGAGTAACTTTTCTTTGCGTGGCCAAAGAAAAGTCACCAAAAGAAAGGCCACCCCCACCAACCCGACCGCTACGCGGTTTCCCTCGGGTCAGGTGCAAGGTCGGACGGACCGCCGCAGACGGCACATCCCTGTGCCGGCTGCGTCTGCGACATCATCCCTGATGGCGCTCCTGACCTTGCACCTTCCCCTCGGCGCATTGGAGGGGGAACCAAAACCGTGCCCGCCATAACCTCAGGAAGTAGTCGTAGGGTGCAATAAGCGGAGCGCATTGCACCGCGATTGTGACGAGAGTTGCAATTCACTTTATTCAGTGCGCTCTGCGGTACTTCTTTAGTTGACGCGTCCAATTCATAAAGTATTAATTAATATCTATTATTAATATTCTATGTCGTCATCATCATCACATCTGTCTGCGCTATCAAAATACTCCTCATCTAGATCATCAAAATAAAAATTGTCACGTATATCAGCATCAATATCAAACCACTCCTCATTCAATCTTATAGTGTCTTTTACGTCAAAAATAGAGTGGCAAGTTGCATTTTTATCGTAGAAAGAAACGTTATTCTTAATTAGCTGGTTAAAAAAATAGTTACTGGTGATAAAAGTGGAATCACTGTTTTTTAACCACATCCTCTTGCCCGCCTCATATGTTAAAAGCCAATCTTCAGTCATTAGGCAATCACTGTTTGCATATTGTCTAAGTGTATCGGCCTTCAATGAGTGCTTAATTATTTTTGACTCATAAAGGTCTATCACCATTAGTTTGCATACATTGCTGGACATCTTTTCTATTTCTCGAATAACCTCTCTTTTTAAAGAGGTTTTCATTTCTTTTGCCAACCATAGTAACCAAGAAACTTCACCATGGTGGTCAGGTATGGCATGCTCTATAATCAAATTATTACAAAATCTGTAGAGAGCTTTACTGTCAAGTGGGTAGTTATATTTCTTATAGGTGCTAAAAATATTTACAATTATCTGGAGTGTATTGGGAAAACCATATCCACACTTGAATAAATAAGACTCAAAAACATTCCAGTTGGATTTTTTTATTATGCTAGATGAGATCTGTTTTAGCGCGTACTTAACAATGCTTTCATCCTTAAATTGCTTTTCTAAAGCAAACACTCTTTGGAAATAGTTGTGTATATCATCTCTCTGTGCCCGTCTGGATGCAGAGATCGTTAGTTTTTTAATACTGTACTTCCATGATTCTTCGACTAGGTCTTTGACCTCTAATATCTTTGTCTTCGCAGCGCTAATCTGTAATTCATAATTTCCAACTATCTTTGTGAGCGTTGCAAGAGCTCTCTCCGCTTCCTCTCTAGCATTGAAGAATAAATAATAATCGTCAACATATCTAAACCCAGCTGGCCAATATTTCAATTCATCGTGGAGTTCTTTATCTATTGCCGAGCCGATTATTTCAGATATTATATGTGATGTGTCAGGACCGATAGGTATTCCCATTGTTTGGCCATCTTGTAATGCCATTGATCTTGCGTCTAACAAATTGCCATAATATTCGGGAACCTGCTTTGTATTCTTTTTTGCAACTGCTTTGGTATGTACAGCCCATGGAATAGAATGAGTGTAAATACTAGGAAAGTAACTTACTATATCCGTTATAAGTGCATACTTATAACCAGAAGACTTATTTATCTTGGCTTCATATAACTCGTTGAATTTGCTAATCTCTATTGATCTAAGTGAGTCAACAATTTTAGGTTTACTTAATGATATAGCACTTCTTCTATATAAAACCTCAATCTTTTGCCAGTGCTCATCTATTTCACTGGCAATATTGTAATATCCAATTGGGTTGAGAATGCTGGTCGTTCTTCTGTAGTAAGATGATCTTGCCACTGAGTATTTTTCAGCGCGAGTTTTAGGCGCTTTTTGAGCTTTCCATGCAGGTTCAAATAAATCACATTTCTCAGAAAATGAGATTGAGTTAAACGCAGGGGGTAATTGTATAGGAAAAAAGCCATTCTTTAATAGATTCTTTAATCTACTCATTTAATTTTTGCCCCTCAACCCACATTAATTTTATAAATCAATTTAAAAGTTTGGGGTAGTATACTCAAGACTAGAGTTTTTCTAAAACAATTTTGTCCAAAGGTGTGATATGTAGCGTTCAGAATTGGAAGATGTTCCCTATGCGATATTATTCTTCTCTTCCGGTAGAAAATGATTCACTTCATTTATGTATCCTCATTTTTGTTGCAAAATGACAGACTGACGGGGTTGGAGTCCATCTTGATGCTGATTAATAAGCTCTTCATGTCACCAGTTTCAATCATGGGGAAAGGCTCCCTTTTGTATTAACTCTGCTTTTTCAGAAAGTAACTGATATGCCCCGGCGGCATATCGGGCAGCTGGCCAAAGACTTCGTAACCCTGCTTCTGGTAGAAGGGGAGGGCCTGAAAACTGGTGGTTTCCAGATGGTAGTTGCTGATGCCCTTGCTTTGGGCGTACTGCTCCATGGCGCCGAGCAGACGGCCGCCCCAGCCATCGCGGCGGATGCTTTCGTCGATCCAGAGCCAGTCGACATGCAGCCAGCCCCACTTGATGTCGGCGATGATGCCGCCGTGTACCTTGCCCTCTTTATCCTTGATAAAGCTGGCGATCCGCTCGCGCAGATGGGTGCCGGCGTGATCCTTGTTGAAGCCCGAGAGGCCAATGCGCAGCGCTTCGATCTCATCGTCCTGAGGCGGTTGGGGTGGGGTGAGTTGCATAGTGCTTCCTGCTTGAGTGTGATGATCTCTGTCGGGTTGCGACGTGTTGTGTGCCGGGCTTACCGCTGCGTTACTGTTGATGTTTTACCGACACTACCCTAACGGAATCGGGTGGAGCCGTGCCAGCTTTTTGTGGGCCCAGGTTCGCCAGTCTCTGTCGCCCTGTGGTGGTGGGCGTATCGACCCTGTCGGGGTTTGTCCCTAGCATAAGGAGGATGCGGGGCAGGGGCTCCGCCATGCGGGCATGTGTTGATGCCCGTTTACGGATTTCTAGCGGAGAGAAAAGATGAAGCTGCGTTCCTTGTTGATGGTGGGGGCCATGCTGCTGGGCGGTTGTGCGGTCAATCCCTACGGTGGTACTCAGGCTCCTGTCAGTGAACCCGATCAGCCAGTGAGCCAGCCGGACAAGCCGGTGACCAAACCGGATAGCGGGGACGTTCAGCCCAAGCCGGTGGCGCCGACCGGACTGGCGCAGGCCATGGCCGATCTCTTTGTGCAGGCCCCCGAGGTGCGGGAGCTGGCGCAAACCGGTCAGCCGGTGCTGCTGCTCACCCCGCCCCAGAACGGCACCGGCGAGCCGGTGGACACCCGCGCCATGGCGGCGGCCATGAGCAAGCGCATCCAGAGCAAGAGCGGTTTTCACTTTGTCGACCAAGGGCAGGTGGCGGCCATCACCGGCCAGCTTGAGTATCAGCAGGGCAGGATGAACCCGGCCTCGCTGGTGCGGCTTGGCCGCCAGACCGGCGCCGGCTACATGCTCTACGGGGATCTGGTGGCACAGGGGAGCCGTTATCGGTTGTCGATGACCCTGATGGAGCTGCGCAGCGGCGAGCTGATCTGGAGCGGTAGTCGCTCCGCCAGCCACTGAGCGGTCTGCGACCAATCAAAAAGAGGGTTGAGTGCCTGTGCGCTCAACCCTCTTCTCATTTCTGGCCCTATGCCTGATGGGGCTTGTCTCTAGCGGATTGCCGCTTCCAGCGCGGCTATCTCGCCGCCGCTGATGAGCGGCAGGTTGCGGCTGATCTGCTCCACCGGCCAGTCCCACCAGGCGATGGCGTTGAGACGGGCTATGGTGTCGTCGTCGAAGCGGTAGCGGATCACCTTGGCGGGATTGCCGCCGACCACGGCGTAGGCGGGCACGTCACCGGTGACCACGGAGTGGGCGGCGATAATGGCGCCGTTGCCGACCTTTACCCCCGGCATGATCAGAGCCTCATAGCCAATCCAGACATCGTTGCCGATGACGGTATCCCCCTTGTAGGGGAGGCTACCCGGGGCGGGTGCGGCATGCTCCCAGCCGTTGCCGAAGATAAAGAAGGGGTAGGTGGAGAAGCCGGAGGTCTGGTGGTTGGCGCCGTTCATGATGAACTTCACCCCGCGGGCGATGGCGCAGAACTTGCCGATGATGAGCTTGTCGCCGACGAAGGGGAAGTGGTAGAGGACGTTGCGCTCGAAGCCCGCCGAATCCTCCGGGTCGTCGTAATAGGTGTAGTCACCCACCTCGATATTGGGCCCCTTGATGGTGTTCTTGATAAAACACACCTGGGGAAAGCCGTTCATGGGGTGGGGATTGGCGGGGTCGGGTCCGTGCATCCGGGCTCCTAGGGTTGGCCGGGCTAGAGCGCCGGGAAGTAGCAGGCGCTCATGTCGATGGGGTGATCGGGGCAGCCTGGCAGATAGAATTGCCAGCCCGCATCGGAGAAGGCGCGCAGTTCAGTTTCGACAAACTTGATGGCGAGGCTCAGGGCCTGCAGGCTGTCGATGCCGTAGATAAAGGTTTTGTCGCTCAGCCCCGCCAGCTTCACCTTGCAGCGCCAGTCACCGCTGGCGGACTTGGGATCCGGCTCGGGGGCCTTGATGGCGATCTTGAGGGTGAGCTGTTCCCCTTCGGTACTGATAGCGTCGAAGCGGGCGGTAACGATGGCGTTTTTCATCTGGCTATTCCTTTTCCCTGGTACAGCCCCTGCGGTTGCTGGGGGCTGGCGTTCCTGATGGCTGATGAGGTAAAAACTGGACTCGTGACGGCCAGCGTAAATGAACTTGTGAGTTGAAACAATGAGATATCATTGAGCGGGGGAGGGGCAACCCGCCACTGCGAACGGTCGCAAGTCAGAGCGGCGGTGGGCGCAGGCAATCCTTGCTGGCCGAGACGTCCGCATGCTGCTAGATGTAAAGGATTGTTGGCTATGACGGCAGATTTTTCTCCGTTGCCGATGAGGGCGAGTGAGTCCTCTTGAGGCAGAATATCTCCCCCCTGTTTGACCCTAACGTACAGGAGTCTCCGTGGCGCTTTCGGTAACCCAGCTTTATGAAGTGATGGCCCAACTGCCAGATCCCATCTTCATCCTCAGTGAAGATGGTTATTACGTGGAATATATCGGCGGCATGGAGCAGCAATCCTATCACGATGGCAATCCGCTGGCGGGCAAGCAACTGGCCGATGTGCTGCCACCCGAGATGGCCATGTGGGTCAAGGCACAGGTTGCCGAGTCACTGGCGAGCGGTCAGGTGCGGGTGGTGGAGTATGAGCTCTCAGCAGCCGAGGTGGGGGGGATCAATGCCGCCGTCGGGCCGCAGGGGGTACAACGCTTCGAGGGCAAGATTGCGCCGCTGCCCTCCCTCTATGACGGCAAGCGGGCGGTGGCCTGGGTGACTCGCAATATTACCCGCCAGTACGAGTTGCAGCAGCGACTGCAGCGCCAGAGCGAGACCGATCAGCTGACCGGTCTCTACAACCGCCGCTTCTTCTTCGAGCACTGCCAGCCGCTGCGGACAGGGGAGGCGCCCTGTGGCCTTATCATGCTCGACATCGATCACTTCAAGCAGATCAACGATCACTACGGCCATCAGCAGGGAGATCGGGCCTTGCAGCGATTCAGTGGCTGCATCGATGCCCTGTTGCGGGCGGACGATCTCTTTGTGCGCAGCGGCGGCGAGGAGTTTCTGATCCTGTTGCCACGGATCGATGAGGCCGGTTTGCTGCAGATGGCGGAGCAGATCCGTGCCGCTGTCGAAGCATTGCCTGCCGATCCGGTCGCCATCACGGTCAGTCTGGGCACAACCCTGGTGCAGCCGGAGGAGGAGATCAATCAGGCGCTGGCCCGGGCCGACGAGTGGCTCTATCGAGCCAAGCGGGCAGGCCGCAACCGGGTGGCACACTGTCCGGCAGGTTGAGAGTGTCTATCCGGTCGCATGGCGGAAATAGCCCGTTCTTTTACTCTAAATAAGTTGACTGACATCACTGTCAATTAGTAGAAAAGTTGGGCTTATTATTTAACTCATATTCTAAAGGATAAGGTGTTAATATTATCGGCCTGATCGCTGGTCTTATTTATGTTGTTGGGCAACAGGATGAGGTTTTATCGGTATGTTATCAAAAGGGTTTGAATCTGGTTCTGGATGACGAATGTGACACATTTCGTTGTCTTTTGAAACAATCTGATTCAAACGGTCATGAATTATTAACCTTGACCAGGTTGGCGATTTCAACGATGGTAGCGTGGCAGCTCCGTTCCCTTCCGGTGGCCCTATTGGCCACTGGCGGTGTTGTTCTTTCACGAACAGGGCGATCTGCCATGACATATCGCCAGCCTGTTATTCGGGCCAATAAAAATAATGATGACAGACTAATAAGGTATATATTGCAATGAGTGTTTCTATTGCTGAAAAGAGTAACCCTGTTTCAAAATTGAAATGGGAGAAAAGCGATTCGGTATGGACCATGGGCTTATATGCCACTGCGGTTGGTGCCGGTACGTTATTTCTCCCTATTACGGTTGGCAGTAATTCTCCGGTTATTTTGCTATTTATATTATTGCTGGCTTTCCCGCTCTCTTATTATTCCCACCGGGCATTGAGCCGCTTTGTGCTCTCCAGCTCCCATAAGGAAGGGGATATCACCCATGTGGTGGAGGAGCACTTCGGTGCCAGAGCGGGCAAGCTGCTGATGCTGGTCTATCTGATGGCCTTCTACCCCATCATTCTGGTCTACAGCATATCTATCACCAATGCGATCCAGAGCTTCGTGGTTCACCAGCTGGGGGACGCCGAGCTTCCCCGCGGCTTGCTGGTGCTGGGGGTGATGCTGGGCCTGCATCTGATCCTGTTGGCTGGCAAACAGATCGTGGTGTCGGCCATCAGCGTGCTGGCTCTGCCGATGGTCGCCTTTCTGATTGGCCTATCCATCTATCTGCTGCCCCAGTGGAGCCTCTCCTATTTCAGCGAGAGTCAGGCAGTGGAGTGGCGTGATCCGGCGTTCTGGAAATCCCTCTGGCTGATCGTGCCGGTGATGGTCTTCTCCTTCAGCCATGCGCCCATTATCTCCTCCTTCAGTGCGGCGCAGAAGAAGCGTTGTCAGGAGAGTGCCGACCTGCGTGCCAAGCGGATCATCAAATACAGCAGCATGCTGATTTGCGGCAGCGTGCTCTTTTTCGTGGTGAGCTGCGTGATGAGCCTGAGTCAGGCCGAGATGGCGCTGGCCCGCACCGACAATATCTCCGTGCTGTCGGCGCTGGCGAACAAGTTCTCCAATCCGCTGATCGCTTATGTGGGGCCGCTTATCGCCATTCTGGCCATGTCCAAATCCTTCCTCGGCACCTCCATGGGGGTGAGCGAGGGGACGGTGAGCATGGTGAGCGGTGCCTGTCAGGGGCTGGGGCTCTCTCTCAATGAGTCGACCATCGCCCGGGTGTCGTCGGTGATCCTGTTTCTGGTGACCGCCCTCATCACCTATCTGAACCCCAATGTGCTCGACATCATCGAACGCGTCAGTGGCCCGCTGATCGCGGTGATCCTGTTTCTGCTGCCAGCCTGCTCTATCTATCGCTTGCCCGCACTCAAGCGTTATCGCGGGCCGAGTACCCTTTTTGTGTTGGTGATGGGGCTGCTTGCCATCTCGGCCCTTATCTACGATCTGCTTTGACCGGGCAGTATCCCGCACAAATCCAAAAGGGCGACCATCTGGTCGCCCTTTTTCTGTGCATCGGGGTTAGCCGAGCAGGCCGGTGGCGCTCTGGCCCGCCATCAGCAAGCCGATGGCCAGCACGCTGAACCAGACCAGGGTTGCGCTTACCAGCAGATAGCCGCTGGCGACGAACAGACCGTCCCGCTGCAACATGCCGGTGGCCAGCAGCAGGATGGCCCAGGCAGGCATGGCGTTGGTGAAGGGGATGGCGCCCAGGGGTAGCATCAGCAGCAGGGCGGCCAGCATGATCAGCAGACCGTTGCAGCGGTTGACCGTGCTGCTGCCGGTCAGCACCAGCAGACGCGGGCGGATAACGCGATCGACACGGGCCAGCAGATCTGCCCCCTTGTGCAGGGTCGGCTTGAGCTGGTCGGCGGCGAAGCGGCGCTCCATCAGGATGGCGGGTAGCCAGGGCACCCGGTTGAGGGTGATGCCTATACCGATAAAAAGGATCAGCAGGCCAAACGGGGTGCTGACACCGGGGATGGAGACCGGCAACAGAAAGGGGACGGTGAGCAGCACACAAAACAGCAGCATGCCCTGTTCGCCCACCAGCTCCAGCATCTGGCGCAGGCTGATGTGGCTCTCGTCGATGGCGTGCGCGGTGGCCCGCAGGGTATCCGCGAGGGTGGTTTGGGGGTCGTGAAGTTGCGCGGCAACCATTCCCTGATGTCCTTCTGAGTGGTGATGACTGGTCCCTATGACCCGCTTTGGCGCCAGCATACGTGGCAGAGGTTAACCGTCGATGAATGGTGGCGGGGAGTACGGCAAGGCCACAATGGTACTGCTTTGCCGCGCCATCGATGAGTGTGATCCCCCCCATGAAAGTGAACCGGTACAGCTGCCATTTAGGATGAGCGCAGGATGCCTCTGGTATGCTTTCTGCACAATCACACAGGGAGCAGGGGATGATGAAGAGAGCCGGGATAGCGATGATGGGGTTGTTGCTGCCACTCGGGCAGGTCTGGAGTAGTGAGGCAGCAACCACATCCGGTTGGCAGGTGACGCCGTTTTTCGGCTACAGCTCAGCCATCGACTTCGAGAAGAGTGACGAGGTGGTGCAGCCGGTCTCGCGCTCGGCCTCGCTCGATTCACTGCAGGGGCAGGGCTCCGGCAGTTGGGGTCTCTTTATCAGCAAGGAGGTGGATGATCCGGGCATGATCGAGCTGCTCTACAGCCATCAGTCCACCACCCTCTCTCCCGACCAGCCGGATCGCCTGACGGTGGACATCCTGCACTTTGCCGGTGCTCTGACCCTCTCTGACAACCTGATGGCGCCCTATATCGGCGCCGGGATCGGGGTGACCCGCTTTGCCGCTTACGACAGCGAGGTGACCCCTTCCATGTCGCTGGCGCTCGGGGTGCAACCGCGCCTCGCCGAGCATCTGGCGCTGCGGGCCGAGGTGCGCGGTTATGGCTCGCTGGTTAACGACAACAACCAGTTTCTCTGCAACCCGGAGCAGTGCGTGTTCAAGGTACGCGGGGAGCTGGTGACCCAGTGGCAGGCCAATATCGGTCTTACCTTCCGCTTTTAGGTGGGGGGATTTCCCCCCATAAAACAGGGGCCCCTGGGCCCCTGTTTCAGCAGCAATGTTCCGCAGTGACCGGCAATCAACCGGCAGCTCTTCACGCCTCTTTATTAGTCGGCGTCGCCCATACCGCGCAGTTTCTACCCGCCTCCTTGGCGCCATAAAGCGCCTGATCCACCCGTTTGAACAGCGAGACGGCCGGCTCCCCGGGCTCGCGGATCCCCATCCCCAGACTGACCGTCATGGTATGGGTCGGGTCGGGGGCTATGGTGCGGGTCGCAGTGAGCAGGGTGTTGGTCAGTTGCTGCAAATCGGCTTCGTGAGCGACGGGCAGCAGCAGGGCAAACTCTTCACCACCGACACGGGCCGCCAGCGCACCCGGTGGGCAGTGCTGTTGCAACAGCTCGCCAAACTGCTGCAACACCCGATCCCCGATATCGTGGCCGTAGTTGTCATTGATCCGCTTGAAGTGATCCAGGTCCAGCAGGATGAGGGCATGGCAAACCCCTTGCTCCAGAAACAGCTGCTGATGAAAGTAGCGCCGGTTTGGCAGCTTGGTCAGATCGTCAAACAGCGCCTGCTCTCTGAGCCGGGTATTGATATGAAAGAGGTGGTGCATGGTGCTCAGGATGCCGATGCTGCTGAGCAGGATGCCGCTGGAGCGCAGCAGATCCTCGGCATAGATGGCGAGCCAGAGCGGCTGCGCCACCAGCTCATCCATGATGTCGGCGGTGGCCCCCATGATCCACAGCATCAGACCGCAGGAGAGCATGCGGTAGGTGTGGGTGGGCAGGTGGGCGCACTGCACCACCCAGAACAGGAACAGCATGGTGAGCCAGTTGATCACCTCGAAGCCAAAGCTGACGGCGTAAAAGCGCTCGTAGGGGAAGTGGGGCAGCAGCAACAGATGAAGGGTCATGATGGCCAGCATCAATCCCCCCAGCAACAAGATGTGGGAACGATGCTCCCGATCGAGCTGATGGTAGTGGGAGAGGCTGATATCGAGACGATCAAACTGCATGGTGTTCCTCGGATTGTGCCCGCCATCACGTTGCAAACAAGGCGCTGCGTAATGGTATGCCGTAGTCGGATAACAGAAACGGCTGGTCTGCCAGTGTAAACGAGTTGGCCCGCAGCGCGCGATATCGAGGGCTTCAGCTTGTGGGCTGGTTCAGGATTTGCGCATTTGTGGTGCGCCGGCCATGCCCTGCCCTGTGACAGGGCGGTTCAGTACCGGTTAGCGCAGAGCGTGCGCCATTTTGGTGCGTTAACGATGGCTGAGATAGTTAATTTAATGATTTTTAAGGATTTAAAATTATGGCCCACTTTATGCTTTTTACATGTCAGACGGTCTCTTGCGGTCATCGGCGGCAGACGCAGTGATGAGGAAGTGGCAAGAGGCATCCCCGTGCCGGGCGCGGGTGTGATTCTGGCGGGTTGCAGCAACACCTTGCGGTTCGCCACAGATTCAATCAGGGAAACGGAGCCGGTCTTGTACCGGTACGACAGGGAAGGAGAGTGCTCTATGGTCAAAAAATGGATGATGGCGGGTCTGACGATGTTGCCTGCCTTGCTGGTTACCCCAAGTTGGGCCGAAGAGGTCGCTCAGGTACAGGCGGCGGTGGCACCGGTTGCCGCCATGACAATCAACAAGGGTGACAACACCTGGATGCTGCTCTCGGCGGCCCTGGTGATCCTGATGTCGATCCCCGGTCTGGCCCTCTTCTACGGTGGTCTGGTGCGGGCCAAGAATATGCTGAGCGTGCTGATGCAGGTCTTTACCCTGTTCTGCCTTATCTGCGTGCTCTGGGTAATTTACGGTTATTCACTGGCCTTTACCGAGGGGGGCAATTTCTACGGCTCCTTCAGCAAGGTGCTGCTCAAGGGGGTGACCCCTGACTCCATCGCCGCCACCTTCAGCAAGGGTGTCGGGATCAGCGAGCTGATCTATGTGGTGTTCCAGGGGGCCTTTGCCGCCATCACCTGCGGCCTTATCGTGGGGGCGTTTGCCGAGCGCATCAAGTTTGCCGCCGTGCTGCTCTTCTCGGTGATCTGGTTCACCTTCGCCTATATCCCGCTGGCTCATATGGTGTGGTATTGGGCGGGTCCGGATGCCTATACCAGCGCCGAAGCCGCAGCAACCGCGACCGCAACTGCCGGGTATCTGTTCCAGCATGGTGCGCTGGACTTTGCAGGCGGCACCGTGGTGCACATCAACGCCGCTGTGGCGGGTCTGGTGGGTGCCTATCTGGTGGGCAAGCGTCTGGGCTACGGTCGTGATCCCATGACCCCCCACAGCCTGACCATGACCATGATCGGTGCCTCCCTGCTCTGGTTCGGCTGGTTCGGTTTCAACGCGGGCTCCGCGCTGGAAGCCAACGGGGTGGCTGCGCTCGCCTTTATCAACACCTGGGTGGCGCCGGCTGCGGCAGCTCTGTCATGGACGCTGGCCGAGTGGGTGATGAAGGGGCGTCCCTCCCTGCTGGGTGCGGCGTCCGGAGCGGTGTCCGGTCTGGTGATGATCACCCCGGCGGCCGGGTTTGTCGGTGTTGGTGGCGCGCTAGTGATGGGTCTTGTCAGTGGTGTGGCCGGTCTGTGGGGCGTCCACGGTCTCAAGCGTCTGCTGGGGGCCGATGACAGCCTGGACGTGTTTGGCGTACACGGGGTGTGCGGCATTCTCGGCGCCCTGCTGACCGGCGTCTTTGCCAGCCCGGATCTGGGCGGCACCGGGGTGTGGGACTATGTTACCAATCAGGTTGCCGAGGGGTACTCCATCCTGACTCAGGTGAAGATCCAGGCTATCGGGGTCGGTGTCACCCTGCTCTGGTCCGGTGCCGTGGCGGCGATTGCCTTCAAGGCGGTCGATATGCTGATCGGGCTGAGGGTCAATGGCGATGCCGAGCGGGAAGGGCTGGATGTCACCTCCCACGGCGAGAAGGCTTACAGCATGTAATCCAGAACGTCAGACAACAAAAAACCGCCGGAACCGGCGGTTTTTTTATGACTCTAAAGCTGCAAAGCCTGAGTTCACACCCTTAATTCACGACGGCCACGTTGATGCTGCCATTGCCCTGGGTCATGCGTACCCGCGCGCCCGGCACGAAGGTGGGGCTGGCTTTCTGCACCACCACGATGGCTTCGCCGTTCTCTTTCTTGATCTCCAGCTCGACCCCGTCGACCTGGTTGAGTTTGTCGCCAGCGGCCTTGCCGGCTGCCGCGCCGGCAATGGCACCACCTGCTGTGGCGATATCACGGCCGGTGCCGCCGCCTATGGTGCTGCCCAGCAGGCCGCCGACCACGGCGCCGCCAATAGTGCCGAGCAGGGAGTTTTCATCGGCCTGGATCTTCACCGGGCGGGTGGAGATGATGGTGCCATAGCTTACGGTTTGTACCTGTTTGGCACGGTCTTTGGTGTAGACATCGCCAGAGTAGACATCGCTGTTGGCGCAACCGGTGACGGTAGTGGCGGCCAGCAGGGCAATAAGGGTCATACGTTTCAACATGATGGGCCTCCAAGGCTGAATAGAATTCAAACAATCAGTTTGATGAATTGAACTTTACTCCAAGCAAGCGGGACATGAAATCGGCAAAATGTAACCAATTATGCGTTCTGTAACCGGTTTTATCCTTGAATCGCAGCTGTACCGGAGAGGGTTTTAACCAGCACAAGCCGATCCTCGCCGGGGCCGAAGTAGTCGGCGACCTCTTCAACCAGTTGATAGCCAAGACGGTAGTAGAGGCGCTGGGCCGGATTGGCCGGATCGACCGTGAGCCGCAGTTCGCTTATCTGCAGCGCCTGCTGGTTGGCCTCCATCTGGCGCATCATCCGCTCCGCGAGGCCGAAACCGCGCGCCTCGGGCAGCACCGCCAGCGAGAGCACCCAGCCTTGCGACCGCTCCTGACCAAAGCCACCCAGCACATAACCCACCAGTTGCCCCTCGTATTCGGCCACCAGCAACAACTCGGGCCACAAATCCATCGCCTGACGGAAGAAGAAGGCGGGATAGACATCTTCGCCAAACACCTTGGCATCGATCTGCCAGATGGCGTGCATGTCATTGTGGGTGGCGGTGCGTAGCAGGGGCGGGTTGTGGTGCATCAGGACTCCATCGGCAGAAAACGGATCGGCAATGCCGCTGACCTTGGGGCCAACGGCAGAAAAGGAGTCATAGGGTAGTGGTCATCCCCTGCCGGATGCAAGGGATTGGCGGTTATGGCGGCAGCGGTCTGCTGTGGGGCAGTTTGGGAGCCTTGCGAAAGCCGTCGAGCAGGTGGCGAAGGGTGAGCCAGGGGTGGCGCAGCAACATGCGCGGGCCGCTCCACTTCATCACCTGCTGGATCTGTTTGCGCATCGCCGGGGCGTAGCAGTGGATATTGCAGTTGGCGCAGGTGGGTTTGTGGCCGTGGCCATAACGGCAGCGACGCAGGCGCTGATGGGCGAAATCCCGCAACTGGCGACAGTGACGGCAGTGGGGATCCTGATGATGGTGCTGGCAGTAGAGGCGGATCATGGCGCTGACCGTCTGCTGCTCGCGCATGAGTCTGGGGTGGTCACTCGCCTTTTTGCTGGCTGCGGCGTGTGGGCCCCGGGCTGGGCTGGCATGATAACTTTTCATGGCCGCCATTCTCCTGACCTGCTCGCTTGGAGTGTTGATACAGGTCAAATGGGGGATAAAAAACAGGGCCCGCAGGCCCTGTGTCATCAGATGAGGCTGGTTGCCTGCTCCAGCCAAGCGAGATCATCGCCTTCGAGCAGCGGGCTCAGACGGCGGAACACTTCGGCGTGGTATTCATTGATCCAGCGGAACTCGGCCGGGCTCAGCAGGCTGCGATCGATCAGGCGGGTATCGAACGGAACATAGGTCAGGCGCTCGAAGCCCAACATCGGCAGCTCGCCGATCTGCTCCAGCTCGGTCACCACCACCAGGTTTTCACAGCGGATGCCGAAGCCATCTTCGCGGTAGTAGCCCGGCTCGTTGGAGAGCACCATGCCCGGCTGCAGGGCGACCATGCTCCCTTTCGGGGCGATGCGCTGGGGCCCTTCGTGGACGCTCAGGAAGTGGCCGACGCCGTGGCCGGTGCCGTGGTCGTAGTTGTAACCGGCTTGCCACAGCGGCATGCGGGCCAGCACGTCGAGCTGGATACCGGCGGTGCCGCGCGGGAAGCGGGCCTGATCCAGCGCAATATGTCCCTGCAGCACCCGGGTAAACATCGCCTTCTGCTCATCGGTCACCTCACCCACCTTGATGGTGCGGGTGATGTCGGTGGTGCCATCCAGATACTGGGCGCCGGAGTCCAGCAGATAGAGGCTGTCCTGGCCGAAGGGGCGCGGGGTGCCATTGGTATGGCGGTAGTGGCACATGGCGGCGTTGGGGCCGAGTGCCGAGATGGTGTCGAAGCTCGGCTCGACGTAGTGTTCCTGCTCGCGGCGGAACGCTTCCACCTGATCGGCCAGGGTGCCTTCATCCACTCCCTCGAATTCGCCGGAGGCGATCAGCCGATCCAGCCAGGCGAGGAAGCGGGTCATAGCCACGCCATCGCGCAGGTGGGCGGCGCGCATGCCGGTCAGCTCGATCTCGTTTTTGCACGCTTTCGGCAGCATGGTTGGATCCTGGCCTGCCACCAGAATGGCACCCGCCTCTTCCATGATGAGCTGGGTCCAGGCGTTGGCGCTGTCCGGATCGGCCAGCACCTTTTGCTGATCTTCACCGATGCGTTGCAGCACATCTTCCAGCTTGTCGACAGGATAGACGGAGACATCCTGGCCCACGTGTTGACTGAAGGCGAAGCAGTCGATCTTGTCGGTATCGACGAAGAAATCCATGGTGGTGTTGGCGTAGAGCACGGCAAAACCGAGCACCACCGGCAGCCGCTCGATGTCGCGGCCACGCAGGTTGAGCAGCCAGTTGATGGGCTCGGCCTGGGTCAGCAGCACGGCATCCAGCCCGCGCTTGCGCAGATCACTGGCCAGCATTTCACGTTTGGCCTGGCTGGACTGGCCCGCAAGCTCCTCGCTGTAGAGGATGACCGGTGCCTTGGGGGGCTCGGGGCGATCGCTCCAGTTCAGGTCGATGGGGTTCTGCTCGACTCGCACCAGCTCGATACCGCGCTCGGCCAGCACTGCCTTGGCGTTCTTGTACCAGGTCAGACTGTGCAGACGGGCATCGAAGCCAACCCGGGAGCCTGACGGCAGCTGCTCGGCCAGCCACTGCACGTGGGGATTTTCGATGAGGTGGAGCAACTCGAACAGTTCGGACGGCGCCTGCATGCGGGCCTGTACCGTATAGCGACCATCGACAAAGAGGGCGGCACGCTGGGCCATGATGATGGCAACGCCGGCAGAGCCATTGAACCCGGTGATCCAGTCAAGCCGCTCGGCACAAGCGGGAATGTACTCGCCGAGGTGCTCATCATCGTGGGGGACGATAAAGGCGTCCAACTCCTGCATGGCCAGCTCGGCCCTGACTTGGGCGACGCGGGTTTCAATTATCTCGAAATTATTCATGTCGTTAGTGCCAGATGGTTGCTATATGAGTGTTCAGTTTTTATGGCCGCTGGCCAGGATCTGTTTGATCGACTGGCCCGCCGCCTCGATATGCTGCCTGAGTAGTACCACCGCCTCGTGCTTGCGCCGGGTGCGGCACAGTTCCAGCAATTGGGCGTGTTCACGTTCCGCCTTGTCTACACCGCCCTGGGCAAAGAGCAGCTCGAAGCGGACATAGCGGTCACAGCTCAGATTGATCTGGGCGATCAGGTCAAGTGCCTGGGGGCGACCGGCAGCCTGATAGAGGGTGGCGTGAAAGCTGTGATTCAACTCGGCCCAATGTTCGATCTGGGTGCCTGACTCCAGGGCGTGATCAAATTGGGCGAGGATCGCCTCCGCTTGCGCGAAGGTGGCTTCCGTCATCTTGTCGACGGCGTGAAACAGGGTATCGGCTTCCAGCAGCGCTCGCAAATAAAAGAGCTCTTCAATGGCCGAGGCGTCCAGCATGGTGACCACGGCGCCGCGATGGGCTTCGAACTTGACCAGCCCCTGCGCTTCCAGTTGCATCAGGGCTTCGCGCACCGGGATGCGGCTCACGGCCAGCTCTTTGGCAATGGCATCCTGACGCAAGGGGGCGCCAGCTGGGAACTCCCCACGGAGGATCCGGCCACGGAGGTTTTCCATCACCATCTGGGTTCGGGTCTTGTAGGGTGGGGTCATGGTCGGGTCACGATTGGGCGTTACAGAATTGTATATTGTATAAAGTTTGGCTGAATCTAACCTGTCACAATAGGCAAAGGCAAGGTTTTGGCCCCCTTAACGGGGACGATGGCGGCGTTCGGGGCTCCACAAAAACAAAAATGCCGGTCAGCGTGGCTGACCGGCATGGTGTCACTGATACGAAGCGAGCCTGTTACAGCTGCGGGCCTGCCGCAACCAGACGTTTGCCTTCGTCGTTATCGGTGAAGCGCTCGAAGTTCTTGATGAAGCGCCCTGCCAGATCGACGGCCTTGGCATCCCACTCGGCCTTGTCGGCGTAAGTGTCGCGCGGGTCGAGGATCGCCGGGTTCACATCGTGCAGCGCGGTCGGGATCTCCAGATTGAAGATTGGCAGCACCTTGGTCTCGGCCTTCTCGATGGAGCCATCCAGGATGGCGTCGATGATGGCGCGGGTATCCTTGATGGAGATGCGCTTGCCGGTGCCGTTCCAGCCGGTGTTGACCAGATAGGCCTCTGCACCTGCCGCTTCCATCCGTTTTACCAGCTCCTGACCGTACTTGGTCGGATGCAGGGAGAGGAAGGCTGCGCCGAAGCAGGAGGAGAAGGTCGGGGTCGGCTCTGTGATGCCGCGCTCGGTACCGGCCAGTTTGGCGGTGAAGCCAGACAGGAAGTGGTACTTGGTCTGCTCCTTGGTCAGCTTGGAGACCGGGGGCAGCACGCCGAAGGCGTCGGCAGTCAGGAAGATCACCTTGGTGGCGTGACCAGCCTTGGAGACCGGCTTGACGATGTTGTCGATGTGATAGATGGGGTAGGAAACGCGGGTGTTCTCGGTCTTGGAGCCATCATCGAAGTCGATGGTGCCATCGGCAGCAACGGTCACGTTCTCCAGCAGCGCATCGCGGCGGATGGCGTGGTAGATATCCGGCTCGGCCTCTTCGGAGAGCTTGATGGTCTTGGCGTAGCAGCCCCCTTCGAAGTTGAACACGCCGTGGTCATCCCAGCCGTGCTCGTCATCGCCGATCAGCTGGCGCTTCGGATCGGTGGATAGGGTGGTCTTGCCGGTGCCGGAGAGGCCGAAGAAGATGGCTACGTCACCGTCCTGACCCACGTTGGCGGAGCAGTGCATGGAGGCAATGCCGCGCAGGGGCAGGAAGTAGTTCATCATGGAGAACATGCCCTTCTTCATCTCGCCACCGTACCAGGTGCCACCGATGAGCTGCATCTTCTCGGTCATGTTGAAGGCAACAAAGTTCTCGGAGTTGAGACCCTGCTCCTTCCAGTTCGGGTTAGTGCACTTGGCACCGTTCATCACCACGAAGTCAGGCTTGAAGGTTTTCAGCTCTTCCTCGCTCGGGCGGATGAACATGTTTTTCACGAAGTGTGCCTGCCAGGCCACCTCGGTGATGATGCGCACGGCCAGGCGGGTGTCCGGGTTGGCACCGCAGAAGCCGTCTACCACAAACAGGCGCTTGCCGGAGAGCTGTTTGGTGACCAGCCCTTTCAGATGTGACCACACTTCGGGGGTAATCGCTTTGTTATCGTTTTTACCCTGGTCAGACCACCACACAGTATCCTGGGTAGTGGCATCTTTGACGATATATTTATCTTTCGGAGAGCGGCCGGTAAAGATACCGGTGTTGACGTTGACGGCGCCCAGTTCGGTGACGACGCCGCGCTCGAACCCTTCCAGGTCAGGGCGAGTCTCTTCAGCGAAAAGCTGCTCGTAAGAGGGGTTGCGAACGATTTCCTGGCTGTTTTTGATGCCGTACTGGTCCAGTCCTAATTGTTGGGCCAGGGTGGGTTCTGCCACGATTGTCATTGTATTCTCCTGGGTTCAGAGGTTTGTAGGGTTCTATCTGACGTTCATCCTATCACTTAGGTGGTAGAGTTTAGCGATCGCCATCAAACTTTATAAAATAGGGTATTTTTTTGTTATTAAAGTTAAAGGCGGGTTTTGCCCGCCTTTAATTAGTGTAACTTGTTTGCATCATTGCCGGGAGCCCTGCTGAACAGGGTTTCGACATCGATCCCATTAAATTGGTACTGGGCGCCGCAATAATCACAGTGCATGTCGATCTTGCCGAGCTCCTGCACCATATCCATCACCTCTTCCTTTTCTATCTGCAGCAGGGCCCCTTCGCAGCGCTCGCGGGAGCAGGTGCAGCGGAACTCGACCGCCTGCGGATCGAACACCCGCACCTTGTCCTGATGGTAGAGACGGTAGAGGATCTCTTCGGCTTCCAGACCAAACAGCTCTTCATCCTTGATGGTGCTGGTGAGCTGGGTCAGGTGCTCGAAGTCGTCGCTGTGATCCTCGCTCTGGGCTGGCAGTTCCTGCAGCATGATGCCGGCGGCGCGGGGTTGCCCTTCATGGTAACCGGTACGGATCCACAGCTTGGTCGCCAGCTGTTCGGACTGGGCGAAGTAGTGCTCCAGACAGCCAGCCAGGGTGTCGGCGTCCAGCGCGATGATGCCCTGATAGCGTTCGCCCTGTTCCGGGGTGATGGTGATGACCAGCTGGCCGTTGCCGATCAGGCTCTGCAGTTTGTCGTCGCTCGGCAGCTCGCCCTCATAGCGTGCCACGCCGCGCAACTGCTGGTTGTTGTCACCGTTGATCACGGCCAGACGCACCGGGCCATCGCCCTGCAGCTGAACGGTGATGGAGCCTTCAAACTTGAGGGTAGCGGTCAGCAGGCTGGTGGCGACCAGCAGCTCGCCCAGCAGCTTTTGCACCTGCACCGGGTAGTTCTGGGCTTCCACCACGTGGCGGTAGGTGTGATCCAGCTGGACCAGCTCGCCACGTACTTCGTACTCTTCAAACAGATAGCGATACAGCAGATCTTGGTTGCTCATCATATATTCCTGAGTTCTTCGGTGAGGTAAATCGGACGCAGTGACCGCCTGTGGCCGTCACTGCGCTATCAAATCGGGGTCGGTCAGTACTGCTTGACCTTGAGCAGCTGACGCCGCTCCTGCTTGTCGGGGCGGCGCTCGGGGCTTGGGGCAAACTGGCTGTTGAAGCGGCGTGCCTCGCTGTTTTCAGCCCGTTTTTTCAAGCTTTCAGCGGTCTCTTCATAGAGCTGCTGGGCGAGCGGTGCCGATTTGCGCTGATCGCTCAAGGCCAGCACCCGCACTTCCCGCTCATCCTGCCCCTGCCAGAAGCGGATCAGCGCACCCACTTCCACCTGTTTGCCCGGTTTGCTGCGCTGACCATTGTAGTGCACCTTGCCGCCGTCAATCTGATCCCGCGCCAGCGAGCGGGTCTTGTAGAAACGGGCCGCCCACAACCACTTGTCGAGACGAACCTCAAGGGCGCTTTCCGGATGATTGGCCATGAACAGGCTCCATAACGGGGAAAAGAGGCGGTCGATTATACCAGAGCCCGGGGGCGGGATAGAAACCGGGCAACCGCCGTGCGGGGCACAAACCATGTCAAGGTGATGCAACATATGGGCAGTTTGCTGATTAACAAGGGAATGGCGCTGGTTTATCGGGTATTCATGGGGGCTGAGAAGGGCCTCCATACCGCGCATATAACACTGCCGCCCCTGTTGGGGGCGGCAGCGTTCACATCCGTTGACCACTGCTTAGTCAGAAGTGATCGTGCTGATCCGGCTTCTTCTGGTCGTGGGGGCCTTCGCTGTGGGCGATGGCGGTGCGGATGAGGTCAACCCCGGCACGGATAATCAGCACCCCCATGTTGACCAGCTTGACGCAGACCCACATGAAGGTGATGAGCAGGATCAGCTTGAGCACGGTCTGGAACGCTTCCAGGAAGTTCTGCTCCAGCTGGGCGGTGAGGCCGTTGGCGCTGGTCATCAGCCAGGTGTAGACCTCGCGCACGAACGGGATGCGGCTTGGCATCTCCAGTACGTCCAGTGCCGCAGGCAGGGCCTGAAAGATGACGATGCTGCCGAACAGGATCAGGATGACACCGATGGCGATGCCGAGGAAAAAGCCGAACTGTCTCATGGAGGGCTCCAGCGGTTGCTGCATGACATTGAAGATAGCCGCCAATAGTAGGGAGTGCCCTCGCTCATCGCAATCTTCCCGGTGTGGCCATCATGGCCGGATCAGCGCTGAACAGGCCGCCAGCATTGCCCAACTATCTGATTTCTGGGAGGCTTGTCGCCATTGTGCATAGGGAAAGCAAATTGATGTCGAGAACCCTCTTTTTACTGTTGCTGGCGTTGTTTGCCGCTCTGCCAGCCCTGAGTGCCGAACCGGCTGGCCCAACGGCAGCCGCCTGCGCCATCCGCCATCAGGATCAACTGCTGCTGGTGCAGGATCGCATCTCCTCCCGCTACAGCCTGAGCGGTGGCTATATCGATGGCGGCGAGAGCCCCGAGCAGGCGGCGCTGCGCGAGCTGTATGAAGAGACCGGTCTGCGCGGCGAAGTCGTCGCGGATCTTGGCCGCTGGCAGAAAGCGCAGGTCTTTGCCTGTCGCACTCTTGAGCCTATCGTCGCCCAGCAAGATTCCGATTTTGTCTCGCTGCTGCAGGCCCCCAATCTGGGTGGCGAGATCCTCAACGCCCGCTTGATCGCGGTGGACAAGCTCCCCCGCGCACAGCGCCGCTTCCCGGAGCAGCTCGACTGGCTGCAATCCCGACTGGATAAGGTGCCCGAGAGCGAGGTGCGCTGGCAGGCCGATTTTGTGGCGCAGGGCAATGCGCTGCATCAGGCCGAGATCCCGCTGATGCTGCGGCTGCAACAGTGGCTGGGGCCCGATGTCTGGTGGCTGTCGGTCAGCAATCTGTTTGGTTCAGGCGGCTTTCAGCTTGCCCTGATACCTTTGCTGCTCCCGCTGCTGGGGTGGCCGCGACTGCGCCAGCTGCTGTTCGCCATGCTCTGGCTCGGCTTGCTGGTGCAGGCGAGCAAGGAGGGGATCGGCTGGCCGCGTCCCTTCCATCTGCAACCTGAACTGGCGACTCACAGTGCCCAGGGCTTTGGCATGCCGAGCGGTCACACCGCATCGGCCCTGCTGTTCTGGGGCGCGCTGCTTGGCTGGCTCTGGCCTGCCCGGCGCGGACAGGCCTACTCGCTGGCGCTGCTGCTGGCCCTTACCACCGGTCTGGCGCGGGTCTGGCTTGGGGCACACTTTATCTCTGACGTAGTGGCGGGGCTGCTGATGGGCGCCATACTGCTGGCTGCTCGTCCCTGCTGGCGTACGGATGGGCTTGTGGCAGGCTGGTTGCTGCTGATTGCCGCGGCGCTGGCGCTCGGGGGACTGACCCAATCGGCCCATCTGACCGGTATCGGGCTGGTAGCGCTGGGCCTCTGGCTCGGGGGAAATGCGGCCCTCGTTCGAGCTGGTTATCCCCCGCTGCTTACAGGGGGCGTTGTGCTGGCGGGCTGCTTGCTGATCGGTGCCGGCCTGTGGCTGTTGCCGCTGCTGACCAGTAGCTCGTTGATCATACTGCTTGGACAGTTTGTGCTCTTTTTCGGGCTGGGGCTCTGGTTGAGCGTCGGCCTCTGGTGGATACTCTCTCTCTTGAAACAAGACTCACGACCCAGGGGCGGACGCCCTGCAAGGGGAACTCTATGAATATGAAAAAAGTGGATTTGGCCAAGATAACCTTGGGGGTGCTGTTTCTCAGCCTCCTGATCATCTCCTGCTTTATGGTGCTGCGCCCCTTCCTGCCCGCACTGGTGTGGGCCACCATGATCACCATCGCTACCTGGCCACTGATGTTGATGGTGCAGCGGTTGCTGTGGGGCAAGCGTGCGCTGGCCGCTCTCTTTATGAGCCTGGTGCTATTGCTGATGTTTGTCATTCCGCTCTTTATGACACTGGCCAATGTGGCGGAGAAAGCCCCCATGCTGATCGAACTGGGGACCAATATCAGCCAGTCGCCTCCGCCCGAGCTGCTCTGGTTGCAGCAGATCCCGCTGGTGGGCGGCAAGCTCTATGACTTCTGGCAGCAAATTCTGGCGAGCGGTGGTCAGGTGCTGTTTGCCAAGCTGGCGCCCTACTTCGGTCAGACGGCGCGCTGGCTGGCTGCTCAGGCCGGTAATCTGGGCATGCTGCTGGTCCACTTCCTGCTGACGGTCGGTATCTGTGGTCTGCTCTATCACTCCGGTGAAGTGGTGGCGACCGGCATTCGCCGCTTTGCCCACCGGCTGGCCGGGGATCGCGGTGACAATGCGACCGTGCTGGCTTCCCAGGCGATCCGCGCCGTGGCCATGGGGGTGGTGGTTACTGCGCTGGTGCAATCCTCGGTGGCCGGGGTGGGGCTGTGGATCGCTGGCATCCCCTACACCATGGTTCTGGTGGTGGTAATGTTCCTGCTCATCGTCGCCCAGATAGGTCCCTTTCCGGTGCTGATCTCCTGTGTCGGTTATCTCTACTGGAGCGGTGATACTACCTGGGGCACCTTCCTGCTGGTCTGGTCGCTGATCGCCGGCACAATGGACAACTTCCTGCGTCCCTTCCTGATCAAACGCGGTGCCAATCTGCCCCTCATTCTCATTCTGGTGGGGGTTATCGGCGGCCTGCTGGCGATGGGGATCATCGGTCTGTTTATCGGCCCCGTGGTGCTGGCTGTGGCTTATACCTTGCTGGATGCCTGGATCAAGGAGGGTGACCACCAGTCAGAGGCGACCCATATCGCGGCAGCGCCCAGTATAGATTGACGGTTCTATAAAAAGACGATGCAAAGAGCCGCCCGATGGGCGGCTCTTTTGTTGATGATAACAGCGTGAGGCCGGTTGTTTCATACCTGAGCCGAAGCGGTTGTTCACAGCATCTGTTTGAGGCGATAGAGCAGATCCAGCGCCTGACGGGGGGTGAGCTCGTCCGGGCGCATTGCTTCCAGCTCTTCCACCACCGGATGAGGCTGCGGGGCGAGGGTCACCGGAGCCGGGCGGCTTTCACCGGCGGCGGCCGGAGTGGCGCTCTCCAGCTCGTGCAGTTTGTGACGTGCCTGCTGGATCACCGATTTCGGCACCCCAGCCAACGCCGCCACTTGCAGGCCGTAGGAGCGGCTGGCCGCCCCTTCCTGCACTGCGTGCATAAAGGCGATGGTGTCGCCGTGCTCCACCGCATCGAGGTGGACGTTGGCCAGCCCGCTCATCAGCTCGGGCAAGCGGGTCAGCTCGAAGTAGTGGGTGGCGAACAGGGTGTAGGCGCCAATCTTGCTCGCCAGCTGCTCGGCACAGGCCCACGCCAGCGAGAGGCCGTCGTAGGTGCTGGTGCCGCGGCCAATCTCGTCCATCAGCACCAGACTGCGGGCGGTGGCGTTGTTGAGGATATTGGCGGTCTCGGTCATCTCCACCATAAAGGTGGAGCGGCCGGAGGCGAGATCGTCTGATGCCCCGATGCGGGTGAAGATGCGGTCGATGGGGCCGATGCGGGCGCTGTCGGCCGGCACGAAGGCGCCGATATGGGCCAGCAGCACGATCAGCGCGGTCTGGCGCATATAGGTGGATTTACCGCCCATGTTGGGACCCGTGATGATCAGCATCCGCCGCTCCCGCTCCAGCCGGATAGGGTTGGCGATAAAGGGATCTGTCATCACCTGCTCCACCACCGGATGGCGGCCCGCTTCGATGATGATCTGATCTTCGTCGATGAGGGTTGGGCAGCGGTAGTCGAGGGTCTCGGCCCGCTCGGCCAGGTTGGCCAGCACGTCCAGCTCCGCCAGTGCGGCGGCGGAATCCTGCAGATCGCCGAGGTGGGGCAGCAGGGCATCGAGCAGCTCTTCGTAGAGGCGTTTCTCCAGCGCCAGTGCCTGGGACTGGGCGGTGAGTACCTTGTCCTCGTACTTCTTCAGCTCATCGATGATGTAGCGTTCGTTGTTCTTGAGGGTTTGACGGCGGATGTAGTGGGCCGGCACCAGATGGCTGTTGGCGCGGCTCACCTCTATATAGAAGCCGTGCACCTTGTTGTAACCCACCTTGAGGGTGTTGATGCCGGTCAGCAGTTTTTCCCGCTCCTCGATGCGGGCGAGGCTGGCGGTGGCGCCGTTGGCGAGATCCCGCAGCTCGTCCAGCTCCTGATTGAAGCCGTCACGGATGACGCCACCATCGCGGATCAGCACCGGCGGCACCTCCATCACCGCACGCTCCAGCAGGTCGAGCAGCTCGGGGAAGGTGCTGGCCCGCTCGGCCAGCTGTTGCACCGCTTCGTGCTCGTTGTCCGCCAGCAGGCGTTGCAACTCGGGCAACTGGGCGAAGGCCTGACGCAGGCGGGTGAGGTCGCGCGGGCGGGCCGAGCGCAGGGCGAGACGGGCCAGCACCCGCTCCACATCACCTACCTGACGCAGCAGGTTGCCCAACTCGTCGTAGAGGTTCTGCTCGATCAGCTCCTTGATGGTGCTCTGGCGACCTTTGAGGATCACCCGATCGCGGATCGGCTGGTGGATCCAGCGCTTGAGCAGGCGGCTGCCCATGGGGGTGGCAGTGCGATCCAGCACCTCGGCCAGGGTATTTTCATAGCCACCGGCCAGGTTCTGGGTAAGCTCCAGATTGCGGCGGGTGGCGGCATCCATGATGACCGCGTGATCCGGCTGCTCGAGGCGAACGTTGCGGATGTGGGGCAGGGCGGTGCGCTGGGTATCTTTGACGTACTGCATCAGACAACCGGCGGCGCACAGGGCGGTCTCGCTCTTGTCGACGCCAAATCCCACCAGATCCTGGGTGCCGAACTGCTGGCAGAGCAGCTTGCGGGCTGTGCCCAGCTCAAACTCCCACTCCGGGCGGCGACGCAGGCCGCGGCGACCCTCGATATGGTGCAGGAATTCGAACGATTCCGGGTAGAGCAGTTCGGCCGGATTGGTGCGCTGCAGCTCAGCCAGCAAGGTTTCTTCTTTCTCGAACTGGTTGATGAAGAAGCGGCCGGAGCCGATGTCCATGGTGCCATAGCCGAAGCGGCGGCCATCGTGGTAGACGGCGGCGATCAGGTTGTCCTGCCGCTCGCTGAGCAGCGCCTCGTCGGAGACGGTGCCCGGGGTGATGATGCGGATGACCTTGCGCTCCACCGGCCCCTTGCTGGTGGCGGGATCCCCCACCTGCTCGCAGATGGCGGCCGACTCGCCGAGCTGTACCAGCTTGGCCAGATACCCCTCGATGGCGTGATAGGGCACCCCCGCCATCGGGATGGGGCTGCCAGCCGACTGGCCGCGCTTGGTCAGGGAGATGTCGAGCAGTTGGGAGGCCTTGCGGGCATCGTCATAGAACAGCTCGTAGAAGTCGCCCATCCGGTAGAACAGCAGGATCTCCGGGTTCTCGGCCTTGAGGCCAAGGTACTGCTGCATCATGGGCGTGTGGGCGCTCAGATTGGCGCCGGGAGCGGAGCTTGTGGCGCCGCTGGCTTGGTGTTGTGCGGTCATGTTCTGTTCCAGAAGGGGCCTCTGCGGGCCAGTGTCTGCGGTGATGAGCCTTGAGCTTGATGGCGCCATTCTACACATAAGCGCCGCGCCGGGGGAGGTTGGCTCACACCACCATTTGGCTGATGCGAGTCATCAGCCTTGTGACAATCAGCTCAGTTGCGAGGGGCTGTGGCGGGATCGCATAATGTGCCCTTTCCACGAATCAGAAGGAGCTGTGATGAAACTGGACGCAGAGATAGAGCACCTCGCCATCGAGCTGGGGCGGGCCCTTGGTCAACGGGGCTGGCTGGCGGCGACCGCCGAATCCTGTACCGGCGGCGGGGTGGCAACGGCCATCACCGACATCGCGGGCAGCTCAGGCTGGTTTGATCGCGGATTTGTTACTTACACCAACGAAGCCAAGCAGCAGATGTTGGGGGTGAGCAGCGATAGCCTTGAACAGCACGGCGCGGTGAGCGAAGCCGTGGTGCTGGAGATGGCTCGTGGTGCGCTGGCCCACTCGTCTGCCTCCATCAGCGTTGCTATCAGTGGCATCGCCGGCCCCGGCGGCGCTACCGAGGGCAAGCCGGTCGGCACCGTCTGGTTCGCCTGGGCCGACAGCAATGGCCGTCACCACTCCCTGCTCGCCCGCTTCGACGGGGATCGCCGGCAGGTGCGCCAGCAGGCGGTGAGACAGGCCTTGTCGGGTCTGTTGGCCCTGCTCAGATAAATTGGGCTTGATACTGTATGAATAGACAGTATACTTAGCCCAACTTCACTTCTTACTCACGATTTCCAGCGGAGATTGGCATGGATCAGAACAAACAGAAGGCACTGGCGGCTGCGCTGGGTCAGATTGAAAAGCAGTTCGGCAAAGGTTCCATCATGCGTCTGGGCGACAGCAAGACCATGGATATCGAAGCCATCTCTACCGGTTCCCTCTCGCTGGACGTGGCGTTGGGCATTGGCGGTCTGCCGTGTGGCCGTATCGTCGAAATCTACGGCCCGGAATCTTCCGGTAAAACCACCCTCACCCTGCAGGTGATCGCGGAAGCCCAGAAGAAGGGCAAAACCTGTGCCTTCGTCGATGCGGAACACGCCCTCGACCCTATCTATGCTGCCAAGTTGGGCGTCAACGTCGACGACCTGCTGATCTCCCAGCCGGATACCGGTGAACAGGCGCTGGAAATCTGCGACATGCTGGTTCGCTCCAACGCCGTTGACGTCATCATCGTCGATTCCGTGGCGGCCCTGACCCCGAAAGCGGAAATCGAAGGGGAGATGGGTGACTCCCACGTTGGCCTGCAGGCCCGTCTGATGTCCCAGGCGCTGCGCAAACTGACCGCCAACATCAAGAACGCCAACTGCCTGTGCATCTTCATCAACCAGATCCGGATGAAGATCGGCGTCATGTTCGGTAGCCCGGAAACCACCACAGGTGGTAACGCGCTCAAGTTCTACGCCTCCGTGCGTCTGGATATCCGTCGTATCGGCGCCATCAAGGAAGGCGACGAAGTGGTCGGTAACGAGACTCGCGTCAAAGTGGTCAAGAACAAGGTGGCCCCGCCCTTCAAGCAGGCTGAATTCCAGATCTTCTACGGTGCCGGTATCTCCAAAGAGGGCGAGCTGGTGGATCTCGGCGTCAAGCACAAGCTGATCGACAAGGCGGGTGCCTGGTACAGCTACAATGGCGAGAAGATCGGTCAGGGTAAGGCCAACGTCATGAAGCTGTTCGCCGAGAACAAGGTGATGGCTGGCGAAGTGGAAGCCCGCCTGCGCGAGCTGCTGCTCTCCGGTGCCGTGCCAGTCGATGACAAGGCTGCTCCGGTTGAGGCAGACGAGTTCGATGCCGAAAGCGAACAAGAGTTCGAGTAAGGAACAAAGGAAGGCCGGGTAGATACCCGGCCTTGTTATTTATGGTTGATGAATCCGTTACCGAACCGGTCGAGCCTGCCGAACCGACCTTTGCAGAGCAGCTTACCGCCGCCCGCGCCTTTGCCATGCGCAGTCTGGCCCGCCGCGAGAGTGCCGAGTCCGAGCTGGCTAACCGGCTGCGCCAGCAGGGCTTCAATGAAGAGGTGATCGAGGCGGTGGTCGACTACTGCCGCGGTTACAACTGGGTCAATGACGAACGTTACGGCGGTATGGCTGTACGGGCCGGTGCCGCCAAGGGCCATGGCCCCATCAAGATCCGCTTCGATCTGCGCCGCAAGGGGCTCGACGATATGCAGATTGATGCCGCATTCGATCAGCCGGAGCTGGACTGGTTCGAACTGGCGTTTGCCCTGCTCGAACGGCGCGCCCGAGTGGCCGATCTGGCGGATTTCAAGCTGCGGATGAAGTGGCTCAAGTACCTGCTGGGGCGCGGCTTTACCCAGGATCAGGCCCGTTATGCCATCTCGGCCCTGCAGGAGCGGGAGGAGTAACGCCACTGCGTGGCAAACGTCGTTTCACCTCTCCTTGTGGCAGGTTTTTCCTGCTCGCTCAGTAGCTTGCGCGCACAATCCCGAAAAAGCGGCCTTTTGTTCATCTCATCCCTCTTTATGCGCTGCTTTTTTGCCTCTCGACAGTGAAAAAAGCCACTGTGGGCAGCGGCGCTCTTATCTGGCCCGCTTATGTGCGCTTTTTCGCCCGTGGCGGCCCTGTCTGTTTTACTTTACCCCGCAGAAAACTTACATTAATGCGGTTAAAAGTCCGTATTCGAATCAAGCAGGATTTTCCATGTATATGTCCACGTCAGAGATTCGCGCTGCGTTTCTCGAGTATTTCCGTTCCCAGGGGCACCAGGTTGTCTCCTCCAGCTCGCTGGTACCGCATAACGACCCGACCCTGTTGTTTACCAACGCGGGTATGAACCAGTTCAAGGACGTGTTCCTTGGCGCAGACAAGCGTGCCTACAATCGCGCGACGACTTCCCAGCGTTGCGTGCGTGCCGGTGGTAAGCACAACGATCTGGAAAACGTCGGCTATACCGCTCGTCACCACACCTTCTTCGAAATGCTGGGCAACTTCAGCTTCGGTGACTACTTCAAGCAGGATGCCATCAAGTTTGCATGGGGCTTCCTGACCGAGGTGCTGCAGCTGCCGAAAGAGCGCCTGCTGGTGACCGTCTACGCGACTGACGATGAGGCTTTCGATATCTGGGAAAAAGAGGTCGGTGTCCCGGCCGATCGCATCGTGCGCATCGGTGACAACAAGGGTGCCCCTTACGCTTCCGACAACTTCTGGGCGATGGGCGATACCGGCCCGTGCGGTCCCTGCACCGAGATCTTCTATGACCACGGCGATCACATCTGGGGTGGCCGTCCCGGCTCACCGGAAGAGGATGGCGACCGTTTCATCGAGATCTGGAACGTGGTCTTCATGCAGTTCAACCGTCAGGCTGACGGCACCATGGAGCCGCTGCCGCGTCCGTCCGTGGATACCGGCATGGGTCTGGAGCGTATCTCCGCCATCATGCAGGGTGTCCACTCCAACTACGAAATCGACATCTTCCAGGCGCTGATCAAGAAAGCGGCCGAGATTGTCGGCACCACCGACCTGAGCAACCAGTCTCTGCGCGTCATCGCTGACCACATCCGCTCCTGCGCCTTCCTGGTGGCAGATGGCGTGATGCCGTCCAACGAAGGTCGTGGCTATGTGCTGCGTCGCATCATCCGCCGCGCCGTGCGTCACGGTCGCAAGCTGGGCGCGACCGATGTCTTCTTCTACAAACTGGCTGCCGAGCTGGCGGTGCAGATGAAGGATGTCGCTGCCGAGCTGATCGCCCAGCTGCCGCTGGTCGAGCGCGTGCTGCGCATCGAAGAGGAGCAGTTCGTCCGCACGCTGGATCGCGGTCTGCTGCTGCTGGAAGACGCTCTGGCCAACTTGGGCGATGCCAAGGTTATTCCGGGCGAAGTGGTGTTCAAGCTCTATGACACTTACGGCTTCCCGGCCGACCTGACTGCCGACGTGGTGCGCGAGCGCGAGATCGGCATCGACGAAGAGGGCTTCAAGGCCGAGATGGAGAAGCAGCGTGCTCGTGCCAAAGAGGCCTCCAGCTTCGGCGTGAACTACAACGAGATGCTCAAGCTCGACTTCGAGACCCCCTTCACCGGTTACAAGACCCTGAGCGAGCGCACTCGCGTGGTCGGCATCTACAAGGGTGTGGAAGAGGTGAGCGGTCTGATCGCCGGTGACGAAGCAGTCATCGTGCTGGAAGAGACCCCCTTCTACGCCGAGTCCGGCGGCCAGATTGGCGACAGCGGTACCCTGAAAGTGGACGACGGCATCTTTGCCGTGACCGACACCCTGAAAGCGGGCAAGGCGATCATCCACAAGGGTTATATGGAGTTGGGCACCCTGGAGAAAGGGGCCGAGGTTGAGGCCGTGGTAGACGCTGACCGTCGTCAGGCCATCGCCCTGAACCACTCAGTGACTCACCTGCTGCACGCAGCTCTGCGTCAGGCTCTGGGCGAGCACGTCACCCAGAAAGGTTCTCTGGTTGGAGCCGAGCGCATGCGTTTCGACTTCTCCCACTTCGAGGGGCTGACCATGGCGACCATTCGCCGGGTCGAGGAGCTGGTAAACAACCAGATCCGCGCCAACCACGAAATCACCACCCAGCTGATGGATCTGGAAGCGGCCAAGTCCGCCGGTGCCATGGCGCTGTTTGGTGAAAAATATGAAGACGACGTGCGTGTTGTGCGCATGGGCGACTACTCCACCGAGCTGTGCGGCGGTACTCACGCCAAGCGCACCGGTGATATCGGCTTCTTCAAGATCATCGCCGAGAGCGGTATCGCTGCTGGCGTGCGCCGTATCGAAGCGGTGACCGGCAAAGCGGCCATCGACTTCATGCATCAGGTTGGCGAGCAGATCGAAGAGGCCGCTGCACTGGTGAAAGGTGACCAGTTCTGCATCGCCGACAAGGTTCGCCAGATGCTGGACAAGGCCAAGATGATGGAGCGCGAGCTGGAGCAGCTTAAGGCCAAGCTGGCCGCTCAGGCTGGTAACGATCTGCTGGGTCAGGTGATCGAGATCAACGGTCAGAAGGTGCTGGTTGCAGCGCTGGAAGGGGCCGATCCGAAATCCTTGCGCGGCATGCTGGACGAACTGAAGAACCAGATGAAGTCCGGTGTCGTGCTGCTGGCCACCTGTGCCGACGGCAAGGTCAACCTGATCGCCGGTGTCACCAACGACCTGACCGGCAAGGTCAAGGCCGGTGAACTGGTCAATCTGGTTGCCCAGCAGGTGGGTGGCAAGGGCGGTGGCCGTCCGGACATGGCACAGGCGGGTGGTACCCAGCCTGAGGCGGTGCCGGCAGCGCTGCAATCCGTTCACTCCTGGCTGGAAGAGCGCCTGTAATCGGGCGAGGTGATCTGTGGCACTCTATGTACAGAAGTACGGCGGCACCTCGGTCGGCACACTGGAGCGGATCGAGGCGGTAGCTGAGCGGGTCGAGCAGACCCGCGCCCAGGGACACGACGTGGTGGTGGTTGTCTCCGCCATGTCGGGCGAAACCAACCGGTTGCTGGGCATGGCCCAGCAACTGGATCCTGATGCCAACCGGCGGGAGATGGATGTACTGGTCTCCACCGGTGAGCAGGTCACCATAGCGCTGCTGGCGATCGCGTTGAACAAACGCGGTTGTCCCGCGGTCTCAATGACCGGTGATCAGGTGCGGATTCATACCGATTCCGCCTATGGCAAGGCACGCATCACCCACATCGACACCGAGCTGGTTCATGCCGAACTGGCTGCGGGCAAGGTGGTGGTGATCGCCGGTTTCCAGGGCCGTGACGAGCATAACGCCATCACAACCTTGGGCCGCGGCGGTTCGGATACCACGGCGGTTGCCGTGGCGGCGGCCATCAAGGCCGATGAGTGCCAGATCTTTACCGATGTGGATGGGGTATACACCACGGATCCGCGCATCGAGCCCAAGGCGCGTCGTCTCGACACCATCACCTTCGAGGAGATGCTGGAGATGGCCAGTCTCGGCGCCAAGGTGTTGCAGATCCGCTCGGTGGAGTTTGCGGGCAAGTACCGCGTCCCGCTGCGGGTGCTGTCGAGCTTTATCGATGGAGAGGGAACCTTAATCACATATGGAGGTGATAGGATGGAAGCTCCCCTGGTATCCGGGATCGCTTTTAACCGCAACGAGGCCAGCCTGACCATTCTGGGCGTGCCGGACAGACCAACTGTTGCCGCGCAGATCCTGAATCCGATCAGTGACGCCAACATTGATGTCGACATGATTGTGCAGAACACCCTGGGAGATGGCACCGCCGACTTCACCTTCACGGTGAATCGTGATGACTATCGCCGCGCCCGGGCACTGCTGGAGGAGACCGCCACCGAACTTGGCGCCTCCTGCGTGCAGGGAAATGGCGAAATTGCCAAGGTTTCCATTGTCGGTGTCGGCATGTGGAACCATCCCGGTGTTGCGCGCACCATGTTCAAGGTATTGGGCGAGGAGGGGATCAACATGCAGTTGATCTCGACCTCTGAAATCAAAATCTCTGTGGTCATTGACGAGAAGTATCTGGAGCTGGCAGTGCGCGCCCTGCACGCGGCTTTCGGGTTGGATCAGGCACCGCAGGAGCAGCCCTTGGGCTAACAATCTCTGATTGATTTAGTTTCAACCATTTACCATATCGGTATCTTTGTTAGATAATGTCGCATATCGATATAAAAACAAAACAGGATACAGGAGCAAGCGAATGCTTATTTTGACTCGTCGTGTTGGGGAAACCCTGATGATTGGTGATGAAGTGACTGTCACCGTACTGGGCGTTAAAGGCAACCAGGTCCGTATCGGTGTTAACGCGCCGAAAGAGGTCTCCGTACACCGCGAAGAGATCTACCAGCGCATCCAGGCCGAGAAAGTTCCGGGCCAACCGGGCTTCTAAGCCACTTTCATGGCTGTGACAAGGCGACACCTCATGTGTCGCCTTTTGTTTTTCCGGCCCCCTGAAATTGCCCTGCAGGGCGCGAAACTGCGGGATAAGTGCCGATATTGTTTGAATATTCCACGCTTTGACCAAATGCTGAGCGAACGCACTTTTTTCTCCAAAAAAGTGTTTGACTAAAAATCCCTGTGAAGTATTATCAGCCCCGCAAACGGAGAGGTGGCCGAGAGGCTGAAGGCGCTCCCCTGCTAAGGGAGTATGCGGCTTATACCCGCATCGGGGGTTCGAATCCCCCCTTCTCCGCCATTTGCGCCCGTAGCTCAGCTGGATAGAGTACCTGGCTACGAACCAGGTGGTCAGAGGTTCGAATCCTCTCGGGCGCACCATATTACGACTCAAGCAAGAGTCATGTGTTGACCATCAGCAAGTCGACACTTTGGAAAAGGCTTACTGATAAGTAAGCTTTTTTTATCGTTTTAAAACAGGGCGCCCGTAGCTCAGCTGGATAGAGTACCTGGCTACGAACCAGGTGGTCAGAGGTTCGAATCCTCTCGGGCGCACCATTTAAAACGACACAACGATTTATGAGCGCCCGTAGCTCAGCTGGATAGAGTACCTGGCTACGAACCAGGTGGTCAGAGGTTCGAATCCTCTCGGGCGCACCATATTTCAAGCAATACCAAAAGTTTATGAGCGCCCGTAGCTCAGCTGGATAGAGTACCTGGCTACGAACCAGGTGGTCAGAGGTTCGAATCCTCTCGGGCGCACCATATTTCAAGCAATACCAAAAGTTTATGAGCGCCCGTAGCTCAGCTGGATAGAGTACCTGGCTACGAACCAGGTGGTCAGAGGTTCGAATCCTCTCGGGCGCACCATACAGACAGCCTCGACTTCGGTCGGGGCTGTTTTTTTATGGGCGATATTTAACTTTTTGGTGCGGATCCCCGTGCGCTGTTGCGGGTGGATCGCCCGTTTACCTGGCTGTTCTTGTCCTTATTTCTTCCCCTGTCTGTGATTGCGCATAGCTCTTCTGATCGTTGCCCCGCCTCACCACCCTTTGCCTCATCTATAGGCGCCTTGTATGTCTGCTGTTGCAACGGCAGATGCTGCGCAGATCATCACTCAGGGTTTGGCTATCAACATCCTGCAAGGCCTGCTGAGGCGTTCTGCGGGCAATAAAAAAGGATGCCGCAGCATCCTTTGGTATTGAGAGCTTTACTCAGCTTTTCAGCCATTTGCGAATGCGGTTGGCATCGCCGATAGGGGTGCGTTTGCCCACCGAGTTGAGCAGCACGATGGCCAGCTCGCGGCTGTCCGGTTTGGCGCGCATCACCAGACAGCGCCCCGCTTCGTCAGTGAAGCCGGTCTTGGAGAGGCGTACGTCCCAATCCGGGTTTTTCACCAGCGGGTTGGTGTTGTTGAACATCAGGCTGTAGGCGGGGGCGCTGAAGCGCATCTCCCGGTTCTCATCCTGAGTGAACTGACGGATCAGCGGCTGACGATAGGCGGCGGCAGCCAGCTTGCCCAGATCCTGGGCGGTAGAGACGTTGCGGGTGGAGAGGCCGGTGGAGTCGTAGAAGTGGGTATTACGCATTCCCAATTGTCTGGCCTTGTTGTTCATGGCCCGCACGAAGGCACTGCGACCGCCCGGATAGTGACGCGCCAGTGCCGAGGCCATCCGGTTTTCGGAGGACATCAATGCCAGATGCAGGGCGTCGCGGCGGGTCACCTTGGTGCCCATGCGGATGCGGGAGTGTGTGTGTTTGACCCGATCCAGATCGTTCTTGTCGACCGTGATGGTCTGGTTGAGATTCTGTTTGGCATCCAGCACCACCAGCGCTGTCATCAGCTTGGTGAGGGAGGCGATAGGACGTACCTTGGTGGCATTCTTCTGGTAGAGCGTCTTGCCCGTTTTTACATCCACGACCAGGGCGCTGCTCGAGCGTACTTCCAGTTTGGCAGGGTTGGGTGCCGCGCTGACCGCAGGCAATCCCAGCATTCCCATCAACCCGACAACCAGCGCTGCTGCGCGAATCCGACACCACATACAACCGACTCCATTCCCATCCAAAAAAAGGCGCTAGATTCACTCATTTTTACCCCGGCTTTACAAGGGCCGAGCGGGACTATTTCTGCTATTTGCGCAAAATTGGCGATCAAAAAAAGCCCTCTGGCGAGGGCTTTCGGGTCGGGCGTTGGGCGAGGGGTCAATCCCGCGGCTGCGCAGCCCTGCGTTTGCTGATCCAGCGCCAGACCAGCGCCACCATGCCACCCAGCAGCAGGGCCACCGGCAGATAGATGATGATGTTGAAGAACTGGGTCTGGTATTCGGCGGCCAGCTTGGTGTGGCTCAGGTAGTAGCCAAACCCGACCAGCGGGCAGATCCACATGATGGAGCTGATCAGATTGACGATGAGGAAGCGCCCCTGGGGCAGCTCGGTAGCTCCCACGATATAGGGGTAGGCGGTGCGCACGAAGGCGATATAGCGCGCGGTGATCAGGGTGATGATCCCGTACTTGTCCAGCAGGTGGTAGACCTTCTGCTGGTGTCGCTCTTCCACATGGGACATCAGCCGATGGTAGAGCTGGGTGTGGCCGAGAAAGCGCCCCTGCATGTAACCGAGCCAGGTGCCGACAAAGGTGGCCATGATCAACAGCGGGATCACCCCGAGAGACAACACATCCTGATAGATGAGTACGCCGGTGAGGATCAGCAGGCTGTCACCGGGCAGAAAGGCGGTAGGGATGAATCCGTTTTCCAGTACCAGAAACGTCAGAATCACACCACAGATCATGAAGGCCATCTTGGGATCGGAAAGTGTGTTCAGATCGTGATTCATAAAGGCGTGAGCCAGTTGGTAAAACTGCTCCATACTTGCAAACTCCGCAGGTTAGCTGGGTTGATCGGTCAAGGGCATGGCGAGCACCTTGTCGATGCGCAGGCCATCCATGTCAACAATTTCCAGTTGCCACTGTTCCAGTGTCACCAGGTCTCCGGTTTGTGGAACACGACCAAGGAGCAGCATGATAAGCCCTCCGAGGGTGTGATAGTGATGTTTTTCTTCTTCTGGCAGACGAACCAACTCCAGACAGTCCTTCAACTCTGGCAGCGGGATCAGGCCATCGAGCAGCCAGCTGCCGTCGGCGCGCCGGAAGGCCCAGTTGTCCTCGCCATCCTCCTGCTGGAAATCCCCCGCCAGCGCCTCCAGCAGATCCTGCTGGGTGACCAGTCCCTGCAGCTCGCCATATTCGTCCACCACCAGCGCCATCTGTTCGCTGTGGGTGCGGAAGTGGTTGAGCAGCTCGACGCCGTTGAGGGTCTCGGGCAGCAGGCTACCCTCCTGGGTCAGGGCAGCCAGATCGATGGGCTCCCCCTTGATATAGGCGTGCAGCACCTTGCTGACATTGATGATACCCACCAATTCTGACAGGTTGCCGTCGCAGACCGGAAAATAGCTGTGTCGATACTCCACCAGCCGCTGCAGGTTGGTCTCCAGCGGCAGCGCCAGATCCAGATAGCGGATATCGCTGCGCGGCACCATCAGGGAGGAGAGGCTGCGCTCGTCGAGACGGAAGACGTTGCGCAGCATGGTGTGTTCATGATCCTCGATCACCCCAGCTTCAGAGCCCTCCACCAGCATGGCGTGGATCTCCTCCTCGGTAACGTTGGCGCTGCCATTCTGGTTGACCCGCAGCAGCCGCAGGCTGGCATTGGTGGAGGCCGACAGCAGCCAGACGAAGGGGCGGGTCAGGGTGGCGAGCCAGTGCATGGGGCGGGCCACCAGACAGGCGATGCGCTCGGCATTGAGCTGGCCCAGCCGCTTGGGCACCAGCTCCCCCACCACGATGGAGAGATAAGTAACCACCACCACCACAATGATGGTGGCGATCAGGCCACTGCTCTTGGCGGGGAGTCCCCACTCCTGCAACCAGAGGGAGAAGGGCTGGGCCAGCAGGGATTCGCCGTAGATACCGTTGAGCAGACCTATGCTGGTAATGCCGATCTGGACGGCAGAGAGAAAATGGGTCGGGTCTTCGCCCAGTTTGAGGGCAATGGCGGCGGAGCGGTTGCCTTCAGAAGCAAGCTTGCCGAGGCGAGCCTTGCGTGCGGTGACGATGGCGATTTCTGACATGGCGAAGACGCCATTAAGCAAAATCAATCCCAGCAGGATCAATATTTCCATACAGCAACAGCACTCCTTGAGTGGATAAGATCGCTGGCAGTGTAATGAATTTGGCGGCGATGTGCTTGTGAAAGCGGGTGATCCGGCTCGCTAATTTGATGACAGCGCTCTGCGGTGGCTGAAAAAGATGGCCGGAAAAGGGAAGGATGACCTCGCCAAACGACGTAATGGGTGAGGCGGGTGCTTGGCGAAGTGGCATTGCATGCAGGATGGAAAAGGGCGGGAAGTCCCGCCCTTGCTTATTACTTGTCAGAAAACCTTTATCAGAACTGCTGGAACCAGCGCTGGATCTGGGCCGGATCCTTGCTTTGGGTCAGGGAGAGCATCAGCAGCACCCGCGCTTTCTGCGGGTTGAGAGTGCCGGAGGCCACGAAGCCGTACTTGGCATCATCGATCTCGGCATCCAGGGTGGTGGCGCCGGTCGGCACGCGGGCGGAGCGCACGACGCGGATGCCATCCTTGCTCGCCTTGGCCAGGGTGTCGAACAGGGTGTGGTAGAGGTTACCGTTGCCCACCCCGGCGCTGACGATGCCGTCGAACTTGGCATCCACCATCGCCTTGGCCGGCAAGTCGGTGGCGTTGGCGTAGCTGTAGACGATGCCGACTTGCGGCAGCTTGTCGAGCTTGCTCACGTCAAACGGCGTCTTGCTGGTGTGCAGACTGGCCGGGCTGCGCTGATAGTCGATCTTGCCGTTGTGGATGTAACCGAGCGGGCCAAAGTTGGGGGAGGCGAAGGTTTGCACCCCGGTGGTGTTGGTCTTGGTGACGTCGCGGGCATCCAGCACTGTGTCGTTCATCGCCACCATGACGCCACGGCCCTTGGAGGCGGGGTCGGAGGCGGTCACTACGGCGTTGTAGAGGTTGAGCGGGCCATCGGCACTCATGGCGGTGGAGGGGCGCATGGCGCCGACCAGCACCACCGGCTTGTCGCTCTTGACGGTCAGATTGAGGAAGTAGGCGGTCTCTTCCATGGTGTCGGTGCCGTGGGTAATGACGATGCCATCCACGTCATCCTTGGCCAGCAGCTCGTTGACCCGCTTGGCCAGCTTGAGCCACACCTCGTCGTTCATGTCCTGGGAGCCGATCTTCACCACCTGCTCACCCTGCACATCGGCCACGTTCTTCATCTCGGGCACGGCGGCGATCAGGGTTTCGATGGCCACCTTGCCAGCCTCGTAGTTGGACTGGGTAGCCGACTGGCCTGCCCCGGCAATGGTGCCGCCGGTTGCCAGAATATGGACGTTGGGCAGGGCCATGGCCATGGGGGAGAGGGTCAGGCCGACGACGGCGGCGAGCAGGGTCTTGCGGATCGGTAGGGTCATGCTGCAAATCCTTATGGTTGGAATAATCGCAGCAAGTTTGCCCGTTTAATAACCTGGGTCTGTGATAAAACTCACCAAAAGACAGGTGAGTACAGATTTTTAACCTGCTTTATACCTCTATAGAGATAATTTAACTCGCAGAGAAACCTTTGGCTTCGATCAGGGCGATCAGCTCGGCCTTGCTCAGCTCGCTCTCGATGACGGCCTTGCTGCTGGCGAAATCGACGGTCGCGGTAGTGACTGCAGGCTGGGCCAGCAGGGCTTTTTGCAGACTGGCGGCGCAGCCACCACAGGACATGCCGGACACTGTGAGTTCGATGGTCATGGAATATCTCCTCTGTTGATGAGCGCCAGCCTAAAGCTGCCGCCTCCGGCAAGGTCAAGCCGTCAGTACATAAGACCCAGATAGTTCATCAGGATGGCTCCCTGCCGGTGTATGGGTGCCAAGGTTCGTGGTGGCGATGAGGTTGGCAGTTTCCTCGGGCAGGGTCAGTACATAAGACCGAGGTAATTCATCAGAGTTGCCCCGAGGCTGGTAGTAACCAGCGATCCAAGGGTGGTAGTGGCGATGATGTTCGCTGCCAGCACGCTGTCACCCCCCATGGCGCGGGTCATCACATAGCTGGCGGCGGCAGTCGGGGTGGCGCTGATAAGAAACAGGATGCCGAGCTCCAGATGGCTGAAGCCGAGCAGGGCTGCTCCCAGAGTGAACACCGCTGGAATGAGGCAGAGCCGCATCACGCTGGCCCAGCCGGTCAGCGCCGCCCCGCCGCGCAGGGCGCCGAGACTGAGGGAGGCGCCGGTGCAGAGCAACGCCAGCGGCAACGTCATGTTGGCGAAGTAGCTGCCGGTGGTGAGCAGCAGTTGCGGCATCTTGATACCGAGCAGGGTAAACGGCAGCGCCGCCACAATGGCGATGATGAGCGGATTCTTGATGATGCCGAGCAGAATGGGGCGGATACCGGTGGCACCGCCGAGACTGCGGGTGAGGGTGATCACAGCGAGAATGTTGTAGAGCACGGTCACCGCGCCGACATAGAAGGCCGCCGCCCCCAACCCTTCGTGGCCATAGGCGTTCTGCACATAGGCGAGCCCGATAATGGCGCTGTTGCCGCGAAAGCTCCCCTGCACGAAGATGCCGCGCAGTCGCTGCTCCCCGATAAAACGTCCGGCCAGCAGCTCCAGCACCAGATAGCTGATAACGGTGGCGAGCAGGCCATAGCCGATAAACCAGAGGCTCGGCATGGTGGCGAAGTTGGTACCCAGAATACTGAGAAAGAGCAGAGCGGGCAGGGTGACCTGAAACACCAGTCGCGAGGCGGATTCGGTAAAGGGATCCGGCAGCAGCCCCAGCCGCTTGAGCAAGATGCCGAGCAGCAGCACCACGCAGATGGGGCCTGTGATGGAGAGGGAGAAGAGCAGACTGGCCAGCAGATCCATGATGGGCGTCCTGTGCTGTGCCCACACACCCTGACGGCGGGGCAAAAAGGGCATTCTAACGCCATGGGCTTGTATTCACAGGGGTTAATCACAACAATGTGGGCAATTCCATCGCCTAGCCTCCTGTGAGCCAATTCATGGACAAGAAACTGACCATTCTCGATATCGCCAGACTGAGTGGCGTCGGCAAGTCTACCGTCTCCCGGGTGCTTAATCAGGATCCCAAGGTGAAGCAGGAGACCCGCGAGCGGGTGGAGCAGATCATCGCCGAACATGGCTTCGTGCCGAGCAAGTCGGCGCGTGCCATGCGCAGCCAGAGCCAGCAGGTGGTGGGGATCATCGTCTCGCGGCTCGACTCCAGCTCGGAGAATCAGGCGGTGCGCGGCATGCTGGAGACCCTCTACCAGCGTGGCTACGATGCCGTGCTGATGGAGAGCAAGTTCTCCCCCGCCAAGGTACAGGAGCATCTGGCGGTGCTGGATCGGCGCGGGGTGGATGGCATTATCCTTTTCGCCTTCAATGACTTGGACTATGCCGCCATGGCGCCGCTGAAAGAGAAGCTGGTGCTGGTCGCCCGTGAATATCCCGGTTTCTCCTCGGTCTGCTTCGACGACGCCGGTGCGGTGCGCACCATGCTGGCGCAGCTGGCAAGCCGTGGCGCCCGCGACATCGCCTATCTGGGGGTTGATGCCTCGGATCTCACCACCGGCCAGCGCCGCCTCGACGCCTATCTCGCTTACTGCGCAGAGCAAGGGTTGCGCCCGTGCAGCGCCCTCGGCGATCTCAGCCTGCAGAGCGGCTACCGGCTGGCGGCCGAGCTGCTGACGCCCTCCACCCAGGCGTTGGTCTGCGCCAGCGACACCCTCGCCATCGGTGCGGCAAAATACCTGCAAGAACAAGGGCGTAGCGAGGTGCTGGTGACCGGCCTTGGCAACAACCCCATGCTCAGCTTCCTCTTTCCCAACGCCCTCAGTCTCGATCTTGGCTACAAGGGGGCGGGGGAGCAGGCGGCGCGTCAGCTGCTCGGTCAGATTGAGCAGGATCAGCCTCCGCTGGTGACTATCGCCCCCTGCCGAACCCTGTGAGCCCCATCACTTCAGACTGAACAAAAAGTGCGCTTTTTGTGACGCTAGCCACGAATTGGGAACGTTCCCATTTCGATCTGGCCAGATTGTCGGCATGCTAAATGGGAACGATACCAAAACGCTCCGGCCGACAGACTGGCTCAAAAGGGCGATACAGACCACTATTCAATGGCGTCACAGAGGGAAGACCCATGTCCAAGATCAACGCACAGCAGCTTGCCACCCTGATCGACAAGATCGGCGGCAAGGAGAACATCGCCACCGTCAGCCACTGCCTGACCCGGTTGCGCTTCGTCCTGAACGATCCGGCCAAGGCCGACAGCAAGGCCATCGAGACCATCCCGGCGGTGAAGGGAAGCTTCACCCAGGGCGGTCAGTTCCAGGTGGTGATCGGTAACGAGGTAGAGCAGTGGTACAAGGCGCTGACCGAACAGCTCGGCGTCAGCGGTGGCAGCAAGGAGACCGCCAAGCAGGCGGCTCGCCAGAACATGAACCCGCTGGAGCGGGGCATCTCCCATCTGGCGGAGATCTTCGTACCGTTGCTGCCCGCCATCATCACCGGCGGTCTGATCCTGGGCTTTCGCAACGTCATCGGCGACATCAAGATGTTCGACGATGGCACTCACACCCTCACCGAGATCAGCCAGTTCTGGGCTCAGGTACACGCCTTCCTCTGGCTGCTGGGCGAGGCGATTTTCCACTTCCTGCCGGTCGGTGTTTGCTGGTCTGCAGTGAAGAAGATGGGCGGCTCCGAGATCCTCGGTATTGTGCTGGGGGTAACGCTGGTGTCACCGCAGTTGATGAACGCCTACGGCATTGGTCAGCAGACTCCCGAGGTGTGGGACTTCGGCCTGTTCGTGATCCAGAAGGTGGGTTATCAGGCGCAGGTCATTCCGGCGCTGCTGGCGGGTGTCTTCCTCGCCTGGGTAGAGACCAACCTCAAGCGGATCATTCCGGCCTATCTCTATCTGGTGATTGTGCCATTTGTCTCGCTGCTGCTGGCGGTGATCGTGGCTCACGCCTTTATCGGCCCGTTCGGCCGCTGGATTGGTGAGGGCGTCGGCTTCGCTGCCAAGGCCGCCATGACCGGCTCCTTCGCCCCTATCGGTGCCGCTCTGTTCGGTTTCCTCTATGCGCCGCTGGTCATCACCGGCATCCACCACACCACCAACGCGGTGGATCTGCAACTGATGCAGAGCATGGGTGGCACCCCGATTTGGCCGCTGATCGCCCTCTCCAACATCGCCCAGGCTTCTGCGGTCGTCGGCATCATTCTGATTAGCCGCAAGGAGAACGAACGGGAGATCTCGGTACCTGCCGCCATCTCCGCCTACCTCGGGGTGACCGAACCGGCGATGTACGGTATCAACCTCAAGTACAAGTTCCCCATGCTGTGCGCCATGGTGGGCTCCAGCCTTGCGGCCCTCATCTGCGGTTTCGCCGGGGTGATGGCCAACGGCATCGGGGTAGGCGGCCTGCCGGGCATCCTCTCCATCCAGCCGCAATACTGGGCCGTTTACTCCCTCGCCATGCTGGTCGCCATCGTGGTGCCGGTGGTGCTGACCCTGCTGGTCTACAAGCGCCAGCAAGCAGCCGGCAAGCTGGCCGAAGCCAGCGCCTGAATCTGATTGTCAGGGCGACCCAACGGGTCGCCCTCTCCCTTTTCAATTTGTGACAAGAGAAAGAGCCATGAGCCAAACACCCTGGTGGCAGAGCGCCGTGATTTACCAGATCTATCCCAAGAGCTTTCAGGATTCCGGCGCCCGTGGCACCGGCGATCTCAAGGGGATCATGGCCCGCCTCGACTACCTCAAGACGCTGGGGGTCGATGCCCTCTGGCTGACCCCGGTTTACGTCTCGCCGCAGGTGGACAACGGCTACGACATCGCCGACTACTACGCCATCGACCCCGCCTACGGCACCATGGCTGATTTCGAGGCGCTGCTGGCCGCCGCCCACGCGCGCGACATCCGCATCGTGATGGATATCGTGGTCAACCACACCTCCACCGAGCACGCCTGGTTCCAGTCGGCGCTGGGTGATAAAAACAGCCCCTACCGCGACTACTACATCTGGCGCGATCCGGTGGATGGCGGCGTGCCCAACAATTGGCAATCCAAGTTTGGTGGCAGCGCCTGGGAGCTCGATGAGATTACCGGTCAGTACTACCTGCACCTGTTTGCCCGCGAGCAGGCGGATCTCAACTGGGAAAATCCGGCGGTGCGCGCCGAGGTGAAAAACATCATCCACTTCTGGGCCAAGAAGGGGGTGGATGGTTTCCGCCTCGACGTCATCAACCTCATCTCCAAGGATCAGGCGTTCCCGAACGACGAGATTGGCGATGGCCGCCGCTTCTATACCGACGGGCCGCGCATCCACGAATTTTTGCAGGACGTGAGCCGCGACGTGTTTGCCCCGGTGGGAGCCATGACGGTGGGGGAGATGTCCTCTACTTCGCTGGAGCACTGCCAGCGCTATGGCGCCCTCGATGGCTCCGAGCTCTCCATGGTGTTCAACTTCCACCATCTGAAGGTGGATTACCCCAACGGCGACAAGTGGACCAAGGCGCCGTTCGATTTCCTCGAACTCAAGCGCATCTTCAACCACTGGCAGAGCGGCATGCACGGCAAGGGGTGGTCGGCGCTGTTCTGGTGCAACCACGATCAGCCTCGCATCGTCTCCCGTTTCGGCGATGAGGGCGAGCATCGGGTAGTGGCCGCCAAGATGCTGGCCAGCACGCTGCACGGCCTGCAAGGCACCCCATACATCTATCAGGGGGAGGAGCTCGGCATGACCAACCCCGGCTATCAGCACATTAACGACTATCAGGATGTGGAGAGCCGCAACATCTTCGCCATCAAGCAGGCGGAAGGGATGAACGAGGCCGAGATCCTCGCCATTCTCGGTACCAAGTCCCGCGACAACTCGCGCACCCCGATGCAGTGGAGCGCTGCGGCCAATGCCGGTTTCACCCAAGGGACGCCCTGGCTCAAGCCAGCCGCCAACTATTCCGAGATCAATGCCGAGGCGGCGCTGGCCGACCAGCACTCGGTGTTCTGGCACTATCGGGATCTCATCGCCCTTCGCAAGGCGCACCCCATCTTCACTCAGGGGGATTATCAGGAGCTGCTGACCGGGCACCCGCAGATCTGGGCCTATGCCCGCCGTGCCAACGGTCAGACCCTGCTGGTGGTGAGCAACTTCTACGGCGAGCCGGTGGAGTTTGCCTTGCCTGCCGAGCTGCAAAGCGGGCAAGGTCGGCTGCTGCTCGGCAACTACTTGGATAGCCCGGCCCAACCGCAATCGGGTATGCTGCGCCCTTATGAATCCCTGATCTGGCTGATGGAGTAGGTAATGGAGAAGGTGGTGCGTGGTGCCGAGTGGCAGAAGATGGTGGCGGGGGAGCCTTATGATGCGGGCGATCCCGAGCTGAAAGCGGCGCGCGAGCGCTGCCGCAGGCTCTATCACACCTTCAACACCAGCTGGCAGGAGAAACCGGCGCGGGATGCTTTGCTGCACGAGCTGCTCGGTAGCCGCGGCCAGGAGTGCGCCATCAATCCGCCGTTCTTCTGCGACTATGGTGCCAATATCTTCGTCGGCGAGAACTTCTACGCCAACGTCAATTGCACCATCCTCGACGTCTGCGAGGTACACATCGGCGACAACGTGCTGCTGGCGCCCGGGGTGCAGATCTACACCGCCGCTCACCCGGTGGCGGTGGCGCCACGCATCAGGGGTGTCGAGTTCGGCAAGCCAGTGCGGATCGGCCACAACGTCTGGATTGGCGGCAGCGTCGTCATCTGCCCCGGCGTCACTATCGGTGACAACAGCGTCATCGGCGCCGGTTCGGTGGTGATCAAAGATGTGCCCGCCAACGTGGTGGCAGCTGGCAACCCTTGCAAGGTGCTTCGGGCGATGACGGCACAGGAGCTTGAAGGCGTCATCCAGCGGTGAACAGGGGCCATGAATGCTAGTGCTATCTGATTGATAGAAAAGCAACTGTCAGATTGTTTTGCATTCAGTGCTTATGTTCGGGGCCGCTTGGCCGATACTGTTGAGTGCAGGAGGAACCCTATGGATATATCAAGTTCTGCAAATGCGTCGTTTGGTTCTGCTCTGATGACGGCCAGTCTGGCCAAGAAACAGCAGACCCAAGAGGGCGAAGCTGCGCTGAAGCTGCTGCAAAACGCAGCGCAATCAGCGCCGGTTGCACCGACATCGGCCAGCGCTTCTCTGGGAAGCAAGATCGATATTCGCGTCTGACCCTAATGAAAAAGCCCCCATCTTGCGATGGGGGCTTTTTTATCTCTGCGATTTGCGGGATTAGACCGGGAAAGGAGCTGGCGCCTCGAAGGTCATCCGCTCGCCACTGCGGGGGTGGCTGATGGTCAGGCTGGCCGCATGAAGGTAGAGATGGGGCGCGGCCGCCAGCGCATCCGGATGAGCATAGAGGTTGTCACCCAGGATCGGGTGCCCCAGCTCCAGCATATGGACGCGCAACTGGTGCGAGCGACCTGTGATGGGGGTCAGCTTGATCAGACTGTTGCCGTTCTCCACCTTCAGTTTCTGCCACAGGGTCAGGGCGTGACGCCCCTCCTCGTGATCCACCTTCTGTTTCGGGCGGTTGGGCCAGTCGACGCAGAGCGGCAGGTCAACCTGACCCGACACTGCCTCCGGCTCACCCCACACCCAGGCGAGGTAGTGCTTCTCGGTCTCCCGCTCGCGAAATTGCCGACTCAGCTCCCGATGAGAGTTGGGATTGAGGGGAATGACAATGACGCCTGTGGTGGACATGTCGAGGCGATGAGCTGCCGCCGCCTTGGGGTGCTGCTGTTTGACCCGATGCAGGACGCTGTCTTCATTCTCGGGGCCGCGCCCGGGGACGCTTAGCAGGCCAGTGGGCTTGTTGACCACCATGATGTCCTTGTCCTTGAACAGGATATCGAGCCAGGGTTCCAGAGGCGGTGAGTATTCAAACATAAATGTCTCGCATCAGAAGGTGGGGGCAAGCCCCCATCAGTTATGGGTAACCACGACAAAGCGGCCTTGGGTATCCAGTTTGAGCTGGGTCTGGCCGCTGTCGGTCGGTACCTTGTCAGTTATGGGTAACCACAATAAAGCGGATTGCATCCAGCTTGAGTTGGGTCTGATCGATCAGGTGGTGCAATTCTGCCTGCAGATTGCGCAGATAATCCAGTTCGCTGTCGCGCACGTTCGGGTTGACCGCCTTGAGTGCTTCCAGACGATCCAGATCCTGCTGCAGGGTCTGCGCCATCTGGGCGCGGGCCTTGTCGACAATCCCGGCTTTCAGCTCTTCGGCAATGGCCTGGCCCTTGCCAATCAGACCGTGGATTACCGGTTGGGATGCAGTCACGAGCTTGCTGCCGAGGTGGCGATTGACCGGAGTCAGCTGGCGGTTGAAGGCATCGAACGCCACTTTATCACCCAGATTCTGGCCGTTCTTGTCCATCAGCAGACGGATTGGCGTCGGCGGCATGAATCGGTAGAGCTGGGGATGGGCCGCAGACTCGGCGACAAAGATCAGCTCAAGCAGGATGGAGCCGATGGGCAGCGCCTTGTTCTTGAGCAGTGCGACCGAGGTGGCACCGATCTCGGAGCCCAGGATCAGGTCGATACCGCCGCGCATCATGGGGTGATCCCAGGAGAGCAGCGCCATGTCATCCCGCGACAGGGCGGTGTTGCGATCGAAGGTGATGGTCATGCCATCTTGCGGCAGGCCTGGGAAGCTGGAAACCAGCATATGATCACCGGGAGTCAGCACCAGCGCGTTCTCGCCACGGTCATCCTGATTGACGCCGATCTCGTCGAACATCTTGAGGGCAAAGGAGATCATGCCGGTGTCGTCATCTTCGGCGGCCAGCTTGTCGACCAGCTGCTGGGCGGCGGCGCCACCGCTGGAGTGGATCTCCAGCAGGCGATCGCGGCCCTGCTCCAGTCGGGCCTTGAGCGGCTCGTGCAGTTCGCGGGTCTTGACCAGCAGGGCCTCGAGGGTTGCCTGATCGCCGGTGTTGGCGGCCAGCAGCTCGAACAGCTCTTCACGTACCGCTTCGAATACCGGGCGGGCAGTCGGGCAGGTCTGCTCGAACGCGTCCAGACCATCGTGATACCAGAGTTGCAGGGCGCGCTGGGCAGTCCCTTCCAGATAGGGAACGTGGATCTCGACGGTATTCTGCTGACCGATACGATCCAGTCGGCCGATACGTTGTTCCAGCAGATCCGGATTGAGCGGCAGATCGAACAGCACCAGATGACTGGCAAATTGGAAGTTGCGTCCTTCTGAACCGATCTCGGAGCAGAGCAGCACTTGGGCGCCACCCTCTTGCTGGGCGAAATAGGCGGAGGCCTTGTCCCGCTCGAGGATCGACATCCCTTCGTGGAACACGGCACCACGGATCCCTTCACGGGTACGCAGCGCCTCTTCCAGCGCGATGGCGGTCGCCGCTTCGGAGCAGATCACCAGCACCTTCTGCTGGCGGGCTGAGAGCAGCAGCTCCAGCAACCATTCTACGCGCGGGTCGAACTGGGTCCAGGTGGCGTTGTCGCCTTCGAACTGCTGGAAGATCTTCTCGGGATAGAGGTAGCGCAGGGCACGGGTCTGCAGATCGCCACCGTTACCACCCATCATGCCCATCACCTTGATGGCAGTTTTGTACTGCTCCGGCAGCGGCATGGGGTAGACGTTGAGGTGACGCTCGGGGAAGCCTTGAATATTGGCGCGGCTGTTGCGGAACAGTACCCGGCCGGTGCCATGCTGGTCTAGCAGCTTGGCGACCGCCTGCTGGCGAGCTGCGGCATCGCTCAAGTCCAACCCTTCCAGCTGGCTGGCGAGGATCTGTCTGGCTTCATCGCTCAGGGTCTCGCCATCCAGCAGCTCTTGTGCGGCGCTGGCGACCTGACCATAGGCCTGCTCCTCGGCGAGGAAAGCCTCGTAGTCGTAGAAACGTTCGGGATCGAGCAGGCGCAGACGGGCAAAGTGGCTCTGGTGGCCCAGCTGATCCGGTGTCGCAGTCAGCAGCAGCACGCCCGGCACCTGTTCGGCCAGTGCTTCCACCATTTCATAGGCACGGCTCGGCGCCTCTTCACTCCACTCCAGATGGTGGGCTTCGTCGACAACCAGCAGATCCCACTCGGCTTCCAGCACCTGCTCGAAGCGACGACGCTTCTTGCGCAGGAAGTCGAGGCTGCAGATCACCAGCTGTTCGGTCTCGAAGGGGTTCTCCGCATCGGCAAACGCCTCGATGCAGCGCTCCTCGTCAAACAGGGAGAAGTGCAGGTTGAAACGGCGCAGCATTTCGACCAGCCATTGG
>NZ_CP077311.1:300000-465000 GCF_019048265.1 Aeromonas sp. FDAARGOS 1405 | reverse complement strand
GTCCGTCGTGAAGAGGGAAACAACCCAGACCGCCGGCTAAGGTCCCAAAGTTCTGGTTAAGTGGGAAACGATGTGGGAAGGCTCAGACAGCTAGGATGTTGGCTTAGAAGCAGCCATCATTTAAAGAAAGCGTAATAGCTCACTAGTCGAGTCGGCCTGCGCGGAAGATGTAACGGGGCTCAAACCAGGCACCGAAGCCGCGGATTTGCACTTAGTGCAAGTGGTAGGGGAGCGTTCTGTAAGTCTGCGAAGGTGTATCGAGAGGTATGCTGGAGATATCAGAAGTGCGAATGCTGACGTAAGTAACGATAAAGGGGGTGAAAAGCCTCCTCGCCGGAAGACCAAGGGTTCCTGTCCAACGTTAATCGGGGCAGGGTGAGTCGACCCCTAAGGCGAGGCCGAAAGGCGTAGTCGATGGGAAGCAGGTTAATATTCCTGCACGACTTGTAATTGCGATGGGGGGACGGAGAAGGCTAGGTGGGCCAGGCGACGGTTGTCCTGGTGAAAGTGCGTAGGTGGTGTTTCCAGGCAAATCCGGAGACACAACACTGAGACACGAGACGAACGCACTACGGTGCGGAAGCCATTGATGCCCTGCTTCCAGGAAAAGCCTCTAAGCTTCAGATTACAAGTCATCGTACCCCAAACCGACACAGGTGGTCGGGTAGAGAATACCAAGGCGCTTGAGAGAACTCGGGTGAAGGAACTAGGCAAAATAGAACCGTAACTTCGGGAGAAGGTTCGCTCTTGATGGTGAAGTCCCTTGCGGATGGAGCTGTCGGGAGTCGCAGTGACCAGATGGCTGGGACTGTTTATCAAAAACACAGCACTCTGCAAACACGAAAGTGGACGTATAGGGTGTGACACCTGCCCGGTGCCGGAAGGTTAATTGATGGGGTTAGCGCAAGCGAAGCTCTTGATCGAAGCCCCGGTAAACGGCGGCCGTAACTATAACGGTCCTAAGGTAGCGAAATTCCTTGTCGGGTAAGTTCCGACCTGCACGAATGGTGTAACCATGGCCATGCTGTCTCCACCCGAGACTCAGTGAAATCGAATTCGCCGTGAAGATGCGGTGTACCCGCGGCTAGACGGAAAGACCCCGTGAACCTTTACTACAGCTTGGCACTGAACATTGAACCTACATGTGTAGGATAGGTGGGAGGCTTTGAAGGCGTGACGCCAGTTGCGCTGGAGCCGTCCTTGAAATACCACCCTTGTATGTTTGATGTTCTAACGCAGGGCCCTGAATCGGGCTCGCGGACAGTGCCTGGTGGGTAGTTTGACTGGGGCGGTCTCCTCCCAAAGAGTAACGGAGGAGCACGAAGGTTGGCTAATCCTGGTCGGACATCAGGAGGTTAGTGCAATGGCATAAGCCAGCTTAACTGCGAGACGGACAGGTCGAGCAGGTACGAAAGTAGGTCATAGTGATCCGGTGGTTCTGAATGGAAGGGCCATCGCTCAACGGATAAAAGGTACTCCGGGGATAACAGGCTGATACCGCCCAAGAGTTCATATCGACGGCGGTGTTTGGCACCTCGATGTCGGCTCATCACATCCTGGGGCTGAAGTCGGTCCCAAGGGTATGGCTGTTCGCCATTTAAAGTGGTACGCGAGCTGGGTTCAGAACGTCGTGAGACAGTTCGGTCCCTATCTGCCGTGGGCGTTGGATGATTGAAGGGAGTTGCTCCTAGTACGAGAGGACCGGAGTGAACGAACCTCTGGTGTTCGGGTTGTCACGCCAGTGGCACTGCCCGGTAGCTAAGTTCGGAATCGATAACCGCTGAAAGCATCTAAGCGGGAAGCGAGCCCTGAGATGAGTCATCCCTGACCCCTTGAGGGTCCTAAAGGGCCGTTGGAGACCACAACGTTGATAGGTGGGGTGTGTAAGCGCGGCGACGTGTTGAGCTAACCCATACTAATTACCCGTGAGGCTTAACCATACAACACCCAAGAAGTGTTCTAAGGCTTGTAGCAAACCTAAGCGAACTACTAATTCAGTGATAATGACTCAGTCGTTATTCACGTCAGCTTTCTGGATTGAAGAATTTGCCTGGCGGCCATAGCGCCGTGGAACCACCTGATCCCATGCCGAACTCAGAAGTGAAACGCGGTAGCGCCGATGGTAGTGTGGCATTCGCCATGCGAGAGTAGGACACTGCCAGGCACCCAATACAAGAAACCCCGCTCATCGAGCGGGGTTTTTTATTGCCTGAAATTCAGCAAGTCGCCTAAAAATTGGCCTGCGTTACCCCCTCCTTCCCCTGAATTCCTGAGCATCCCATCAGTTTTACTCATAAAAAATGGCCCTGGCGGCGTAAAATGGCGCTTTATCTGGTCGGAGATAGCCCATGTTTTGTCCAAAATGCGGCGGTCAAACCCTGCAGAGCGTCAACCCCAAAGAGTTTTGCTGTGACTGCGGTTTTCATTTTTTCCAGAATGTAGCGACTGCGGTGATGGTGGCGCTTTGCTGGCAGGATGAGGTGCTGGTTGCGGTGCGTGCCCGCAATCCGGGCAAGGGGTTGCTGGATCTGCCGGGCGGATTTGTCGATCCCGGCGAGTCGCTGGAGGTCGCGCTGCGTCGCGAGTTGCAGGAGGAGTTGGGGTTCGATATGGTCGGTCAGCCATACCGTTATCTTGGCTCGTTCGCCAATACCTATCCCTATGACGGCATCACCTATCACACCTGTGACACCTTCTTTGCCATCAAGCTGAGCGAAAAACCGGTCATCCAGCCAGCTGACGATGTCGCCGCCTGTCACTGGCTGAAGATCCGCGATATCCCCTTGCCCCGCTTTGCTTTCGAGTCGACGCGCACAGCTATGGCGCGGTTGCAGCAATCCCCTTTGCAAGCCTGATCCCTGCTGATGACGATGGGGATTGGCAGCGACCATCCCTGTCTCATCCTTGTCCGCTTTTGTCCCGCAGACGCCATTCGTCAGACGGTGAGTGGTATAGTCTGCAGTGGATCCGGATTCAAGGAGCATATCGTGAAGAAGATAGTTCTCATCTTGCTCGGCATCGCCGTGGCAGCCTTGCTGGCCATAGTGACGCTGATAAGCCTTATCGACCCCAATCAATTCAAGCCCCAGCTGGCTGAACAGGTGCGCAAGAGCACGGGCCGGGAACTGGTGATGGCGGGGGAGATTGACTGGCGTTTCTGGCCGAGTCTCGGCCTCTCGCTGGAGAAGGTGGCTCTGCGCAATCCGGCCGGTTTTGCCGAGCCGGATCTGATTCGTTTCGAACAGGGCGAGGCCTCGGTGGCCCTGTTACCGCTGCTCTCACATCGTCTGGAGATCGGCAAGGTGACCCTGAGTGGCGCCCATCTCTTTATCCAGACCAAGGCGGATGGCAGCTCCAATCTGAGCGGACTGATCAAAGATGCCACTGCTGATGCAAGCGAACCGGTCGTCCCCGCAACCCCTGCGCCAACCTCTGATAGCAAGCACTGGCAGATCAGCTTGCAGGGTGTCGCGCTCTCCCAGGCCAGTGCGCTTGTACAGGATGATCGCAGCGGCACGTCGCTGCGACTGGATCGACTCGATCTCGATATGGGGCAGCTGGCCACCGGTCAGTGGGTACCCGTGACGCTGGCCGCGAAGGGGAGTGCCGACAAGCTCGCTTTCGACGTTAAAGGGCAGACCCAGATCAAGCTGGCGCAGGAGGTGATGGCCAGTGAACTGAAAGATCTGAGCCTCAGTGGCAGCCTGAGTGCCCCGTCCCTGCGACTCGACAGTTTCTCCATCAAGGGAGACCGACTGGCCCTTGGTGAGTGGAGCAATCTCACGTTGGCGCTGAAAGGAGCCAAGGTCGAGGGGCAGCAAGCTTTACTGGCAGGTTCGCTGGAAGGAACGCTCAAGGGACGGCTCGATAAAGAGATGAAGCTGGCCGAGCTCTCCGATGTGCTGCTGACGGCTGCGCTGGAAGGTGGTACGCTGCCGCGCCCGCAGATGAAGCTGAAACTGGCCGGGTTTGCCCGCGCCGAGCTCGACAAGCAGTTGATTACCCTGAGCAAGCTGGTGATGAGTGCCGATGAGGCGCTGCTGAGTGGTGATGGATCCGTGCAGCTTGGTACTGTTCCCGCGATCACTTTCGATCTCAAGGGGGAGAAGCTGGATCTCGACAAATGGCTCGCCAAAGCGACACCGACCACACCTGCGCAGGCGAAAGAGAGCAAACCGGCGGCCGGAGCCTCCAATGCCGCTACAAGTGGCAATAAAGCGGTAAGCGGTAAGAGCGAAGCCCTCTCCACTGTCGAACCGGATCTGGGCGCGCTCAAAGGGGTGGATCTGGATGGTCGGCTGCAACTCGGCAGCCTGCGTCTGAAAGGGCTGGATCTTGGCGCAGTCGATCTGCAGGTGGCTCTGGCTAAGGGACTGCTGACGCTCAAACAGTTCAGCGCGACCGTAGCTGGCGGTCAGGTAAACGCTAACGGAGTTCTCGATGCACGCCAGCAACCCGCCACCTACAAGGTGCACAAGCAGGTGGCCGGAGTGAACATCCGTCCCTTGCTTCAGACTCTGGCTCAGAGCGATCTGCTGGAGGGCAAGGGCGATCTCGATGTGCAGGTGCAGGGCCGTGGTCTCTCCGCGCTGGCGCTGCGCAACGGGATGCAGGGTAAGGTGACATTGAAGCTGAGTGACGGCGCCCTGCACGGCATCAACCTGCCGGAGATGATCCGCGAGGCGCGGGCCACCCTCACCGGCAAGGGAGCCGAGCAGGTGAAGGAGGCGCGCAAGACCGACTTCAGCGCCCTGACCGCCAGCTTCCTTATTGCCGATGGCATCGCCCGCAGCAACGACATCCAGCTCTTTGCCCCGGCCTTGCGGGTCAAGGGCGAGGGGCAGACGGCGCTGGTGCCGGAGAGCCTCGACTTCCTGTTCCTCACCTCCATCGTCGAGAGCAGCAAGGGGCAGGGAGGCAAGGACGTGGACGAGCTGAAGGAGATCACCATTCCGGTGCGGATCGGCGGCCACTGGCAGGCGCCCAGCTACCAGCTCGACGTAAAGGCGCTGCTCAGCAACAACAAGCTGCTGGAGGAGAAGGCGCGCAAGGAGGCCGAACGCGGCCTCAAGAAGCTGCTGGGGGACAAGGCCGACAACGAGGCCGTCAAAGGGGTGGCCGACCAGCTGCTCAAGGGCTTGTTCAAATAGCCCCAGCCTTTCGTTTTATCTCCATGTAGAGCCCGCCTCGTGCGGGCCCTTTTTCATTGCCGCTAGCGGGAATTACTCCCCCAGCAGCAGTTGCCAGACTGCCAGCACATGGCCTCGTTCGGTCAGTAACTGGTCGTCGCTCACCTTGCGGGAGATCTCCGAGAGGTTGAGGCGATGGCCGAGGTTGCGGATTTCCAGATAGGCGTGCTTGAGCCCCTCCGCCTGCTCCAGCGTGAGTACCCCCGCCAGCACGCACTCATCGAAGATGCGCACGTTATCGGACCAGCGGGTGAGCGCCTCGGGTTCACCGCAGGCGTGGGCCAGCACCAGGTACTGGGCGATGAACTCGATGTCCACCATGCCACCGGGGGACTGCTTGAGGTCGAACTCGCCGGCGCCCGCCTTGAGCAGGTGATCCCGCATCTTGTGGCGCATCTCGCGCACCTCGCGGGCCAGGGTCGGCAGTTCGCGCTCCTTGGCCAGCACGGCGCGGCGGATGCGGGCAAACTCGGCAACGATGGCGTCATCGCCATAGATGGGGCGGGCCCGCACCAGTGCCTGATGCTCCCAGGTCCAGGCCTCGTTTTGCTGATACTGCTCATAGGCCGAGAGGGACGAGACCAGCAGGCCGGAGTCGCCGGAGGGGCGCAGCCGCATGTCGATCTCGTAGAGAATGCCGGAGGGGGTGCGGGTGCTGAACAGGTGCAGGATCCGCTGTGCCAGGCGCAGGTAGAACTGGCGGCTGTCGATGGGTTTGCGCCCGTCGGTGTAGCTGTTGGGGTCGCCGCCGTGCAGGAACACCAGATCGAGATCCGAGCCGTAACCGAGCTCGATGCCGCCGAGCTTGCCGTAGGCCACTACCGCAAAGCCGCGCTGACCGCTCACCGCCACCTCGGGCGGTACCCCGTAGCGCTCGCTCATCTGGGCCCATGCCTGATTGACCACCTCCTCGGTGATCGCCTCCGCCAGCCAGGTGAGGTGGTCGCTCACCTTCATCAGCGGCAGGGCGCCGGCGATGTCGGCCGCCACGATGCGCAGCAGCTGCACCTGCTTGAACTGGCGCAGTGCCTCCATCTGCTGCTCCACATCCTCTTCGGGGATGCGCAGCAGGAACTGGCGCAGCTGGGGTTTGTACTGATCGAGCGGGGTGGGGTGATAGAGGTGCTGGGGATCGAGCAGCTCGTCCAGCAGGATGGGGTAGCGGGCCAGCTGCTCGCTCACCAGATGGCTGGCGTCGCACAGCCGCACCAGCTGGCGCAGGGCGCCCGGGTTCTCCGCCAGCAGCTGCAGATAGGCGCTGCGGGTGAAGATGCGGGTCAGCAGTTCGCACACCCGTTCGAACAGGCGGGCAGGTTGCTCGCTGGCGACCACCAGTCGCAGCAGCTCCGGCATCAGCCAGTCCAGCGCGATGCGCCCCTGCGGCCCTACCTGACGTCGCTTGTACTCCTCCTTGAAGCGCAGCAGGGCACCGCAGAGCGGAACGGGCTCGGCCACCCCCTGCGCGGTCAGCAGCTGCTCCAACTCGGCGGCGTCGAGCTCGGTGCGCCAGAGATCGAGCCAGAGTTGCTCCAGATGGGCGGGGGCCTCTTTCTCTTCCCCCACCACGGCGGCAAACTCCTGATGGACGGCCGCCATCTCCTCGTCCAGATGAGCCATGAAGGCGCCCCAGTCAGCAAAGCCGAGGGCGGCGACGAGCCGCTGGCGATCCCGCTCCTCGGTGGGCAGGGTCTGGGTCTGCTGATCGCCGATCTCCTGCAAGATGTTCTCGACCCGGCGCAGGAAGCGGTAGGCCGTCAGCAGGCGGTTGCAATGGGTGGATTCGAGGGCGCCGCACTGGGCGATGGCGGCCAGCGCCTCTGGCAGATGGCGCACCCGCAGCGCCGGCTCACGCCCGCCGCGAATAAGTTGCAGCGCCTGGGCGATGAACTCCACCTCGCGAATGCCGCCAGCCCCCAGCTTGATGTTGCCCTCCAGCCCCTTGCGGCGCACCTCGGCGGCGATCATCGCCTTCATCTGGCGCAGGCCGTCGATGACGCCGAAGTCGATATAGCGGCGAAACACGAAGGGGCGCAGCATCTCGGCCAGCTCCACCGCATGTTCGCACTGGGGCCCCAGCACCCGCGCCTTGACCATGGCGTAGCGCTCCCAGTTGCGGCCGTGGTGCTGGTAGTAATCCTCCATGGCGGCAAACGAGATGGCCAGCGGCCCCGCGTCACCAAAGGGGCGTAAGCGCATATCGACCCGAAACACCTGACCGTCGACCGTGCTCTGGTGCAGGGCGTTGATGATGCGCTGGCCCAGCTTGATGAAGAATTGCTGGTTGGCGAGCTCGCGTCGCCCGCCGACCGTGTAGCCGTTCTCGGGGAAGGTGAAGATAAGGTCGATGTCCGAGGAGAAGTTGAGCTCGCCGCCCCCCAGCTTGCCCATGCCGAGAATGAGCAGCGGCTGCGGGTTGCCGTTGCCGTCCATCGGGGTGCCCAGCTCGCCGCACTGCTTGGCGTAGAGCCAGTCGCGGGCGGCGCAGATAAGCGCATCCGCCAGTCTGGTGAGGTGGATAAAGCTCTCTTCCACCGCCGCGTGACCCAGCAGCTCGCGCCAGGCGATCACCAGCATGCGGCTGCGACGGAACTGGCGCAGGATGCGCTTGAGCACCTCTTCGTCGTCCACCTCGGCGAGCATGGCGGCCAGATCATGCTGGTAGGTGGGCCAGCGTTCGGAGCGCTCCAGCTCTCCGGAGGCGAGCAGCTCGGTCAGCAACTCAGGCTGTTTGAAGAGGGAATCGGCGACAAAATCGGAGAGGCCAAGCAGGGTCAACAGGGTCTGGTGCACCGACTCGGGCAGCGTGCCGTAGTCGGGGGCCAGTTCAATCAGCCGTTGCCAATGGCGCTGGGCCAGCTCTTGCAGCAGGGGAGAGAAGGCGGAGAGAGAGGGAGAGTGCTGGGCCACGGTTGCCGTCCTTGTGATTAACGAAACTGCCGGATAAAACGCTGGCTGCCAATCTAGCACTGTCGGGCCCCCGCGTCACAGCGCAGGGGCGAGAAGCATGATCCGGCAAATAAAAATGGGCTCCCTGTCGGGAGCCCATCGGATTGCGCTGGTCATTATCAGTGGCTATCGACCCAGAAGAACTTGAGGACGAACAGCAGGGCAACCACCAGCACGCAGGGGTTGATTTCGCGCCAGCGGCCGGTGCCCGCCTTCATCACGCAGTAGGAGATAAAGCCAACTGCGATCCCCTCGGTGATGGAGAAGCTGAACGGCATCATGACGGCGGTCATAAAGGCCGGTACCGCTTCGGTCAGATCTTCCCACTTCACTCGGGTCAGCTCGGAGCACATCAGCACGCCCACATAGATAAGGGCGCCAGCGGCGGCATAGGCCGGCACCATGGCGGCGACCGGGGAGAAGAAGATCGCCAGCAGGAACAGCAGGCCGACCACGATGGCGGTTAGACCGGTACGGCCGCCGACGGCGACGCCGGAGCTGCTCTCGATAAAGGCGGTAACCGAGGAGGTGCCCATGAAGGCGCCGCCGACGGAGCTCACGCTATCAACCATCAGCGCCTGTTTCATGCGCGGGAAGTGGCCCTTGTCATCGGCCAGCTTGGCGCGGTTGGTGACGCCGATCAGGGTGCCGGAGGAGTCGAACAGGTTGACCAGCATAAAGGAGAAGATGATCCCGGCGAGGCTGATATCGAGCGAGCCCATCAGATCCAGCTTGCCGAACACCGGTTCGATGCTGGGGGGCATGGAGACAAAGCCCTTGAAGGTGACATCGCCAAACAGCCAGCCCAGACCCGTGGTGACCACAATGGCGATCAGCACGGCGGAGTGGACGCCGCGAGCGGAGAAGATGCAGATCAGGAAGAAACCGAGCAGACCCAGCAGGCAGGGCAGGGAGGTGAGGTTGCCCACGGTCACCATAGTCGCAGGGCTGGCCACGACGATCCCTGCGTTGTGCAGGCCGAGCAGGGCGATCAGCAGACCGATACCGGCGGTGATGCCGACCCGCAGGGTGAGCGGGATGTTGCCGATCAGCCAATAACGCACCCGCAGCAGGGTGAGGATCAACAGACCCATGGCACCCCAGAAGATGGTGCCCATGCCCACTTGCCAGGAGTAGCCCATACCCGCGACCACCACGAAGGCGAAGAAGGCGTTGAGGCCCATGGCGGGGGCCAGCGCGATCGGCAGGTTGGCCAACAGGCCCATCAGGATGCTGCCGATACCGGCGATGAGGCAGGTGGTGACGAACACGGCCTGGGTGTCCATGCCCGCCGCAGAGAGGATCTGCGGGTTGACGAACACGATATAGACCATGGTCAGGAAGGTGGTGATACCGGCAATCACTTCGGTACGGGCGGTAGTGCCATGGCCTTGCAGGGCAAACAGGCGCTCAAGCAATCCTTGCCCGGCGGCCTGATTGGCAGCTTGGTGTTGTTGATTCATGTTGGATTCCAATAGGTGACGTGAAATAAGCAGCAGGGGAACGGGCTATCCCATCCATGCGGGGTAAATTGCCCTGTTTCTGGCGGTTAAGTAACCAGACTCATCCTGATACCGTGACAGCGCGCACATTTTTACACAGGCGGCGCCGTTTACAAACCCCGGATCTGCGAAGCAGATCAATGAATAGAGCAAAAATTCAAACGTTTGCTTTTTGAGCATGAAAAAAGGTTCTCAGCAGAGAACCTTTTATCGAAAATTGGGGGCTTACAGGGTTTTGAAGTAGCGCTCGACCAGCTGGGCCAGCACCGAGTCGAGTCGGTCTTGTACCTCACCCAGTTCGCGGCCGAAGCGGCGCAGAAAGAGGATGGCCTGCTCTTCGGTCAGCTTGCGCCCCTCGATAAAGAACTCCTGCTCCGGCAGTTGCTTGTCGTAGCGGGGGATCAGCACCCAGCTCACCAGCTCTGGATCCACGGCGGCAAAAATCTTGGCGGCAGCGGCACAGAAGGTCTCTATGTGCTCCTTGCCATCCGGCCCGAGGCAACCCGGTTCAACCCGGATCTGGATGGTGAGTTTTTTCTCTATGGGGGTCGTCATCGTGCTACATCCATGCAAAGGCATCCGTCTAGGATTGTAAGCCAAAAGACAACAGAAAGGGGAGCCGGAGCTCCCCTTGTGACGTTGGTCGCAGCTGCGATGGTACGGCTTGTACCGACTGACAGCTTACTTGGCGATGCGCTTGTACTTGGCGCGGTGCGGCTGGATGGCCTCGGCGCCGTAGGTCTTCTTCTTCCACTCTTCGTATTCGGTGAAGTTGCCTTCGAAGAATTCGATCTTGCCCTCGTCCTGATAGTCCAGGATGTGGGTGGCGATGCGGTCGAGGAACCAGCGGTCGTGGGAGATGACCATGGCGCAACCCGGGAACTCCAGCAGGGCGTTCTCGAGGGCGCGCAGTGTTTCGATATCCAGATCGTTGGTCGGTTCATCCAGCAGCAGCACGTTGCCGCCGGTCTGCAGCAGCTTGGCCAGATGCAGACGACCGCGCTCACCACCGGAGAGTTCGCCAACCCGCTTCTGCTGGTCGGAACCCTTGAAGTTGAAGCGGCCGATATAAGCCCGGCTCGGGAACTCGTAGTTGCCGATGCGCAGGATATCCTGACCGTCAGCGACCTCTTCGAATACCGTCTTCTTGTCATCCATGCTGTCGCGGAACTGATCCACAGAGGCCAGCACCACGGTGTCACCCAGGGTGATGGTGCCGGAATCCGGCTGCTCCTGACCCGACATCATGCGGAACAGGGTCGACTTACCGGCACCGTTCGGGCCGATGATGCCGACGATGGCACCCTTCGGAATGGAGAAGGAGAGATCGTCGATCAGCACCCGATCACCGTAAGATTTGCGCAGGTTGGCCACTTCCACCACCTTGTCGCCGAGGCGCGGTCCGGGCGGAATGAACAGCTCGTTGGTCTCGTTGCGCTTCTGGTAGTCGTTGGTGTTGAGCTCTTCGAAGCGAGCCATACGGGCCTTTGACTTGGCCTGACGCCCTTTCGGGTTTTGACGAACCCACTCCAGCTCTTTCTCGATGGACTTGCGACGGGCAGCTTCAGAACTTGCTTCCTGCGCCAGACGGGCGTCCTTCTGCTCCAGCCAGGAGGAGTAGTTGCCTTCCCACGGGATACCTTCGCCGCGGTCCAGTTCCAGGATCCAGCCCGCCACGTTGTCGAGGAAGTAACGGTCGTGGGTGATGGCCACTACAGTGCCTTCGTAGTCGTGCAGGAAGCGCTCCAGCCAGGCCACGGATTCCGCATCCAGGTGGTTGGTCGGTTCGTCCAGCAGCAGCATGTCCGGCTTTTCCAGCAGCAGACGGCACAGTGCCACACGGCGGCGCTCACCACCGGAGAGGTGCTTGATCTTGGCATCCCATGCCGGCAGGCGCAGGGCATCGGCCGCCCGCTCCAGCTGGTTTTCCATGTTGTGGCCGCCCTGAGCCTGGATGATGGCTTCCAGCTCGCCCTGTTCGCGGGCCAGCTTGTCAAAGTCGGCATCCGGGTCGGCGTAGGCCGCATAGACCTCGTCCAGCCGGGCCATGGCGCGCTTCACTTCGCCAACGGCCTCTTCGACCGCTTCGCGTACTGTCTGCTCCGGATCCAGCTTCGGCTCCTGCGGCAGGTAGCCAATCTTGATGCCGGGTTGCGGGCGGGCTTCCCCTTCGATCTCGGTGTCGATGCCCGCCATGATGCGCAGCAGGGTCGATTTACCGGCGCCGTTCAGACCCAGCACGCCGATCTTGGCGCCCGGGAAGAAGCTCAAGGAGATGTTCTTGAGAATATGACGCTTGGGCGGCACTACCTTGCCGACCCGGTTCATGGTGTAAATAAATTGAGCCATTGGCTAATTCTCTTCCTTTTCAGCAGGTTAATGTCTTGGCATTAACAGACTGATGTCGTGGTGGGGCCAGGTCGACACGCCGTCAACCGGGTTCCAAAAAACCCGTCGATTGTAAACCAACGGACGAGGGGGGGCAAAGGCGGCACCCGGCTATGTCCTCCCTTTGCCAACAGGGTCACGCCTTGCTGCATCAGCCGTGCAATTTGGGCATGATGTGGGCTGCTGTTTTGTCCAGGAGCCGTCATGATCCCATCTCCTCAAGTTCCCTCACTGGCCACCTTTCTCTGCTCCATGGGATTGGATGCCGCCCTGAGCGAAGCCCTCTGTCAGCGTTTGCCACGGCAGACGCTGCGCGCCGGTCAGGCACTGTTGGCGCAAGGGGCCGAACAGGAGGGGGCCTTCTATATCGAAACGGGCATCGCCCGTGCCTGCCACTACAATCAGGACGGGCAGGAGCGCTGCAAGGAGTTCTACTTCGAAGGGGAGCTCTGCCTGCTCTATGACAGCTGGCTTACGGGGTTGCCCGCCCGCTATCAGCTGGAGGCGCTGACGGAGCTGCAGGTGGTGCGGGTGCCGATCGCCCTGCTGGATGAGCCCATCTGGCAGCCGGTCTGCATGGCCCTGCTGCGCCAGCAGCTCGGTTACAAGGAGCGCAAGGAGGCGTTTTTGCTGCTCCACTCCCCCGAAGAGCGTTATCGGGAGCTCTGCCACACCTTCCCCCACTGGCCTGCACGACTGACCCAAGTACAGCTCGCCAACTACATCGGCATCAGCCCGGTCACCTTGTCACGGATCCGCAGGCGCATTAACACGGGTTAATGCCGCTCTCCGGCCATCCCCTCATGCTGCGCCATCCAAATGACGGACGAGGGGTGGATGATGTCGCTGTTTCTGTGGTCGCAACTGGTGGTGAGCCTGGCCTTGTTGCTCGATCTGTTGTCGTTTCAGTTGCGGGATCGTCGCAGGATCCTGGCCTGCCTGGCCCTCTCCTGCGCGCTCAATGCCGGTCACTTTGCCCTGCTCGGGCAGTGGTCGGCCGCCTGCCTGTTGCTGCTGGCCAGCGTGCGCTTTCTGGTGAGTATCTGGCTGGTTCGCCGCATCTTGATGTGGTTTTTCATGGGGTTGGCCTGTGCGGCTGCGCTGGCGACCTATCAGGGCGAACTCTCATTGATCGGGCTGCTGGCCAGCCTGCTGCAAACCCGGGCCGCGTTTTGCCCGGATGATCACCAACTGCGGCGCTGGATGCTGCTCGGCACCCTCTGCTGGCTTGGCAATAACCTGCTGGTGGGCTCTCCGGTCGCCGCACTGATGGAGGGGCTGTTTCTGGTCAGCAATCTGGTGGGCTACTACCGCCACTATGGGCGCAGGGCATGTCCGGGGGGTTGATATCGGCTGTGGAAGAGAGCGCGGGGTAAGTCCTGTCTGATAGAGCTTACAACGCAGAGAGGCCGCCATAGTGGCGGCCTCTCTGGCTCATCAGGCTTTGTTGAAGCTGTTGATGAGTGCTTTTGCGTAATCAATGACGAACTGCTGGCAGTGGATGGCGGTCTGCGGATCGAACTCCTCGCCATGCAGATCGGTATTGGAGAGCACCCGGATGCCGACAAAGGGCACCTTGTAGGCCTCGGCGACCAGCGCTGCGGAGGAGGTCTCCATCTCTTCTGCTGCAGTGTTGTAGGTCTGATGCAGCCAGTTGATGCGGGCCACCTGGCGGTTCCACTCATCGGCAGTGCCTATGATGCCGGCAACTACGCGGCCGTGGCGATAACGGTCGGCCATGCCAAGGGCGCGGCCAACCAGCTCGGGATCGCCGCCAAAGGAGGAGTGCTCTACCAGCTTGCCTTTGTCACGCAGGCGCATGGTGACCTCGAAGTTGTGCCATTTGCTTGGGTCGACACCCTGCTCGGCCGACGTCAGATCACTGCGATAGGCCCCCATGTTGAAGCTTTTGGTACCGATAACGATATCGCCCCGGTGTAGCGCCGGATCATGGCCGCCTGCCGTGCCCTGATTGATGACGAGGCGCGGATGAAAGCGCTCCATGGCGAGAGTGGTGGCAGCAGCGGCATTGGCCAGCCCCACTTCGGTGCGAGAGACAACTACCGGATAACCCGAGAGGGTACCCTGCCAGTAGGTCCAGGCGCCGACGGTCAGCTCCTGCTTGTCCTTGAGGGCGGCCACCAGCGTCTCGACTTCGACGTCCATCGCTCCCTGGATCAGGATGGGTGCTGGCGCCGGAGTGGCCGCCATGATGGAGGAGGAAAAGAGTGCAAACAGCGTGAGCAGGCGCGAGCAACGTTTGATGAAATTCATGGGATACCTGTTGGTCTGGCAAGAAAGCGCCGGATCCTACCGAAAGGAAAACGATTGCGCAAATGGTGGTACGTTTTTTGTCAATAGCGTGCAGCTAGTCGAACAGGTTCAGGGCTGTTTATGGCCAGCGAAGTAGAGCACCCGTTTGACATACTCCCGGGTCTCGTCATAGGGGGGGATCCCACCATAGCGTTCCACCGCTTTTTCCCCGGCATTGTAGGCCGCCGAGATCCGCACCCAGTCGCCATTGAAGCGGCGATCCAGCCACTTGAGATAACTGACGCCACCCTTGATGTTCTGTGCCGGATCAAATGGACGAGTTACCCCGAATCGCTGCTGGGTCTCGGGAATAAGCTGCATCAGCCCCTGGGCATTCTTGGGTGAAACTGCGCGGCTTTCGAGGTTGGATTCGGCAATGGCGATGGCCAGTACCAGCCTGGCATCCACCTTATGGTGTTTGGCTGCGTGGCGCAGCATGATGACCAGTTTTTGCTTTGCGGGTGGCTGGTGGGCAATCCAGGTGTCGACATTGAAGGGGGTGGAGGGGAATTGTGCCAGATAGCCACCCTGTCCGCCACGGATCCCGACACCGCACTGATCCCCCATGGGGGCATTGCCGATACGGGCGTTGTAGTAACGGGCAGCCTGTCGGTTACCAAGGCGCATCGCCATGGCGAGGTAGCTGTTGGCCAGCTTGGCGCTGCGCACCGAGGCGGGGCCGATGGCAAGCAGACGACCGATCCGGAAGTAACCTTCGGGGTTGCCGGTGCTGGCCGCGACACAGTAGAGGGCGATGGCCTGTTGCAGATTGCCGTGTTGCTGGGCCAGTTGACCCTGCTTGATCGCCGTCAGTGCCTTGGGGGCCTGTCTGAAATCCCTGCCTTGTGCCATCGCCTGCGGCGTACCTGCCAGTAACAACGACAAAAAAAGCAGCAAAAACAGACCGTTTTCACTGATGTTCCCCATGGGTGATCTCCTGCTTGAGTACAGAAGATATAGAGGAACATGGTAGCTATCGCCACGAACCCAGTGGATCCTGTTGTTATAGCCGGTTTATTTCAGAGAGCAAAACGGTATGGAACTAACGGTCTGTCGACAGTTTCACACCATTTTCATCGGGTTAGAAGTCGTGGTGATACTCATGCTCATCCAGCACGGCAGGCGGAAGCGTGCGATAGAAGCTGCCAATTTCGCTGACAACCCAGATCGAAAGCAGGGCCAGCAGGCTGAGCAGGGGAAGCAGAGAGTGGCTCTGGGTCAGGGCATAGGCCGCAATGGCGGCACCGGTCAAAAGCAGGGTTCGGATCATGAGGTGGCTCCTTGTCGTCATGGGGGGGTTGCGTGGCCACGGACAGAGCGCCTGGGGTCGGGAGTTGTTCCCGGGTGGCACGAAGCGCGCTGAGTATATCGCGTCATGCCGCTGCCGATCCGTGGTGTCATCACACTTTCCATAGTCATGGGTTTCGTATCGAGTTGGGCCCCGCCAGATGCGGGGCCAGTAATGGTTTGACGGTCAGAAGAAACCGCCGTTGTTATCGTCACTGTCGGTCCAGCCGCCACTCTGGCTATCGTCGTCGAGAAAACGGCTGCCAGCATCGGGAGGTGAATCCCAGCCGTCCCAGCGAACCGGTTCCGCATCGACCGGATTGGCGATGGGGGCAGGCTCTATGATGTCGATGATCTCCTCGGGTCGGTTGCTATGAAACAGTCCGCCGATCATATCGGCCAACATGACGCCACCGGCCACACCCGCGGCGGTTTGCAGGGCGCCCCCTAAAAATGAGCTGGCACGGGACGCGGGCTGGGCAGGCGCAGTTGCCGGTGGAGGCGTAAAGCGCGGGGGCGGGCTGCTTTCGCTACCAAACAGGCCGGAGAGAAAACTGCCGCTGCTCGGGGCGCTCTGGCTGGCTTCCAGCTCCTTGACCCGCTCGTTGAGGCGAGTAAGGGCTGCCTGCTGGATCAGCAGCGCCTGGGCCATGTAGTAGGGGGCATCGGGCTGCTGGGCCAGATGCTGGCGGATCAGCTGATCCGCTTGTGGGTCTCGCTTGCTATCCCTGGCTTGCGCTTGCTTGAGGCGGTCGAACAGTCCATCGATCAGACCCTGTTCCTGTGATTGCATCTCAAATCCTCGCTATAGTGCGCAGACAGTGCGTTCAGCCATCCTAAAACGCGTGGCAAGCCAGTGGTACCGGATTAACTCATCGGCGACCAAGGGCTGCAGCGCGACAATTTCACGCGCCGGGTTGGTAGTAGTCGAGATACCAGCGGACGAACGCGGCGACCCCCTCCTTGATGGAAGTGGTGGGGCGCAGGCCGGTGAGGGTGTGGAGGGGCTCGCTGTCGGCCCAGGTGGCGTGCATGTCGCCCGCCTGCATCGGCAGCATTCGCTTGATGGCGGGTTTGCCGAGGGCCTCTTCCAGCGCCTCGATAAAGTCGAGCAGCCGTACCGGCTGACCATGACCGATGTTGAGGATGCGGTAGGGCGCGGCGCTCTCGGCCGGGCTTTGCTCGCTGGCGTGCCAATCGGGATTGGGGCGGGGCGGCTGGTCGGCCACGGCGAGGATCCCTTCGACGATGTCGTCGATAAAGGTGAAGTCGCGGCTGATATCGCCGTGGTTATAGACGTCGATAGGCTCGCCCGCGAGGATGGCGCGGGTGAACTTGATGATGGCCATGTCGGGCCGCCCCCAGGGGCCGTAGACGGTAAATAAGCGCAGCCCTGTGGTGGGCAGGCCATAGAGCGTGGAATAGGCGTGAGCCATCAGCTCGCCACTCTTCTTGGTGGCGGCGTAGAGGGAGACCGGGTGATCCGCCTGCTGCGCGGTGGAGTAGGGCATCTGATCCCCCATGCCATAGACCGAGCTGGAGGAGGCGTAGATGAGGTGCTGAATCCCGTGGTGACGGCATCCCTCCAGCACCGTCAGCATGCCGGTGAGGTTACTGTCGGCATAGGCGAACGGATTTTCGATGGAGTAACGCACCCCCGCCTGCGCCCCCAGATGGATCACCCGCTCGAAACGGTGGCTGGCAAAGAGAGCCGCCATCGCCTCGCGATCCGCCAGATCCAGCCGCTCGAATTGAAAATGGGGGAAACTGGCCAGTTGGGCCAGCCGCGCCTCTTTCAGACTCACCTCGTAGTAGTCGTTAAGGTTGTCGATGCCCACCACCTGATGACCCGCCGCGCAGAGCCGGCTGGCCACATGAAAACCGATAAAGCCGGCAACACCGGTGACCAGATAGGTCATGGTTGGGGTCCTGTGCAGATCATGGGGCTCCTGACAGTGATGAGAAAAGGGGGTTGCGCGCTTTGTAGCAGAGCCGGCGCGTTTGCGCCATGGCAAACCGCCTCTGTCGGCGCGGCATGCTGCATCTTGGTGCAGCAGGTGTCAATGCCAGATGACAGGCACCAGAATGGGGCGTTCAGCCTGACTGTTGTGATCCTTTTCACAAAAAATAGACTGGACCCCATAACGAAGCCCTGTGGACAGGGCTCGCAGCCCGCCCGCAACGGCAGGCGACAGACACTCTCTCTTTACTTCGCTTGGATACAGGTTATGGACAACACCTCGATTCGCACTGCTCATCCTATTTATGAGGATGTGCTGGCCCTGCTGACGGCGGCCGGCTTTGTTTCCCTCGGCATCTTTCTGTTTCATCAGGTTGGCCTGCTCACCGGCGGGACTGCCGGGCTGGCGCTGCTGCTGCAAAAGGTGACCGGCATCAGCTTCGGCCTGCTGTTTTTCGGCATCAACCTGCCCTTCTATGCGCTGGCATGGCTGCGGATGGGGCCACGTTTTACCTTCAACACCTTTGTCTCGGTGGCGGCGGTCTCCTACATGACCGATCACCTCAACGGGGTGTTGCAGATCGGCAAGATAGAGCCTCTCTATGCGGCGCTGATCGGCGGCACCCTGATTGGCATGGGGCTGCTCATCATGTTCCGTCACAAGTCGAGTCTGGGGGGCTTCAACATTCTGGCGCTCTTTATTCAGGATCGTTTTGGCATCCGGGCGGGCAAGCTGCAGATGGGGCTTGATTGCGCCATTGTTGTCGCCTCGTTTTTCGTGGTGCAGCCCTGGATCCTGGCGCTCTCCATCGTGGCGGCGGTTATCTGTAATCTGGTGTTGACACTCAACCACAAGCCCGGCCGTTACCAGATTGCCTGACAAGCTGCGGCAGTGGCTCGATAAGACAAGCGTGACCCGATAGCACGAGGCGGCCTGATGGCCGCCTCGTCTGTTTCTACCCTCGGGTTTGTTCGCTGCGCCTAGCTCGCCTGCTCCAGCCTGCTGTCGCCGCTCATGGCGTTGCCGCTGATAGCGTGACCACCGACGGCGAGCGGGGTGTGGCAGGCCACCTGATGATGGGCCTCATCACACACCTCAAGCTTGGGCGCCTTGCTTTTGCACAACTCGGTCGCATGGGGGCAGCGCTGGTGGAAGTGGCAGCCGCTTGGCGGCGAGATGGGGGAGGGCACATCGCCGGTCAGCAGAATGCGCTGGCTGCGCCTGCGCGGGTCCGGTACCGGAATGGCGGAGATCAGCGCCTGGGTGTAAGGGTGGCGCGGCGCCAGATAGAGCGACTGGGCATCCGCCAGTTCGACGATCCGTCCCAGATACATCACTGCAATCCGATCCGAGATGTGTTTGACCACCGACAGATCGTGGGCGATGAAGATGATGGAGAGGTTCATCTCCCGCTGCAGGCTGAGCAGCAGGTTGACGATCTGCGACTGCACCGAGACATCGAGGGCCGAGACCGCCTCGTCGCATACCAGCAGCTTGGGCTTGAGGGCGATGGCGCGGGCGATGCCGATCCGCTGGCGCTGACCGCCGGAAAACTCGTGGGGGTAGCGATCCACCGCGCTGCCCGGCAGGCCCACTTTTGCCAGCAGCTCTTGCACCCACCCGCGCCGCTGCTCAGTGTTGCCTTTACCGTGGATGATAAAGGGCTCCTCTAGGATCTGGCCCACGGTGTGGCGGCTGTTGAGGGATTCTGCAGGATCCTGAAACACCATCTGCATCTCCTGACGCAGGGAGCGCATCTCCTTCGGGCTGAGGGCGGTGATATCGCGCCCCTCGAAAGTGATGGTGCCCGCGGTCGGCTCGAACAGCTTGAGCAGGCTGCGCCCGAGGGTGGACTTGCCGCAGCCCGACTCACCCACCAGCCCCAGCGTCTCCCCCTGTTTCAGGTCGAAGCTGATGCCATCCACCGCGTGAACCGTATATTGCTTGCGCAGGAACCCGCCTCCCAGCCGGAAGTGCTGTTTCAGATCCCTGACCGATAACAGAGTGCTCATGGGGTCAACTCCTTCCAGTAGTGACAGGCGACATGGTGGCGCGGATTGAGTTGCTCCACCGCCGGAATGGCGCTGATGCAGAGATCGGTCGCATGGGGGCAGCGGTTGGAGAAGCGGCAGCCAGCGGGCATCTCGTGCAGGGCTGGCACCTGTCCCTTGATGGTCTTGAGCAGGCTCTTGGGCTCATCCTCGAGTCGCGGGATCGAGCTCATCAAGCCGTGGGTATAGGGGTGACGGGGGTGGTCAAACAGCTCGAACACGTCGGCCTGCTCTACCGCCCGCCCGGCGTACATCACCACCACTTCGTCGCACAGCTCCGCCACTACCCCCAGATCGTGAGTGATAAAGATGATGGCCATCCCGGTCTGGGCCTGCAGCTCTTTCATCAGTTCGAGGATCTGGGCCTGAATGGTGACATCCAGCGCCGTGGTCGGTTCGTCGCAGATAAGCAGGTCTGGCTCGCAGGAGAGCGCCATGGCGATCATCACCCGCTGGCGCATACCGCCGGAGAGGTTGTGAGGGTAAACGGCAAAGCGCTGGGCCGGTTCCGGGATCCCCACCTTCTGCAGCATGGCAATGGCCGCGGCTTTGCGCTGGGCCTTGTCATACTCGGGGCGGTGGAGGCGAAACACCTCCATCAGCTGCTCCCCCACCGTCTGCACCGGGTTGAGGGCCGTCATCGGCTCCTGAAAGATCATCGAGATGCGGTTGCCGCGCACCTTGTACATCTGATCCGGCGCAAGCGACAGCAGCTCTTCCCCCTGAAAGCGGATGGAGCCGGCTACCACCTGACCATGGGGTTTGGGCAAGAGCCCCATGATGGCGAGTGAAGTGACACTCTTGCCACAGCCGGACTCGCCGACGATCCCCAGAGTCTGACCCGGGGCCACCTTGAAGCTGACCCCGTCGAGCACCTTGATCTTGCCGTCGTCGACGGCGAACTCCACTTCGAGATCGCGTACTTCGAGGATTGGGGCTGGGTGCTGGCCGCTATCAACGGCGAACTCCCCCCCGTTATCCGGTACGTCAAGAATGGAGGCCTGGGTGTTGGGCATAACGGCTGCTCCCTTCGCAATGGCCTGAATATCAATGACGTGCATAGGTCTTGTCGAGCAGGTTGATGGGCGCCAGCGCCTCCCCTGCCTCCTTGGCGTTGCGGGTCTCTTCCTTCACCTTGGGATCGAGCCAGAGCAAACCGCCACTACTATGAGGATAACCGTCCATCGGCCAGTAGAGCAGATCCGGCGTGTTCTTGGTGGCAGGCACCTCCGGCAGCATCACATAACGCCAGCTGCTGGCCCGTACATAGTTGAGCTGCACCCCGGGCACGAAGATGGCGAGATCATAGATGCGCTGCTGGATCTGCTGGGAGAGCTTGGCCCGCTTGGCCATGTCGAATTCGACGTTGTAGGCGTCGATCAGCGCGTCGAGCTCCTTGTCAGCCACGTTGAACAGGTTGTTGGTCTGCGGTTTGTTGGCGTTGGCGGAGTGGAAAAACTCCCAATATTGCGGATAGAGACCGCCGCCGCCCCAGCCAAGCCAGGCCGCTTCGTGTTTCTTCTCCAGCATCACCTTGAAGCCGGTGGCGCCATCCACTAGGTTAAGCTCCAGATCCAGACCCGCTTTCTTGGCCTCTTCTTTCAGCACGGTCAGTCGCTTGGAGTGCTCCTGACTGGTGTAGGTGAGCGCCAGCGTCAGCCGCTCACCCTTCTCATTTTGCAGGATGCCGTCCGGCCCCGGCTTGTTGTAGCCGCCCTTGGCAAAGTACTCCCGCGCCTTGCCGATGTCATAAGCCCGCTCCGGCAGCGTGATGTCAGTGAACTCGCCAAAGCCCGAGTCGAAGGTGGTGGCTCTGTCGTAATCGCCGCGCAGCACGGTCTCGATCATCTTGTCGATGTTGAAGGCGTGCTGGATGCCGAGGCGCACGTTCACGTCCGCCAGCTTGGGGTTGGCCACATTGAGGTGCACCCCCTGACCGCCCTGTTTGGTGTCGGTCATGGCCATTACCTTCTGCACGTAGCCTTTTTTGTACTCCGGGGTGACCGCTTTTTCATGCCACCAGTTGGGCAGGATCATCTCGAAGGTATCGATCTCCCCTTTCAGGAAGTGGCGAAAGGCGATGTTGTGGTCGCGGATCACCTGCACCTTGATGGTGTCGATGTTGAATCTGTGCTGGTTGTAGCGATCGTCTTTTGCCCACCAATCCTTCTGTTTGCTGAAGGTGACCGACTTGCCCTTCTTGACGTCGCTGATCACGTAGGGGCCGGTGGTGGGCACCACGGCCCAGTTGTACTGCTTCACCCAGTTGGGGGTCAGCTTGTAGTAGTGCTTGGGCTGGGGCCACAGCTCGGTGGTGTTGAGCAGGTCCATCTTGGCCTTGCGGTTGCCCGCTTTGACCATAATGGTGTGATCATCGATCTTCTCTACCGCTACCACTTCAGTGGTGTAGTAGTTGTTGAACCAGGGCCCCTTGATGTGTTTGGAGCGCATCATCTCGTAGCCGAAGGTGTAGTCGTCAGCATTGACCGGCTTGCCATCCGACCATTTGGCGCGGGGATCCAGCTTGAAGTAGACGGTCTGGCTGTCTGGCGCGATGGCCCAGTGGGTCGCGAGCGACGGAATGGGGTTGCCGGTATTGGGGTGGAAGCTGATGAGTCGCAACTGGTTATCGAGAATAAAGGAGCGGAACGATCCGTTGGAGTCAGGCCCCACGGTGCGGAACGTCAGCGGAAAGCTCTCCACAAACATATTGAGACTGCCGCCCGGCAGTGCCTTGGGGGAGGCGAACACAGGATCCGTCTCATTGGTCTCCCATTTGAGATCCGCGGGCAGGCTGGCCGCCCAGACCCAGGATCCGTTTACCAGCACAAAGAGAGCACCTATCCATTTGATTTTATTTTTCATGTTTGACTTCCAGGTCTGGCCCCTGCACTGGGGGTCTTGATTGATAACGGGATTATCCCTTGCTCCTGGGACCGCCGATGGCTGCGGCCCGTCCTTCATTAATCACTGTTCGTTACCCGACGCCTGCCGATGCGCTGGCATCGGCTGGCTTATTGGTAACGGGTAAATTTGCGCGGATCGAACGCCTCGCGGATCGCCTCGCCGATAAAGGAGACCATGATCAGCACCAGACTCACCGCGGCCACCACCGAGCTGACGATCCAGATGGCATCCAGATTGTTGATGCCCTGGGAGAGCAGCTCTCCCCAGCTCGGGGTCGGCGGAGCCAGCCCGAAGCCCAGATAGTCGAGCGCCGTCAGGGTCGAGATATTGCCCACCACGGCAAACGGCGCCAGGGTGACGATCATCATCAGGGTGTTGGGCAGGATGTGGTTGAAGATGATCCGCCCGGTGGTCGCTCCTTGCGCCCGCGCCGCCATCACATAGTCCCGTGCCCGTTCCTTGTAGGTGAGGGTGCGCATATACCAGGTGATCCCCATCCAGCCGAACAGCACGTTGATGGCGACAAACAAGCCGAAGTTGGGCTTGGCCAGCGACACCAGGATCATGATGACGTAGAGAAACGGCACCTGGGACCAGATCTCGATAAAGCGTTGCAGAATGAGGTCAAAGCGGCCGCCGAGAAAGCCCATCAGACAGCCGATGGTGACCCCGATGGCGTAACTGGCCGCCAGCGCGATAAAGGCAAAGCCGATGGCGATGCGAAAGCCGTAGACCAGTCGCGCCAGTACGTCGCGGCCGCTGGTGTCGGTGCCGAGGAAGTGGCGCTCGGCCGCGCTGGGGGCGTATGGCGGGTAGGCATCCTCCTTGAAGTCCTGCTCGTAGGGGTTCCAGGGGACCGGCGGCAGCAGCACCCAGTCGCCCTGGCCCTCTGCGGCAAACTTGGCCTTGAGCTGGCGGTAGTTGGTTTCGTACTCGTAATCGAGCCCGAACTGCTGGCCGGGGATCACATCGCCATAGGTGGGGAAGTGCAACTGGCCCTGATAGCTCACTATCAGCGCCCGGCTGTTGACCAGCAGCTCCGCCAGCAGGGAGAGCAGCACCAGGGTGGTGAAGATGATGAAGGAGTAGTAACCGCGCTTGATCGACTTGAAGCGCTTGAGTTTTTTCAAGGTAACCGGATTGAGCTTCATGGTCAGTCTCCAAACCGCACGCGGGGATCAACAGGAGGTGCAACGCAGATATCGGAGACGATATGGCGTGATATCAGCATCGGCATGGCAATAGAGGTCTGGTTCATGGTCAGTCTCCAAACCGCACTCGGGGATCAACAGGAGGCGCAACGCAGATATCGGAGACGATATGGCGTGATATCAGCATCGGCATGGCAATAGAGGTCTGGTTCATGGTCAGTCTCCAAACCGTACGCGCGGATCAACCAGGGCCACGCAGATATCGGAGAGGATATTGCCAATCAGCATCAGCATGGAGGTGATGGCCAGAATGCCCATAACGGTGGGGTAATCCCGCTCGACGATCGCCTCGTAACCGAGCAGGCCGATGCCGTCGATGTTGAAGATGGTCTCGATGAGGAAGGAGCCGCCAAAGAAAACGGTGAGCACAGACCCCAAGTGACTGGCGATGGGGATCAGGCTGTTGCGCATGGCGTGGTCGGTGACCGCCTTGCGAAACGGCAGTCCCTTGGCCACGGCGGTACGCACATAATCGGCCGACAGGTTCTCCATCAGGCTGTTTTTCATGGTCATGGTGAGGATGGCGAAATCGCCGATGGCGTAGGCGATAAGCGGCAGCAGGGCATGGGCAAAGACGGTGCGGATCTGATCCCAACTGCTCTCCATGTACTCAAAATCATCCCCCGGAAAACCGCCCATCGGCAGCCACTCCAGATGGAAGGCGAAGACGGTGATGAGGAAGATCCCCACCACGTAGGCGGGCAGGGCATAGGCCATGTAGATAAGCATGGAGCTTAACGAGTCGAAGCGGCTGTTGTGCCTGAGCGCCTTCGCCACCCCCAGCGGGATGGAGACCGCATAGCTCAGCAGAAAGGTCGCCAGCCCGAAGAAGGCGGTGACGGGGAGTCGATCCTTGATGAGATCCCACACCGGCTCGTAGTAGCGGGTTGATTCGCCCAGATCCAGCACCGCCAGCTTCTGCAGCCACTCCCAGTAGGCGACCAGCATGGGCTTGTCGAGACCATAGAAGGCCTTGAGCTCCTCGATCTGCTCATCTGAGAGGGCCTGTGCCCCCTTGCTGCCACTGGAGCGGCCAGATTCATTCTGGGAAACCTGGGCTTGCAGCAGCATGCGTTCAACCGGTCCGCCCGGCACGAAACGGGTGATGGTGAAGACGAGCAGGGTGATACCGAGAAACGTCGGGATGATCAGAAGCATCCGGCGTAGGAAATACGACAGCATGGTGGAACCTCGTCCTTGTTGTTCTTTTTTACGGCCAGTCAAATCCGGTGACGGGCCTTTCCTTCCTGGCATTACGCGCTGGATTGGTTGCCAAACAGCAGACAATCCGCTTGGCCACTGTAAAAGCTCTGCAACAAAAATCAAGTACAAGGAAATGGAAAACTGGGACAAATGACCTGCTGAGACCAAAAGCACCGAAAAATGACGTTTTTTATCTGAAAAGTGAAAATCAAAACAAAACGCTACTGTTCAACATTATTTTAAAAAATATAAACAGCTGTTTGTTTGAGCTTCACTTGCTTTTAAGTTGTTGATTAATAATGTTTTTGTTTGGTGGGTGAAATTGAAGGAAAACGATATCATCTCGACGATTTTATCTGTTATCCCCATGAGAACGGTCAGGTGAAACTCTCATGAAGTTAGTGTTTTATTCTTATTAATGCCGATAAATCAAAATAAGATATAAACGGACAGCACGTTAACTAATAAGTTCATCAAATTTTAATTCAGCGCCATTTATGTCATTTAACAATGTTTTTACATTGCACTGGTTGTTTTTAGTAGAATTATTCACTAATTATGCCGGTCAAAATTAATACACTTCGCTTATTCTACGCCTGACCTCGCCACCCCCCCGGCTCCATTGACGCCGCTAGTCAAAGATTGATAAGCCTTACGCATCGCTCCAAAGAGGGCGGTATCAGGAAGCAAACAATAAACAACCAGGAAGGATATAAGCGATGCTTAGGAAGAGCAGAATCTCTGCTGCGATTGCGTTCGCCTTGGCGAGCCTTGCGGCGGCCCCATCCGTATCTGCCGAAGAAGGGCAGAACGTCGAAAAACTGCAGAAAATCAAAGTCACTGGCTCCCGTATCTCCCGTGTTGATGTTGAGGGGGCGACTCCGGTTGTCTCTGTCAGCAAGGCTCAAATTGAACAGTCTGGTCAGCAGACTGTGGCGGATTATCTGAAACAGGCCTCCTACAACTCCTTTGGTGGTTTCTCCCCATCCTCCGGTAGTTCTGCCCAGTCACAAGCCACAGTAGGGCTGCGTGGCTTGGGCTCAGAACGTACCCTGGTGCTTCTCAATGGCAAACGTGTTGCTGGATCCCCCTCCATGGGGGGCACTTCCATCAACCTTAACACCATCCCCATGGCTGCTGTTGAGCGGGTGGAAGTTAACCTGGACGGCGGCTCCGCACTCTATGGTTCTGATGCCATCGGCGGTGTTATCAACGTGATCCTCAAGGAGGGTTTCGAAGGGTTGACATTCCAAGGGCGTCTTGGCTCACCAACCGAAGAGGGCGGTGATGAGAAGAGTGGCTCTGTGGTTGCGGGCGTCAATGGGGAGAAAGGGTCCCTGATGATGGTTTACGAGCACGATGAGAAGGACGTGATCTACTATCGTGACCGTGACTATCTGGCTTTACAAGGTGCAATGTCCCCCAGCGTTGCTGGCCGTAACATCATGGATTTAGATACAGGAGATCTGAAGCAGCTTGCAGGTATCAACTGTGCCAATGTCGGGACCGGCTTTGTTGAGCAGGATGGTTTGTGCAACTTTGATTTCGCCAAGGTCGCAGCTAAAACAGCCTCTCGTTCTCGCGATACTGTCTATGTGAATGGTCGCTATCACATCAATGACAGCGTGGATTTTGTTCCTCAGTTTATCGGCTCTCGGGTGACCAGTTTTGGCCGCTTTGCCCCTGCTGCGGGCTCGTTTGTGAGTGATGATCCTGCGTTGTTGGCTGCGAACGGAATCACTGGCGGTCAGGCTGCAATTTTCTATCGATTTAACAATATTGGTCCCCGTGATAACGATGTGACTGACTTTACCGGCAGCATGAACCTGGGCTTTGACGGTGTACTACCTACCGAGGCCGTTGGGGATGTTGAATGGAACGCCGGTTACATGTACTCCAAGACTGACAATACCAGCGATGGTAGCGGTTATATCCTCAAAAGTGCTGCCCGTAATGCAATCAAAGATGGCAAGTTCACCAATGGTGAGTTTGATAAGTCAGTAAATGATCTGTTGTCCTACGATACCTCGCGTACTTCCAAGATGGACTTTTTCCAGTGGTATGGCGGTTTGGGTTGGGAAATGGGCGAACTGCCTGCCGGTCCAATCGGTTGGTACTGGGGCTCCGAGTATAACGACTGGACTTACTCCGATACCTATGACAGTCAGTCTGAAGCAGGCAACGTCATAGGTTCATCTGGCAACTCCGGTGGTGGTGTGCGCGATGTGTTTGCCACCTACATCGAGAGCCTGATCCCCATCACCGAGCAGGTCGAGCTGAACCTGGCGGGTCGTTATGACAAGTACAGCGACTTTGGCAGCGCCTTCTCGCCCAAAGCGAGCCTGCGTTACCAGCCGCTAGACAACCTGATGTTCCGGACCTCCTGGTCCCAGTCGTTCCGGGCGCCGGGGCTGGATGATCTCTATGCCGCAGACTCATTCTCTGCTGACTATGCCAAGGACTATGTACGCTGCAATGCTACCGGCACAGCTAACTGTCCTGAGAAACAGTATGACGTTACCCGTCAGTCCAATAAAAATCTGAAGGAGGAGACAGCTGATACCTTCACTATCGGGGCTGCTTACAACCCGCTGGACAACTTGAATCTGTCACTCGATTACTACTACATCAAGATTGATGATGTGATCCAGCTAGCCACGGCACAGACCCAGATTTATCAGGAACTGAACAGTGGCAGCAACCCGAACGTAATTCGTCTCCCCAACGGTACCATCAAGGAGATCAAGGCTGGCATGGTCAATTTGGGGCAACTCAAGACCAGTGGTGTAGATTTTAAAGCCGATTACAAGTACGACTTCAACACCTTCACCCTGCGTTATGACTTCGGTGGTACTTACATCCTGCAGTACGAAGAGGGGCTGTTTGCCGGTGGTCCGATGATCGACAAGAAGGGCTGGAATGGTAAACCCGACTTGCGCCTCAACTCCGGGATCGGTGCCAACTTCCCGCAGCTGTGGAATCTGGATACCTACCTGAGCGCCAACTATATCGATTCCCAGAGCCAGGACTATGTTGATGGTCAGGAAGAGGGTCATATCGCTTCCAACACCGTCTGGAACCTGAACGTGGCGGTCGATACCAGCTGGAATGGCAAGATCCAGACCGGTGTGAAGAACATGTTCAACCGTGGCCCCTCCTTGTCCAACGATGGCTTCACTTACGATGAAGACCTCTACAGCATCGACGGTCGCATCTACTACATCGACTACACCCAGAAGTTCTAATCAACCCTGTTGATATACAACCTCAGCCGGCCCGGTCGGGTCGGCTGTGCCCAACGTCCAAGGAAGTTACGGAGATAGGGTAATCCTATGAAGACAAGGACCATTACAATGAAGAAAGCGCTCCTTGGCAGCCTGGTTTCGGCCGCCTTGTTGACCAGCTTCAATCTGAGTGCCGCCACTGCCGGTCAGGCCGTGGACGCTCAAGCCGCCACCGACAACGCATCCAAAGTTTCCCAGCAGAAAATCGACAGCTATGCCGAATCTGCCGAATCCGCACTGGCCCAGTACAAGGCTGCCCTGCGTCAGGTCGACAGTCTGCGCACCTACAACGAGCAGGTGAGCAAGATGGTCGAGTCCCAGAGCGCCGAGCTGGCGTCGATGCAAAAGCAGATCGCCCAGATTGATCAGACCAGCACCGAAGTGGTGCCCTTGATGCTCAAGATGATCGACTCCCTTGAGCAGTTTGTGTCACTGGATCTGCCGTTCCAGAAGGTCGAGCGCGAGGACCGCGTGGCGGCTCTGACCGACCTGATGAACCGGGCCGATGTCACCATCTCCGAGAAATACCGCAAGATCCTGGAGGCCTACCAGATCGAGGAGGGCTTCAGCCGCACCATTGAGGCCTACAAGGCGAGCCTGGACAAGGATGGCAGCGAGAAGACCTACGAGTTCCTGCGCGTTGGCCGCATCGCGCTGCTTTATCAATCCCCGGATGGCAATGAAACCGGGATGTGGAACAAGCAGACTCGCCAGTGGGAAGAGTTGCCCCAGGAGTATCGCAGTGCGGTTGAACAGGGCCTTCGCATCGCCAAGAAGCAGGCGCCTCCCGCGCTGATCAAGCTGCCGGTTCAAACTGCGGAGAAAGCATCATGAAAGGAATCAAACTTGCTATTGCCTCCCTGATTGCGGGAGCAACCCTGGTCACCCTGCCGGTGACCGCCGCCGAAAAACCGGTGGATCTCAATGCGCTGCTGAACCAGGTCAAGGCCTCCAGCCTGAGCGAATCCCAACTCAACAAGGAGCGGGAAGCCCGCTTCCTGGCTGACAAGAACGAGCAGGGGGCGCTGCTGGCCAAGGCCAAGGCCGAGCTGGCTGCCGAAACAGCCAAGGGCGAGCAGCTCAAGGCGACCTTTGATGCCAACGACAAGCAGCTGACCGAACTGACCGAAACCCTGCGCCAGCGTTCCGGCAACATGGGCGAAATGTTTGGTGTGCTGCGTCAGTTTGCCGGGGAGTTCAAGGGGATCTTCAACGCCTCCGCTCGTCGGGTCGAGCATCCGGAGCAATCCGCCCTGCTAACCCGTCTGGCCGAGAGTAAAGAGCTCCCCTCCAGCGATGATCTGGAAGCGTTCTGGACCACCACCCTCAGCCGCATGGTGGACGGTGGCAAGGTGAGCCAGATCCCGGCGACCGTGGTCTATGGCGAAGGCAACCAGGCCGAGAAGACCGTCACCCAGATCGGCGAGTTCAATACCGTCTCCGAAGGCAAGTACCTCACCTTCGTGCCGGAGACCGGCAAGTTCGAGCAGCTCTCCCGGCAACCGGAGAAGAGTGTGCTCGCTCCCATCGCCGAGTTTGAACAGGGCGGTGGCGGGGTCAAGCCCATCTTTATCGACCCGTCTCGCGGCGTGATCCTCTCCCTGCTGGTGCAGTCACCGACCCTCAAGGAGCGTATCGATCAGGGTGGTTCCGTGGGTTATGTGATCCTGGCATTGGGGGTCATCGGTACCCTGCTGGCCATCTTCTGCGGTATCCGCCTGTCGCTGATCGGCTCGTCCATGCGCAAGCAGCTGAAATCCGATCAGATCATCAAGGGCAACCCCATTGGTGACATGCTGGGGGCCTACCAGAACCATCGCGGTGACAACATCGAGGATCTGGAGTCCAAGCTCGACGAGATCATCCTGCGCAACGTGCCCAAGTTCGAGAAGGGCATCAGCCTCATCAAGCTGATCGCCTCCGTCGCGCCGCTGCTGGGCCTGCTCGGTACCGTGGTGGGGATGATTGCTACCTTCCAGGCCATCACATTGTTCGGTACCGGCGATCCCAAGCTGATGGCGGGCGGTATCTCCGAGGCGCTGGTGACCACCATGCAGGGTCTGGTCGTCGCGGTGCCCATGCTGTTCCTCTACACCATAGTGCAGACCCAGAGCCGTCGTCTGATCCAGGTGCTGGAAGAGCAGAGCGCCGGTTTCGTCGCCCGTTATCAGGAACGTCTGCACGCCTCCAAAGCCGCAGCGTAAGGAGTCACCCATGTGGTTCTGGTTGATTGAAGAAGTCGAGTCGGTCCGCCGGTTTTTGGGATTGGGGGGCGATGTACTGGTCGCCCTGTTCTTCCTGACCCTGATGATGTGGGCCCTGTTGCTGGAGCGCTGGTTCTACTTCATGGCGGTCTACCCCAAGCAGGTGAAGCAGACCAAGGCTACCTGGCTGGCCCGTACCGATCACCTCTCCTGGTCTGCCAAGCAGATCCGGCGCGAGCTGGTCTCACGGGTTGCCATGGCGGTGGACAAGGGGATGCCGGTCATCAAGGTGTTGATCGCTCTCTGCCCGTTGATGGGGCTGCTCGGGACCGTGGTGGGGATGGTGCAGGTGTTTGACACCCTGGCCATCACCGGCACCGGTTCGCCGCGGGCGATGGCATCGGGGATCTCCAAAGCAACGGTACCGACCATGGCGGGCATGATCGCCGCCCTTTCCGGCCTGTTTTTTGTCAACCAGCTCGATCACAAGGCCAAACTGGCGGTGCAAAAGCTGGAAGACAACCTGAAACACGGTTGATGCAGGATGCATACCCCCGGCGAGGCATGGCCTGTCGGGGGCACAGAACAAGCAAGGAGTTTCTGCTATGAGAAAACGTTACAGCGACAGCGGTGCTGACGAGGCGGCTATCGATTTGACCCCCATGCTGGACATAGTGTTCATCATGCTGATCTTCTTCATCGTCACCACCTCCTTCGTCAAGGAGTCCGGTGTCGAGATCAACCGTCCCAGTGCCAGCACGGCCGAGACGGTGAAGAAGGGGAACATCATGGTCGCGGTCCGCGAGAACGGTCAGGTCTGGGTCGACAAACGGGTCGTCGAGGTGGGCGCGGTGCGCGCCAACATCGAGCGGCTGCGGGCCGAGAACCCGGAGAGCGCCGTGGTGATCCAGGCCGATACCGAGTCCCGTTCCGGGCTGGTGGTCCAGGTCATGGATCAGATCCGCATGGCCGGTGTCCAGAACATCTCCATCGCGGCAAGCAAGAGCAGCTGATGCCGGAGCGAGCCCTATGAGATACCTGATATCGTTGGCGGTCTCCTGCGTGGTGGTGTTCTTCCTGTTCCTGGGAATGAACAAGCTCATCACGCCGGATCACCGGGAGCTGGTGGAGAAGGATGACGTCACCATGACCGATTTCATCCGCCTCAAGCCCCAGGAGACCCTGCAAGAGAAACAGCGGGAGCTGCCCAAACCGCCGCCGCCCAAGCGTCCGCCGCCGCCTCCCGAGATGGAGGTGGCCAGCACGGATCGGCCGAAGATGGAGAGCGCGCCGATGGACATGCCCAAGCTCGACATCCCGGTCAACATCGGTGGTGGCAACGCGCTGGGTGCCTACAGCACCGGCGGCGGTGGTGGCGGCGTCGGTGGCAACAACGGCGCCATTCCGCTGGCAACCTTCGAGCCCATGATGCCCCGCAAGGCGGCACTGGCGGGGCTGGCCTCCGGCAAGGTGCTGGTGGAGTTCACCGTCACCGAGCGCGGTACCGTCAGCAACGTGCGGATCGTCAAGGAAGAGCCGCGCAGTTATGACCTCGGCAAAGAGGCGCGCAAAACCATCGCCAAGTGGACGTTCAAACCGGCCATGGTGGATGGCAAGCCGCAGGCGAGCCGTATGCAGCAAGAGATCGAGTTTGCGGTCAACTAAGGAAGGTGGCGATGAACAAGTTACACAAGATGATCCTCGCCCCGGTCGCCATGGCGGTGCTGCTTAGCACCGCCAGTTGGGCCGCCGAGCAGCCGGCCCTGTCGGATCGGGCCTATCGGGCGGTCAACAAGGCGCAGGAGCTGATCACCGAGAAGAAATACGGTGAGGCCAATGCCAAGCTGCAAGATGCGCTCTCCGGCGCGGGCGAGCGGGTCTACGACAAGGGGGTCATATTGCAGACTCTCGGTTTCGTAGCCGCCCAGCAGGAGAAATACGGTCAGGCGACCAAGTACTTTGCCGATGCCATCGCGACAGGCGGCCTGCCGCCACCGGTGGCCCAGCAGGTGCGCTACAACCTGGCCCAGCTCTATATGGCGGAGGGTAATTATCAAGGCTCGATCAAGACCATGAAGGAGTGGTTTGCCAACCAGGGCAAGGATGACAAGCCCAACTCCCATGCCTATATCACGCTGGCCAACGCCCACGTGCAGCTCAAGCAGTACCGTGACGCGATCCCGGCGGTGGATCAGGCGATCAAGCTGTCGGCAGGTAAAGCGCCGGAGTCCTGGTATCTGCTGAAGATGGGCGCTCACTACGAGCTGAAACAGTACAAACCGGCGACCGAGGTGCTGACCTCTCTGGTCAACATGTTCCCGGAGAAGAAGAAGTACTGGACCCAGCTGTCGGCCATGCATATGCAGGCAGGCAACGATACCAAGGCGCTGGCTGCGCTGGAGTCTGCCTATAACCTCGGCATGTTGACCGAGGCCGCCGAGCTGCAGCGCCTCGCCAACTACCTCGCCTTCACCGGTATTCCCCATCGCGCCGCCCGGGTGATGGAGAAGGGGATGAAGGACGGGGTGATTGAGCAGAGCGCCAGCAACTACAAGACCCTGGCCAACTACTGGCATCAGGCCAAGGAGCTGGATCCGGCCATCGACACCCTGGCCAAGTCCTACCAGCTGGCCCCGAGCGCCGAATTGCAGCTGAAAATGGCGCGCATGATGATCCAGAGCAAGCGCTATCAGGATCTGGTGGCGCTGGCCGCCAAACCGGCAGCCAATGCCAATGGTGAACAACGTGCGGATCTCAAGTTCTTGACCGGGGTCGCCTATTTTGAGCAACAAAAGCCGAAGGAGGCCCTCAACGCCTTCACCCAGGCGGCTCAGAATGGCAACGTCAGCGGTCGGGCATCTCCGTGGATCAGCTTCCTCAAGGAGCAGAGTGGTGGAGGGGAGGCCGCCGTCCAGTAATTCCAATGACAACTACCTGTAGTCCCTTTTATGGTTGCCTGGTGGCTCCATTAACCGCTCTTCGGAGCGGTTTTTTTATAGCTGAAACCGGCACCGGCTGGTGGCCGATGCGCGGTTTTATCCCTCTTCATGCCAATAAAGAGCCTCCCTCGACATTGGTCTATCTCCCCGGATGTGACAAACGTTTCGGCTAGGGCTGCAACCGTGAAGCAAGGTGGCGCTGCGCAGTGGTTGACGGGGGCTCGGGTGGCTCGCTGACAGGCTGGCAGTGCCATTCATCTTTCACTCAGCTGCGACTTGCCAGTGTGGCTTTTGCTCTGTTGATAAGCGTCACTCCGAAAACGGCTACTTTTAACAAGAAAAGCAACATATGGAAGTTGAAATTTTGGCCGACTCGGGAAAGAATGCGCGCTCGGTTATTTGGCGCCGTGGTGCAGGTTGACCCGCCACCGGCAGACCGAAGATAAGATGGCCTCCGGCCCATTTGGTACAGGAAACCACACAGGAATTTTATGAACCCCCTTCGCACTGCCGCTTCGGCCCTTTTATGCACACTTGCGCTGATCAGCCAGCAGGCTGCCGCCGTCGAGTACCGTCTGCCTGCGGCCAACAGCCGTCTGATCGGTGAGAATCTGGAATATGTGGTGCCTGCGGACAATCGTCCGCTGGAGCAGATTGCCTCCGAGTTTCAGTTGGGTTTGACCAATATCATGGAAGCCAACCCGGGCGTTGATCCCTATCTGCCCAAAGCGGGCAGCACCCTGATCATCCCTCACCAGTTGATCCTGCCCAACGCGCCCCGCGAAGGGATCGTCATCAACGTTGCCGAGATGCGCCTCTACTACTATCCGAAAGGGAAGAACGTGGTACAGGTATTGCCCATCGGCATCGGTCAGCTGGGGGTGAACACCCCGGAGAACTGGATCACCAAGGTAGAGCGCAAGCGCGCCAACCCGACCTGGACCCCGACCGAAAACATTCGTCGTCGCTACGCCGCGAAGGGAATCACACTGCCTGCGGTCTGGCCAGCCGGCCCGGACAACCCCATGGGCCTGCACGCCCTCTACATCGGCAACCTCTATGCCATCCACGGAACCAACGCCACCTTCGGCATCGGTCTGCGGGTGAGCAGCGGCTGCGTACGTCTGCGTGCCGACGACATCAAGTATCTGTTCGACAACGTGCCGGTCGGTACCCGCGTCCAGTTCGTCAACCAGCCGGTCAAGACCACGGTCGAGCCGGATGGCGGTCGCTACATGGAAGTACATGAGCCGCTGTCGCGCACCGAGGAGGAGTTCAACTCCACCGCCTCCGTGCCGCTCCCGATGACACCGGCCATCACCCGCTTCATCGCCCACGCCGAGTCTGACTCCAACGTGGTCAAGCAGGTGCTGGAACAGCGTACCGGTATGCCGACCCGTCTCAATCCCTGATTGAGCAAGTTGGCGGTGCCGCGCGCACTGGCTGAATAAAGAAAACGGCGACCAGATGGTTGCCGTTTTCTTTATGGGGCATTCGCAGCTTGCTTACTGCACGCAGACCGGGCAGAAGGCGTAGGTGCCTTGTGGGTCGTTGAAGCGGGTGAGCGGGTCGAGACTGCGGTTCACTTCCACCAAGGCCTTGCCAAATCCAGCCGGCAGCCAGCTTTGCAACTGGGGGGCCAGCACTTGGGCACTGCTGTCAAACAGCTGGCGCAGGAACTTGTCCTTGGTGGACTCCTCCTGCTCGATGGGGGTCACCTGCCACTCTTTGAGGTTGGCCAGCTCGGCGGCGGCCTTGATGGCGTCATCCAGATTGCCGAACTCGTCCACCAGCCCCAGGGCCTTGGCATCTTCGCCGGTCCAGACCCGACCTTCGGCCGCTTTCTCGGCCTCTTCCGGGCTCAGGCCGCGGCCCTTGCTGACCAGACCGATGAAGCGCTGGTAGGTATCTTCCACGCTCAGCTGGATTGCCTGACCGACGTGATCCGGCAGGGCGCGGGTCGGGCCGACGCCGACGTAATCTGTGGTGCCAACCCCGTCGGTATGGACGCCGAACTGGGCCAACGCCTTGTCGATGGTGGCGAACATGCCGAATACCCCGATGGAGCCGGTGAGGGTGGTGGGGGAGGCGAAGATCTTGTCCGCATCGGCGGAGATCCAGTAGCCACCGGAGGCGGCATAGCTGCCCATGGAGACCACTACCGGTTTGCCTGCCTGTTTCAGGGCTAGCAGCTCGGCGCGGATCTGCTCGGCGGCGAAGGCGCTGCCGCCCGGGCTGTCGACCCGCAGGACCACTGCTTTGACCTTGTCATCGCGGCGGGCATCTGCCAGCAGGTCGGAGAGACTATCACCGCCTATGGTACCGGCAGGCTGGACGCCATCCATGATGGCGCCGCTGGCGACCACCAGACCCACCTCATCCTTGCCGCTCTGGGGATATTGTTCCGGAATGGCAGCCAGATACTCTTTCAGGCCGACCCCTTTCCAGCCGTGGTCGTCCGCTTCACCCACCTCTTTAATGACCGCCTGGGTCATCTCGTCGCGGGTTGCCAGCTGATCCACCAGACCGTTGTCGAGGGCGTAGTTGGCAGCATTGCCACCGGCCTTGCGCAGCAGCTCGAGGAAGCGCTCCTTGCCCGGCGCGACCGCATCGGGTTCGATCTCCCGTTGCTCGGCTACGTCAACCACATAGGATTGCCACAGCTGATCCAGCCAGCGCTGGTTCGCTTCTTTGCTCTCGGGAGACATCTCGTCGCGGGTATAGGGCTCGACGAAGGACTTGTAGGTGCCGACCTTGAATACATGCGGGGTTATGTTGAGCTTCTCCAGCGCCGACTTGAAGTAGGTCTGGTAGACCCCAAGCCCCTCGATCACCACGGCGCCGCTCTGGTTGAGCAGCACGTGATCGGCGTGGGCCGCCAGCAGGTATTGCCCCTGAGTGTAGAAGTCAGCCATGGCGATCACCGGTTTGCCGCTCTCCCGGAAGGAGTCGATGGCACTCGCCACCTCCTGCAGTTTGGTGAAGTTGGCTCCCTGCAGCCCTTGCGGCTTGATCACCAGCGCCTTGATGCGCTCGTCATCCTTGGCACTCTTGATGGCCCACAGCAGGTCGGAGAGAACGATCTCGCTTGGCTGCTCGTCGCTGCTGTCCATCTGGCGCAGCAGTTGTACGGTGGGATCTGTCTGGGATCGTTGCTCCACCAGCACGCCGTTGAGATTGAGGGTTAGCGCCCCCTCGATGGGCGCCTTGGGCGCCTCTTTCTGGCTGACGCTGAAGACGATGACCAGCACTACGATGAGAAACAGCAGATTGACCAGCATCAGCCGGGTGAAATTGAGCAGGCGCCACAGGCTGCGGAACAACCAACCCAGACCTTTGAAAATAGACATAGTCGCGTTATCGCCCTGTTAATGGGTAGAGAAGAGCCATTATTAACCAGTTGCGGGCGAAATTGCCATTTCCGACTGGCGGATCCCGCCTATCTTCGTTCAGGGCACGGCTGTTCGCTGAAAAATTGTCCAAACATTTGTTTGAAAAAGAATTTTCGATTCTTTACTCTAGCCTCAGTTTGATAACAAAAAATTAACTGGAGGCATTGTGAGCCGCTATCCGACCCTGCTGACCCCGCTCGACCTTGGTTTTACCCAGCTGCGCAACCGGGTGTTGGGCGTTGTTCCATGCACCCTGGCCTTAAAGAGGAAGGCATCATGAGTCGCTATCCCCATCTGCTGAAGCCCCTTGACCTCGGTTTTACCCAGCTGCGCAATCGCGTGTTGATGGGCTCCATGCATACCGGCCTCGAAGAGGAGAAGGGCGGTTTTGACAAGCTGGCCGCCTTTTATGCCGAGCGCGCCCGTGGTGGTGTTGGCCTTATCGTCACCGGCGGCATTGCCCCCAACCTGCGCGGTCGGCTAGTGCCTCACGGCTCGCAGCTGAGCTTCCCCTGGCAGGTGAGCAAGCACAAGAAGGTGACCAGCGCCGTGCATCAGGAGGGGGGCAAGATTGCGCTGCAGATCCTCCATGCCGGTCGTTATGCCTATCATCCGTTCAGTCTGGCGCCGAGCGCCCTCAAGGCCCCCATCTCCCCGTTCAAGCCACGCGCCATGAGCGAGCGGCAGATCCGCGGCACCATTCGCGACTTCGCGGCTACAGCTGCGCTTGCCAAGGCGGCCGGTTATGACGGCGTCGAGGTGATGGGCTCGGAAGGCTATCTCATCAACCAGTTCATCTGCGAGCGCACCAACAAACGCACCGATGGCTGGGGTGGCAGCAGCGAAAACCGGATGCTCTTCCCGGTGGAGATTGTCCGCGCCATCCGCGAGCGGGTCGGCACCGACTTCATCATTATCTTCCGCCTCTCCATGCTGGATCTGGTGGAGCAGGGCTCGACCCTGGAAGAGGTGATCGCCCTTGGCAAAGCGCTGGAAGCGGTGGGGGTGACCTTGATCAACACCGGTATCGGTTGGCACGAGGCGCGCATTCCCACCATCGCCACCAGCGTGCCGCGCGGCGCCTTCAGCTGGGTGACCGCCGAGCTGAAAAAGCATCTCAAGGTGCCGCTTATCACCACCAACCGGATTAACACCCCGGAGGTGGCAGAGCGGATTCTGGCGGGGGGCGAGGCGGATATGGTCTCCATGGCGCGCCCTTTCCTGGCTGATCCCGAATTTGTCATCAAGGCGGCCGAAAATCGGGCGGACGAGATCAACACCTGCATCGCCTGCAACCAGGCCTGCCTTGACCATGTGTTCAAGCAGAAGCGGGCCTCCTGTCTGGTCAATCCTCGAGCCTGTTTCGAGACCGAATTGACGTTTGGCCGCGTGCCCCAGCCCAAGAAGCTGGCGGTGGTGGGGGCGGGCCCGGCCGGGCTGGCGTTTGCCTGCTACGCTGCCGAGCGCGGTCATCAGGTGAGCCTGTTCGATCAAGCCAGCGAAATCGGCGGCCAGTTCAACTTCGCCAAGCAGATCCCGGGCAAGGAGGAGTTTCACGAAACCCTGCGCTATTTCGCCAAACGGCTGGAGAAGTGCGGCGTCGAGCTCTATCTGGGCCAGCGCCAGAGTGCCGAGAGCCTGCTCGGCGGCGGTTTTGACGAGGTGATCCTCGCTACCGGTATTCGTCCGCGCACCCCCAATATTCCGGGGATCGAGCATCCCAAGGTGATGAGTTATCTCGATGTATTGCGGGATCACAAACCGGTCGGCCAGAAGGTGGCGGTGATCGGTGCCGGCGGCATCGGCTTCGATGTAGCTGAGTATCTGGTAGAGAAGAAAGTGGAGATGGATGCCGATGGGCACCGTGATCACTGGCTCAAGGAGTGGGGCATCGACAAACAGCTTGGCGAGCGCGGTGGCCTCACGGCTCCTGAAATCGACGCCCCCGAGCGCCAGATCTGGCTGCTCCAGCGCAAGGAGAGCAAGGTGGGTGACGGACTTGGCAAGACCACCGGCTGGATCCACAGAACCGTGCTCAAGAACCGCAAGGTGCAGATGCTCTCCGGGGTGCAATATCTGGGGATCGATGACGAGGGCTTGCACATTCAGGTGGGCGAGACCAAGCAGTGTCTGCCGGTGGATCAGGTTATCGTCTGCGCCGGGCAGGAGCCCCTTAAAGAACTGCAGGCCGGGTTGCAGGCGGCAGGCAAGCCGGTGCATATCATAGGCGGAGCCGACGTGGCTGCCGAGCTGGATGCCAAGCGAGCGATCAGACAGGGCGCCGAACTGGCTGCGGTCATCTAGCCAACTGTGCCATCCTGCCCTTTATAGTGCGATAAACCCCTGAGCCTCAGGGGTTTTCTTCATTCGGTGCTGTGCTAAGGTAGCGCCATCATTGCCCCAGAGAAGGAATTGCCCATGGATGCCCTCACCCTGTTGCTCAATCGCCACTCCTGTGGCCGTCTCGCCGATCCCGCTCCGAGCGGTGAGGTGCTCGACAATATCCTCAAGGCGGGCCTGCGCGCGCCGGATCACGGCACCCTGACCCCTTGGCAGTTCATTCTGTTTGAAGGAGAGGGGCGCGAGCGGCTGGGCAAGCTGTTGGCGGACGCCGCCCGTGCCCGTGGCGAAGATGAAGAGAGCATCAAGAAGTGCAACGAAGCGCCGCTGCGGGCACCCTTGGTCGTCGCCGTGGCAACCCGTTATCAGGATCACCCCAAGGTGCCGAAACTGGAGCAGGAGCTCTCTGCCGGTTGTGCCCTGATGGCGATGCAGATGGCGGCGCAGGCGCAGGGCTTCAACGGTATCTGGCGCTCCGGCTGGTTTATCTTCGATGAGCAGATCAACAAAGGATTGGGACTGGCGGCAGAGGATCAGCTGGTGGGTTTCCTCTATCTCGGTACCCCCATGTTGGAAGCGCGTAAACTGCGCGAGCTGCCCATCGATGAGTTTGTCCGCCGTTTCTGACTTTTTGGCCACGTTGCGGTTGAGAGAAGCAAAGCCTCGAGAAATCGGGGCTTTTCTGTTTAACCCTGAATAGTAACCAGAGTGATTGGGGAAAATAAATGGCTCAAAGAGGCTTCGCGCGCCATAGCAGGTAATTATTTAAATAGTGCGATGTACCTCGCAATCCTGTGGTATTTCACTATGTAAAACGTTTGCGCGTTCGCTAATATCTCCCTGCCAGTTTAGAAGGGCACTCCTTCTAATTTTTCTGCGATGAGAGTCGCAATTCCGTAGCACCTTTTAACAGCCCAACGTCTTCGTGACATTGGGCTTTATTTTTTTATGGGGTGTCGGGGTTGTTGTGAGTTGATGGCGGCATCAAGATGCAGCCCGGTTGGCAGCCTTATGACCTGTTTTTGGCTGGCAGGATCCGGGCCGGGTTGCCGACTACCCGAGCACCGGCCGGTACATCTTTGGTGACTACAGCGCCCGCGCCGACGATCGCCTCCCGCCCTATGGTGACGCCGGGCAGCAAGATGGCACCGCCCCCAATCCAGACCTTGTCTTCAATGGTGACCGGCAGTGCCGTCTCTGTGCCCTGAATCCGTTCGTCGGCCTCCAGTGCATGGGCTGCGGTATAGATCTGCACGTTTGGCCCAATCATCACGTTGGCTCCGATGCGGATGGGGGCATTGTCCAGCAGGGTCGCTCCCATATTGATGTAGGAGTCCTTGCCCAGGTGGATGTGGCGGCCATAGGTGCAGTAGAGGGGCGGGCAGATAAAGGCGTTCTCTGCCAGTTCGCCAATCAGCTCCGCCAGTAGTGCCCGCTGCTCAGCCTCATCTTCCGCCTGATTGAAACGGCGATAGTGCTGGGCCGCCTCCCGGCGCAACTGGGCCAGCTCGGGTGCCATGCAGTTGTACGGTTGGCTGCTAATCATCTTCTGGTATTCGCTCATGAAGGTTGCTTTCCTTTATCTGCCAGGGATTTGGATATTGGCGCCAATACGGCAGAAGTAACGTGATCATCCACCCGATACGGGCAGAACCAGGTTGGCAGGTCTGCCTTCGGCAAAGTCCAGCACATTCTCGAACGCCACGCGAAAGTAGAGTTCGTAGCTGTTTTGCTCCACATAGCCGAGATGAGGCGTCGCCAGTACATTGGGCAGGCGCAGCAGGGGCTCGCTTTCCTGTGTCGCCGGCTCGATGTCAAATACATCGAGCGCGGCTCGTTTCTCAGGATGGTTACTGAGCTCTGCATAGAGGGCGCCCGGCTCGATAAGTTCGGCACGGCTGGTATTGACCAGCAGAGAGTCAACTTTCATGCGGGCCAGATCTGCGCGGGTAACAGCGCCGCAGGTTGCCTCGCTCAGGCGCAGATGCAGCGTGAGGATATCGGCTTGACTGAAGAGCGCCTCCTTGCTGGAGGCGCAGGCATAGCCATCCAGCTCGGCCTGCCTGCGCGAAGCCTCACTGCCCCATATCAGTACCGACATGCCAAATGCCTTGCCATAGCGGGCGATCCGCTGGCCTATCTTGCCGTAGCCCCAGACGCCGAGCGTCAGCCCATGCAGCGTGCGTCCCAAACCGAGGTCACCAGATTGCTGCCATTGGCCTTGGCTTAACGCCTTGCTGTAAACAGGTATATGGCGGGAGGCTGCCATGATGAGCGCCCAGCAGAGCTCGGCGGGAGCAATAGGGCTGCCGATCCCTTCTGCCACGGCAACGCCGTACTGCTGGCATAGTGCCGGGTCGATATGCCGGCTGACTTTGCCGGTCTGGCTGATGAGTTTAAGGGTGGGAAGCTGTATCAACAGCTGTTCGTCGATGCGGGTACGCTCGCGGATGAGCACCAGTGCTTCCATTCCTTCCAGCAGGGCGGCAAGGCGCGTTGGATCTGGTTCGCTCTGGTTGAGGATTGTGACGTCATGACCCGCCAGCAGGGCAAAGCAGGGGAGGTGGCGCACCTGATCCTGATAGTCATCCAGAATGGCAATCCGCATAAGAAATCCTTCTCGGTTGCGTTGGCTCGGACCGCTATCTTACCGGAATTAAAGGTGTCTGTTGTTTTCAAACGAACACAATCAGAAGGGAGGGCGATCAAGCCCATGTCCACGGACCGGGAAGAGCCTGACAGGCCAAAACAATCAGGGCCCCCGAACGGGAGCCCTGATGGCATGAGGTTGGCGTCTATGTTGCCCGCGCTTAGCCGTGCTTGCGGCCGGAGAGGCGGCACCACTCCTCCTTGACGGCGGTCGGGTCCATCTCGAACCACTGACCGTAGATGGTTTCCAGCTCCGGAGCCTGGCTCTCCAGCACGCCGGAGAGGGCCATCAGGCTGCCCGGCTTGCCGTGGCCGGCGATAAGTGGAGCCAGTTCGCGCAGCGGGCCGGCCAGGATGTTGGCGACCACTACGTCCGCTTCGACGTCTTGTGGCTGGTCTGCTGGCAGGTAGAGCTCAATCTGGTCGGCGACACCGTTGCGCGCGGCGTTGTCGCGGCTGGCCTGAATGGCCTGCGGGTCGATGTCGATGCCGATGACGCGGGCAGCACCCAGTTTCAGGGCGGCGATGCCGAGAATGCCGGAGCCGCAACCAAAGTCGACCACGGTTTTACCGGTCAGATCGAGGCTGTCCAGCCACTGCAGGCACAGTGCGGTGGTGGGGTGGGTACCTGTACCGAAGGCCAGACCCGGATCCAGCATCACGTTGACCGCATCGGGGTTCGGCACATCGCGCCAGCTCGGGCAGATCCAGAGGCGCTCGCCAAACTGCATGGGGTGGAAGTGATCCATCCACTCGCGCACCCAGTCCTTGTCCTCCAGCTGCTCGACCTTGTAGCCGACGTTTTCGCCGAAGATCTGCTGGAAGAAGGCGATGGTGGGGGCCGGATCGGTTTCGGCATCGAACAGCCCCATCACTTCGGTCTCGCCCCAGAGCGGGGTTTCACCGGGCATGGGTTCATAGACGGGCACATCCTTGGCATCCATAAAGGTCACCGCCTGGGCTCCACGCCCCAGCAGCATGTTGCTCACCTTGTCTGCGGTCTTGGCAGTGGCGTTGATTCGAATTTGTATCCAGGGCATGGCGTCGACTCTTCATAAATGTGAAACCGCGAGATTCTACCATCATGGGGCAGTGCTGTCGTGGTTTGCCCATGACGTGGAGGGATACGGGGGCTTTTGCCGGATTGGCACGGTTCCTGTATTGCTCTATGCAGGCGAAGACGACCGGTTTTCGCTGAACGCTTTGCTCAAGTTCCGTCATCTTTCACTGCCACCCTCGGGTGGCATTTTTTTATCTGCACTTGTTTGCCTGGTAAACAGTCTGCCAGACAAAAAAAGAGCAAGGTCGGCACCTTGCTCAAGGACGGGCTGACGCCGTTTTGGCGCATTCATGCTGCTGTTGGCACGCCAGATGCAAAGACTAATATGTCCTGCATAAGGATATGTGTGTGATTGTTACCCCAATGTTCAGGTATTCAGGCCATTTCTCGCGAAATGGCCTCTTTTTTGGCTGATTGTTGGACGTTGGCCTGCTACTGGCTGTCATGAGTGCCGCTGGTTGTGCCCGTTTGGGGCATCTCCTTGGTGAACTTATCCCATCATGGTGCGTTTGAGGGCTTAGTTGGCAAAGCTGCTCATGTCGATCACCAGCTTGCCAACCATACGGCCCGCTTCCACCTCGGCATGGGCCTGAGCCAGCGTGATCGGGGTCAGCGAGGGGATGGTTCTGGTCAGGGTGGTCTGCAGTACTCCTTCATCGACCAGTGCCGCCACCCGGCCGAGCAGGCGGTGCTGTTCGATCATGTCCGGCGTCTGGAACAGGGAGCGGGTGAACATGAACTCCTGGCTGAAGGTGACGCTCTTGCTCTTGAGCAGGGAGAGATCCCACGGCTCGCTCGATTCGGCGATGGTGCAGATATGGCCAAACGGGCGGATCAACCCCGCCATGGTGGCCCAGTGTTCGGCGGTGGCGTTGGTGCAGAAGATAGCATCGACCTGAGTGATGCCAAGGGCGGTCAGCTCCTCCTGCAACTTGTGGTGGTTCACAACCTGATGGGCGCCCATTTCGAGGCACCACTCGCGGCTCTCGGGGCGGGAGGCGGTAGCAATTACCTCCATGCCTGTGAGTTGGCGGGCCAGCTGGATGGCGATGGAGCCTACGCCACCGGCGCCGCCGATGATCAGCAGTTTGCCACGGCTCTCGCGGGTGAGGGCAAAGCGCTCGAACAGGGTCTCCCAGGCGGTGATGGCGGTCAGCGGCAGGGCGGCGGCCTCCACATCGCTCAAGCTGGTGGGGGCGATGGCGGCGATGCGCTCATCCACCAGTTGCAGGGCGCTGTTGCTGCCCGGACGGCTGATATCGCCGGCATACCACACCCGGTCGCCCGCCTTGAACAGGGTCACTTCGCTGCCGGTGGCGATCACTTCCCCCACCGCATCCCAGCCCAGTACCCGGGGCGAGCTTTCAATTTTGGCCTTGGGGGAACGCACCTTGGTATCCACCGGATTGACGGAGGTGGCGGTGACCCGCACCAGCAGATCCCGCGAACCCGGAACCGGATCGGGCAGGTTGGCGGCGATAAAGCAGTCGGGGTGGTGGCTTGGCAGATAGTGAGTCAGGGCAATGGCTTTCATGGTTTTTCCTTTCAAATCGCTGTTTTCGGGATTGCCACTCACTCTAGTCTGGTTGATTATCAATATTAAGATGGGTAATAGGTAAAGACTGTTTGAATATATGAACAATGTCGATCTGGCGTTGATGGGGCTGTTTGCCACCGTGGTGGAGCAGGGGAGCTTTACCCGGGCCGCCGAGCTGCTCGGTATGCCCAAGTCATCGGTGAGCCAGAAGATCTCGCGGCTCGAATCCCAGCTCGGGGTGCGGCTGTTGCAGCGCACCACCCGCAGGTTGAGCCTGACCCCGCAGGGGGAGCTCTATGTGGAGCACTGTCAGGGGCTGCTGGCACTGGCCCGCAGCGCCAATCTGGCGATGGCACGGCTGCGATCTGCCCCGGCGGGGCGGGTGCGGATCACTGCCCCCGAGGCGACCGGTACTCTATTGCTTGGCCGGATCCTCGCCGAGTTTCGCGCCCTCTATCCCGAGGTGGTGCTGGAACTGACCCTGAGCGATGAACAGCTCGATCTGGTGGGGGAAGGTTATGATTTGGCGCTGCGGGCGGCGCCGCTGAAAGACTCCAGCCTCATCTGTCGGCGTATCGGTCAGGTGGCGCGTCATCTGGTGGCTGCGCCCGCCTATCTGGCGGCCCACGGCATGCCGCAGCAGTTGAGCGAGCTGGGCCGTTATGCCTGTCTGGTGCACTCGGCCATGCCGGTGTGGCCATTGCAGGAGGGGGGCTGGCGGCCGCAGGGGGCCTGTGTCAGCAACAGCTTGCTGGCGCTGCGGGAGATGGCGCTTCATGACGGGGGGATTGCCCTGTTGCCCCACCATGTCTGTGAAGGGGATTTGGCGGCGGGGCGGCTGCAGAAGGTGTTGCCGGATCAGCCCATTCCGGCCAACCCGTTCTACCTAATCTATCCGAGTCGGGAGCATCTGGCCCCCGCTCTGCGCACCCTGATGGATTTCGTGGCCGAGCGGTTGCCGTTCGCCTGAGTTACCAGCTGCTCTGGCTGGCCGACTCCTGATTGGGTTTGAGGCCGAGGGGGACCGACTGGCGCTCCGCCAGCATGCGGATCTGCCCTTCAATCAGGCTGGCGCTGGGGCCCAGCACCAGCACCAGCTGGTGGTCGTTGAGCTGGATCCAGGAGAGGCAGCCCAGACCCAGCAGGCGGGATTCATCCACCAGTGAAATATCGCGCACCCGCAGGCTGAGGCGGGTGATACAGACACTCATCGCCACCAGATTGTCCATCCCGCCCAGCACCTTGAGGTACTGGATCGCCAGCATCTGCGGGTCTGAGGGGGCAACGCTGGCAAGGCGCGGATGCTCCACCGCGATGGGCTTGCTCGGCATGCTGAGGGGGGCGTGCTCCAGCAGTTGATAGAACAGCAGGGTGTAGGCGACGAAAAACAGGATACCGACCGGGATGAGCCAGAAGCTGTGCTCCCCAGCCTGATAGCTCAGCACCAGATCCAGCAGACCGGCGGAGAAGTAACTGCCCACCTTGATCCCCAGCCCGCTACAGACAGCGAGCGACAGTCCGGTCAGCAGGGCGTGGGCGAGAAACAGCCAGGGGGCGGTAAAGGCGAACAGAAATTCGATAGGCTCTGTGATACCCACCAGTGCCGAGGTGAGCGCCAGGGTGAGCAGCAGCCCGCCCTGCGGCAGCCGCTGCATCCGCTGGCGGTGCAGCCAGATGGCAAAACAGGCGCCCGGCAGGCCGAACATGATGATGGGGTAAAGACCGGCCACATACCCTTCATGAAGGGGTTGGGCGGTGGCCAGCGCCTGCAGGTTGCTCTCGCCAAGGCCGATGACGCTGCCCAGCACCTGATGGAGCCCAAGCGGGATCAGCAAGCGGTTGAGGGTGCCGTAGCAGAAGGCGCCAAACGGCGTGGTAAGCAGCTCGGAGGTGAGCATGGTCAGCCCGCGCTCCAGTGGCGGCCACAGCAGCGAGAGGGGGATGGCGATCAGCAAGCAGGCCAAGGCCGACACCAGCAGGCTGGGAAACTCTCCCCTGGCGATCTGCAGCCAGCGGGGCAGGGTTTGCTGGTGAACCCAGGGGTAGATGATGGCGGTGGTGAGCCCCGCCAGCAGGCCGCAGATCATGTCGGCGTGCAGGTTGGGGGCCAGAGTATTGAAAGCTGTGCTGAGCAGCAGGAAGTTGACCGCCCCCGCCAGCGTCTGTCCGCCCAGCTCCTGCCGACTCAGACCAAAGGCGATCGCCACCGCATAGATGAGCGGCATCTGGCTGAAGATCGCCTGACCGGTGAGGGAGAGCACCGCCAAATCGAGCACGTCGGGTTGTCCAAGCCGGTAGATCAACGCCGCCATCGGCAGGATGGAGACGGGCAGCAGCAGGGCATAACCGAGCCGCTGCAGGGCTTGAGTAACGACTTGTCGAGTGGCTTTAACGGGCATACAGCGGCTACGTTCTGTGACTTGGCGCACAGTTTAACCGGAAAACACCTATTTGGGGATAGTTTTGGAACCCCTAATTTATATTTTTATTATTTCTGCCCGAAAAGCTCGCGCACTTCCCGCGAGGGCGGTGCCGTCAGCAGGCTGACCGTGATAAAGACCACCAGTGCCAGCGTGAGGCTTGGCACTATGGCGTGCAGGCCAGCCAGCTTGATCCCCCACTGACTGAGTACCCCATAGCAGACGATGCCGCTGACCATGCTGGCCAGCGCGCCCGGGCCGTTGGCCCGTGACCAGTAGAGACCGAGCACCAGCGGCCAGAGGAACACCGCCTGCAGGCCGCCAAAGGCGAGCAGGTTGAGCCAGATGATCATCTCGGGCGGTTGCAACGCCGCTAGCAGCACCAGAGTGCCCAAGATCAGGGTGCAGAGCAGAGAGAGGCGGGGAATGCGCACTTCCAGCTTCTCCTGCTTTGGACTCAGATAGTTGAGGTAGAGATCCTTCACCAGAGTGGCGGAAGCCTGGATCAGCTGGGAGTCGATGGTGGACATGATGGCCGCCATCGGCGCAGCCAGGAAGACCCCGGCCAGCCAGGGGGGCAGCACTTCCATCATCAGGGAGGGCATGATCTTGTCCGGGCTGTCCATGCCGGGCAGGATGGCGCGGCCGAGGGCGCCAGCCAGATGCATGCCGAACATCAGCAGGGCGCTGACCACGGTGCCGATCAGAATGCCACGATGGAGCGCCTTGCTGTCGCGATAGCCAAAACAGCGCAATGCCGAGTGGGGCAGCCCCACCACCCCGACACAGACCAGGATCCAGAAGCTCAGCATAAAGGGCTGGGTCAGCATGTCGCCGGCCCCTTGCGGGCTTACCAGCTTGGGATCGATCTCCCTGAGCTGGTGGATAAGGTTCGGCAGGCCGTCACCGGCAATCAGAATTCCTGCCAGCAGGGCGCCGGTGCCGATCAGCATGATGATCCCCTGCAGGGCATCAGTCATCACCACGGCGCGGAAGCCGCCGATGATGGTGTAGAGCAGCACACAGCTGGCAAACAGCATCAACCCCTGCTGGTAGGAGAGCCCGGTGGCGGTCTCCAGCAGGCGGGCACCGCCGATAAACTGCACCACCATGGTCGCGATAAAGGCGAGGATGATAGTAACGGAGCCGAGGATCACCACTGCCTTGCTCTGATAGCGGGCCCACAGCATGTCGTTGATGGTCACCGCATTGACCCGGCGGGCGATGATGGCGAACTTCTTGCCCAGTACTCCCAGAGTGAGCCAGACGGTGGGCAGCTGGATCATCGCCAGCAACACCCAGCCCAGACCGATCTTGTAGGCCGCGCCCGGCCCACCGATAAAGGAGGAGGCCGAGGTGTAGGTGGCCACTAGCGTCATCGCCAGCACCAGCCCGCCCATGCTGCGGTTGCCGATGAAGTACTCCTGCACGAAGTTGCCTTCAGCTCTATGACGGCTGGCCCAGAAACCCACCCCCAGCACCAGCACCAGATAGATGAAGAGCGGCAGCATCAGCTCAAGATTCATGGGATGACTCCTTGCCGGAAGGGGCTGGGGTATCGAGGGGGATATCCACAAACAGTCGATCCACCATCAGGGCACATAGTGCGATGAACAGCAGTGGCATCGCCACGCAACTGAGCAGGAACCAAAGGGGAATGTCCCAGCATTCGATCTCTTCCGGGATCAGATAAGCCGTGCCATACCAGGCAAGAAAATAGAGTAGGGTCAGCAGCAGGCAGAAAGCTGCTTCCCGGCGGGCGAGAGCAAAACGGTTCACCTTGGCCTCCGACAATTTTGAGGGGCGCAAGGATAACAAAAAAGGGCCATGTCGCCATGGCCCTTTTTCAGCAGAGGCTCCTTGCGGAGCAGACTTCCACCGGAAGTCCGGTCTCTATCAGAGATCCTTACAGACCCAACTTCTTGTGCAGATAGTGGGCGTTGGTACTGCCACCGTGCAATGTCATCGGGTCTCTATCAGCGATCCTTACAGACCTAACTTCTTGTGCAGGTAGTGGATATTGGTGCCACCGTGCTGGAAGTTTTCGTCTTTCATGATCTCTTTTTGCAGCGGTACGTTGGTCTTGATCCCTTCCACTACCAGCTCGTCCAGCGCATGGCGCATGCGGGCGATGGCAATGTCACGATTCTCGCCGTAGCAGATCAGCTTGCCGATCATCGAATCATAGTGGGGCGGTACCTTGTAACCGGCATAGATGTGGGAGTCCCAACGCACGCCCAGACCACCCGGCGCGTGGAAGCGCTGCACCAGACCCGGAGAGGGCATGAAGGTGGCCGGATCTTCGGCGTTGATCCGGCACTCGATGGCATGACCACGGATGCGGATATCCTGCTGGGTGATCGACAGGGGCTGACCGGCGGCGATGCGCAGCTGCTCCTTGATCAGATCGATACCGGTGACCATCTCGGTGACCGGATGCTCAACCTGGATACGGGTGTTCATTTCGATGAAATAGAACTCGCCGTTCTCGTACAGGAACTCGAAAGTACCCGCACCGCGGTAGCCGATCTCGATACAGGCGCGCACACAGCGCTCGCCGATGAACTTGCGCATTTCGGCGGTGATGCCGGGTGCCGGCGCCTCTTCCACCACTTTCTGGTGGCGACGCTGCATGGAGCAGTCACGCTCGCCCAGATAGAGGGCGTTGCCCTGGCCGTCTGCCAACACCTGAATTTCGATGTGGCGCGGGTTTTCCAGGTACTTCTCCATGTAGACCATGTCGTTCTTGAAGAACTGGCCTGCTTCGGATTTGGTTAGGGCAATGGCGGAGGCTAGCTCGGCCTCGCTGCGTACCACGCGCATGCCACGACCACCGCCGCCACCGGCGGCCTTGATGATCACCGGATAGCCGATGCGCTTGGCAATGGCGGCGTTGCGCTTGGTGTCGTTGTCCACCGGACCGTCAGAGCCCGGTACACACGGTACGCCTGCCTTCTTCATCGCTTCGATGGCGGAGACTTTGTCACCCATCAGGCGGATGGTCTCGGCGCGCGGGCCGATGAAGATGAAGCCGGATTTTTCGACCACTTCGGCAAAATCGGCGTTCTCGGAGAGGAAGCCGTAACCCGGGTGGATGGCCACGGCACCGGTCACCTCGGCGGCGGCGATGATAGCCGGAACGTTGAGGTAGGAGTCGGTACTGGCTGGTTTGCCGATACAGATGGATTCGTCGGCCAGCAGCACATGTTTGAGCTCCCGGTCGGCGGTGGAGTGAACGGCCACTGTCTTGATCCCGAGCTCTTTGCAGGCGCGCAGGATCCGCAGGGCAATTTCACCGCGGTTGGCGATGACTACTTTGTCCAACATGGGTGGCGATTTCCCTTATTCGATGATGAACAGCGGCTCGTCAAATTCGACGGCCTGACCATTTTCAACCAGGATCGCTTTGATCACACCGGCCTTGTCAGACTCGATTTGGTTCATCATTTTCATGGCTTCGACGATGCACAGGGTATCGCCGACATTGACTTGCTGACCCACTTCCACGAACGGCTTGGCTTCCGGGCTGGAGGAGCGGTAGAAGGAGCCAACCATGGGAGAGCGCATCAGGTGACCGCTCGGTGCGGCATCTGCGGCCGGCGCAGCGGAAACCGGGGCGGCGGCTGGAGCGGCAACCGGAGCGGCTGCTTGCTGCATGATCATCTGCGGTGCGGCAGTGACCTGGCCTGCGAAGTTGCGGCTGATGCGAACGGACTCTTCACCTTCGGAGATCTCCAGTTCGGCGATGCCGGACTCTTCAACCAGTTCAATCAGCTTCTTGATTTTGCGGATATCCATTAGCATTCTCTTTCTTCTTTATCTGATCAGTGATTATCAAGCCGCGTGCAGATGGCGCACGGCCGCGGTTAAAGCGAATTGATAGCCATCGGCCCCCAGACCACAAATGACCCCTTTGGCGACATCAGACAGATAGGAGTGATGACGGAATGGCTCCCTGGCATGAACGTTTGACAGGTGAACCTCGATAAAGGGGATGGCGACACCCAGCAGCGCATCGCGGATGGCGACGCTGGTGTGAGTGAAGGCGGCTGGATTGATGATGATGAAATCCACCTGACCCATGGCCTGATGGATGCGGCTGACCAACTCATGTTCGGCGTTGGATTGCAGATGTTCCAGAGTGACACCGAGTTCGCTGGCGTTGAGCTTCAGATCGGCGACGATCTCATCAAGCGTCTTGCTGCCGTAGATGCCCGGTTCCCGTTTGCCCAGCAGATTCAGGTTTGGTCCGTTGAGCAGGAGAATACGGTGATTTTGCGACATATTGAGTGCATCCTCGATGATAATGCTGCTATCTGTCAGCTATCTTGTGGACTACCAGAAATCTAGCCATTTTCTGCGCAAATCGGTGTGCCCTGGCACACAGATTTCGCAATTATATTGATTTCGTGAAAATTAGCAGCATTTTACTGGTCTAATCTCTACATCTGACTATTTATTGAACTCCCCTCCCTGTGCGTCCAGTTTCAGCGGCTCAGGCTGTTTGTACCGCTGTAGAAGCAACAAAGCCGGCACAAGGCCGGCTTTGAACAAGAGTTGGCAGGAGATCAGGCTGCTTCCGACTTCTCGCGGATCAGCTTGTCCACCACACCCGGATCCGCCAGGGTGGAGATATCCCCCAAACTGTCGGTTTCGCCGGTGGCGATCTTGCGCAAGATCCGGCGCATGATCTTGCCGGAGCGGGTCTTCGGCAGCCCCTCCGCCCAGTGAATGACATCTGGCGTGGCGATGGCGCCAATCTCCTTGCGCACCCACTCCTTCACCTCTTTGTGCAGCTCGCGGCTCGGCTCTTCCCCGGCGATCAGGGTGACATAGGCGTAGATGCCCTGACCCTTGATCTCGTGAGGAACCCCTACCACCGCCGCTTCGGCGATCTTGGGATGGGCCACCAGCGCCGATTCAATTTCGGCGGTACCCATGCGGTGGCCGGAGACGTTCAGTACATCATCCACCCGACCGGTGATCCAGTAGTAGCCGTCCTCGTCGCGACGGGCACCATCGCCGGTGAAGTAGCGGCCCGGGAAGGTGGAGAAGTAGGTCTGCTCGAAGCGTTCGTGATCCCCGAACACGGTGCGCATCTGACCCGGCCAGGAGTCGGTGATCACCAGGTTGCCCTCGGTGGCTCCCTCCAGCGGTTCGCCCATGTTGTCGACCAGCGCAGGCTGTACGCCGAAGAACGGTTTGGTAGCCGAACCCGGTTTCAGGTCGGTGACGCCGGGCAGCGGGGTGATGAGGATGCCGCCAGTCTCGGTCTGCCACCAGGTATCGACGATGGGGCAGCGCTCGTCGCCAATGGTGCGGTAGTACCACTCCCAGGCTTCTGGGTTGATGGGTTCACCCACTGACCCCATGATGCGCAGGCTCTGGCGGGAGGTGCCGGTGACCGCTTCGTTGCCCTTGGCCATCAGGGCACGGATGGCGGTCGGTGCGGTATAGAGGATGGTGACCTGATGCTTGTCCACCACCTGACTCATGCGGTTGGTGGCCGGGTAGTTGGGCACCCCTTCGAACATGATGGTGGTGGCGCCGTTGGCGAGCGGCCCGTAGACCAGATAGGAGTGACCGGTGACCCAGCCCACGTCGGCGGTACACCAGTAGATATCCTCTTCGTGGTAGTCGAACACATATTTGAAGGTGAGGGTGGCATAGACCAGATAACCGCCGGTGGTGTGCAGCACCCCTTTGGGTTTGCCGGTGGAGCCGGAGGTATAGAGGATAAAGAGCGGATCTTCGGCATTCATCGCTTCGGGTGGGCAGTCGCTGCTGACGGCTGCGGTTGCTTCGTGCCACCAGATGTCGCGGTGGCTGTGCCAGGCGATATTACCACCGGTGCGCTTGAGCACGATCACCTTGTTGACCTGGGTATCCGGGTTGGTGAGCGCTTCATCCACATTCTTCTTGAGTGGCACCGGGCGGCCACCACGCAGCCCTTCGTCGGCGGTGATCACGATGCGGGAGCCCGAGTCGATGATGCGACCAGCCAGCGCTTCCGGCGAGAAGCCGCCGAATACTATGCTGTGTACCGCGCCGATGCGGGTACAGGCCAGCATGGCGATAGCTGCTTCCGGTACCATGGGCATGTAGAGGCAGACCACATCGCCGCGGTGTACCCCCTGAGCTTTCAATACGTTGGCAAATTTGCACACTTCGGCGTGCAGCTCGCGGTAAGTGAGTTTGCGATCTTCGGCGGGGTTGTCCCCTTCCCAGATGATGGCAACCTTGTCGCCCCGTTCGGCGAGATGGCGATCGAGGCAGTTGGCGGAGACGTTGAGCTGGCCATCTTCAAACCATTTGATGGAGACATGGCCCGGATCGTAGGAGGTGTTTTTGACCTTGCTATAGGGTTTCATCCAGTCGAGGATTTTTCCCTGCTCTCCCCAGAAGGTCTCGGGATCCTCGACGGAGGCCTGATACATGGCGGCGTAGTCGCCCTTGTCTAGCAGTGCATTGCTGCTGATGTGGGGTTTGACCGGGTAGACCTTGCTCTCGCTCATCTGTCACTCCTTTGAATACATACTTTTAATAATTAAGTAACAACTTATACCTTTGGTCGAGGGGGACAATTAGACTTTTGGATAGACAGCAACATTTGGTTACAGGGTAATGGGTGACACTCACGCGGTGAGTGGGTAAAAAGGTGTTTTTGATTGATAGAGGTTGTTATGTTCTCTCTGTTGCTCTGTGCATCCCTGTGGCAGTTTGATGCGCCTGTTCTTGCAGACAAGCCTCCCAAAGAGTTTGCTATTACACACCAGGAGCCGTCACAGACTGTACGGGATCGGGTTGCTGAGCAGCTTGGTCATGCATGGCAGGACAAAAAGCCGGGAGCCAGGTTTTCCCTCAGTGAGCCAGGCTCCCGTTACTCGGGTGACTCACCGCTCACTCGCATGGCCAATGACCGGGATAACGGTGGTGTTCCTACCCTGACGTTTGGAAAATAGTTTGATTGTCCAGTCGTTGGCCGTTCGTTTCCCTGATATTGCTACTGCTGAACGCTTTGGCAATGCAAGCGTTCGTGCATCTGTTCTACATGCAGCGGTTTACTGAACAGGTAGCCCTGCCCCTCACCACAGTTAAGTGACTGCAAGAAGGTATATTGTGCTCGAGTTTCAATACCCTCTGCCGTAACCTCCATCTCCAGACTGTCTGCCAGACTGATGATGGTGCGGCAGAGCTCCCTGCTATTCTTGTCCTCCGGTAAAGCCTGCACGAATGCCCGGTCGATCTTGATGCGATCAATCGGCAGAGTCTTGAGCAGGCTCAGCGACGAAAATCCGGTGCCAAAGTCGTCGATGGCAATTTGAACCCCCAGATTTTTCAGCCGGGTAAAGAGATCCAGGCTCTGATCAACCCGTTGTATGATGCTTTCCGTTACTTCAATCTCCAGTCGCTCAGGCGGAAACCCTGTTTCGGCCAGAATAGTTGCGACCTGTTCCACATAGCCGGGTGAGCGCATCTCTCGCACCGATACATTAACTGACAAGCGGGGCACCGGCAGGCCGGCGGCCAGCCAGTTTCTTCCCTGTGCACAGGCATTGCGCATTACCCATTCGCCAATTTTTTCGATGAGGCCGCACTCTTCTGCAACCGGAATAAAACGGGCTGGATTGATCAGTCCCTCATTGGGGTGCTTCCAGCGCAAGAGTGCCTCCAGCCCACTCAGATGACCGCCGGCAAGATGAGTCATGGGCTGATAGAGAATACAAAGCTGTTCAAGCTCAAGAGCTTTGAGTAATCCCTGTTCAATTTGCATTCGTTCTCGAGCCTGTTCCGCCATGTATGGGGTGTAGAACTGGAAGCCGTTACGACCCTGGCTCTTCGCTTCATACATGGCGTTGTCGGCGGCACTGATCAGTGTCTCAGGGGTGGTTGCGTGGTCCGGATAGATAGCGATGCCGATGCTCGCCGAGATAGCAACCTGCTCATGGGACAGTTCGACCGGTTCACGCAGCGCAGTCAGCAAGGTATTGGCGAGTGTTATCAGCTCGTCAGGTGCTTCCAGATAGGGGATGAGCACCAGAAATTCGTCCCCACCCAAGCGGGTAGCCAGCTCATTCGGTTGCAGGCAATTTCGGATCCGTTCTGCCAGTCGCTTGAGCAGTTCATCGCCCACCCCGTGCCCCAGACTGTCGTTGATCAGTTTGAAACCATCCAGATCGATAAAGAGTAGTCCCAACCGCTTGTTGTTGAGTTGTGCGGTTTTCAGTTCAAGAGTCAGTCGCTCCTGCAGCAGATGGCGATTGCCGAGTTCGGTCAGGGGATCGTGATAAGCGAGATGATTCAGCTCGGCTTCCACCTTGCGAATGGCGCTGATGTCGGAGAGGGCAATTACATAGTGAGTGGTGTTGTTGAAGTTGTCGTAGACGGCACTAATCTGCTGCCATGAAGAGAAGTAGCTGCCATCTTTGCGTAAACAGGCCATTTCGCCATGCCAGGCATTATTGTCCGGATGCAGTTGATGCCATGGTGAGTCGAGGTCGGTATAGCGTCTCGGATGTATAACGATTCCAGGATCTTGGCCTATTACCTCCTCGGCATCATATTGCGTCAGCATGGTGAAAGCCGGGTTGACCGAAATGATACGGTGATTGTTGTCCAGAATAATAATTCCCTCGGCCGTAGTATCGAAAACCACGTTGGCCTGATGGAGTCGCTCCTCCTGACGCCGCCGGGCCGTCGCGTTGTGGATCACGCCCATCACTCTGTGGCCGATGGATTCCGTGGCTGCAACATGATCGGCATGAATATCAACCCAGTGACGTTCATTTAAGGGAGTGATGAAGCTCAGGGTGAGATGGATGGGCTCTTTCCCTTGCAGAACTGTCCTGAGCTGCTGGCCTGATTCAGGTTCAAAGCAGTCAATGAAAGCCTGCAGCCCTCCCTTGAACTGGTGAGCTGGTATGCCAAGCAGTGGTTCAATTTCTCCATTAAACAGCAATCTATCCTCTGCAACATACCACTCCCACACGCCAATTTGTGCCGCTCTCATAGCCAGTTGCAGCCGCTGCTCTGTTTCGTACTGTTCGGTAATATCGCGCACTATGGCGAGGATACCGCTCGGCTTGCCACTGTCGTTCCACATCGGACTATAGGTTGCCTGCCACCGTCTTGCGCTGCTGCCATGTGCCGCTGTTTGCCCCGTGATGGCGATATTCACGTAGGGCCTACCGTGGCGCAGGATTTGCCGGAACATGGGCTCCAGTACTGGAGCCAGCTTGGGCACAATCTCTCTCAGATGTTTGCCCTTGTGTTCCTCTATGGTCTTGCCATTGATATCAGCCAGTACCTGATTGACTTTGCAATAACGGAAATGGCAGTCAAAGACACCTATACCCAAGGGGGCTGTATTCAGTAGTTGTTCGAGTATGCTCTGATCTGACAGCGTGGGCAGAATTGTTTCGGTATCGGCCTTGAAAAGCATTCCATCCATGATGGCTCCCGGCATTGATTTATTTATCATTTAACGGTTTTAAGTATGGCACGAACCTTTTTTTGGGGGGGAGGAATAACCTTATCTCATTGTTATATATGGTAAGTCTTGGTGATGAAATCCATTTGGAGGCGGTGAGGTGTGAAAGGCAATCACAGCGGCGCGATTTCCGCTCAAGATGTATTAAAGGCTTAATTGATAGCGCAGGGTCAGGCTGATGGTGGGTTGCCAGTCACGCTCTTTCATCAGCCACTGTTTCGCGCCCGCTTCCAAGCCAAGCTTCCACAGATTCCATGTCCAGCTACGTTCCAGCGTCATTCCCCATTCGCGCCATCCCTCTTCGCTCTCATATGCGGACATGTATGCCTGGTCGCCTCTTGTCAGCCATAGATTGAAGGATACGCTGGCAGGCAGCGGAAGCGAATGTTCCATATACCACAGCTGGCCATAGCGACCGGTTACATCATAAAGCTGGCCAATGCTGAGCTGGTGTTCGTCATCCAGTTGCCAGCCCATGCGCCATAACGCACCAAAGCGGGAGTGATCCGCCACCACCATCGGACTGATCCCTAAGGCGATAAAGCTCTGTTTATAAAGGGGTAACGCAACGCCTGCGCTTTGGCCATCAATAAAGACAAGCCCCATCTGTGTTTCCCGTTCATAGCCGAGCCAGAGCTGTACCGTGGAGTCGGCCCCCGCTCCCGCGTTGCTGCTGTCGAGTTGCCATTGGCTACCCACAACCAGCGCCCTGGCCGAGAAAGGCAGCATCAGGGGAATGAGCAGCAGTAACCCGCTCTTATTTGCCATACAGTCTCTGCCAGTCCCGATCCTGATGCATTCCCATCAGATGACAGATGATGCCGGAGCGCTGGAAAGCATAAATAAGCAGTACGCTGGCAGTGCAGAGCAACATGATAAGGCCAAAACTGTTGGGCAGTATGGTGCCCTGACGGGCAGTCCACCACAGTAGCAAGGGGCCCCACAGATGGACGAAGATGCTCTTGTGGAAGATGAATACGGTCAGCGAGTACATACCGATCCAGTTGAGTGGTCGCCAGCAGAGACGGATATTGTGTTGGTGTAGCCAGAGCACGGTACCGATCACCAGAAACTCCATACCCCAGATCCCGGCTCGGCCGATCATGTCCAGCGCCAGTTCGTGTTCATTGGCGTAGATGTCGTTGAGCTCGACCGTGCTTGTCTCGCCGAACATGAGATAGATGGCCAGCGCCACCAGCGACAGCGTCAGTACCAGACGGTTGAGGCGATCTCGCCATTGTGGGCGCTGATGCCAGCACCAGCCATAGAGAAAGCCGAAACAGCCACTGGCCATGAAGAGGTCGAGACGGGCATCCAGCTCATAGTCGGGGTGAACGTGCAGCTTCATCCAGCTGTCGATATGGCCGAGCAGATCCTGTACGCCGAGTTGATCCAGTAGCAGGCTTAGAAGGGTCAGCAGGAGCATGCCGCGGATGCCGAACCAGGCATACACCATGGAGAAGAGCGCCAGCAGGCACATCCAGAGCATGACCGGGTAGAACGAGATGGCCTCGCCGAAGTTGGGGGCGATGACCAACCCTTCGACATAGAGCATCAGTATGATGCTGGCAAACAGGGCCAGCTTGCTGCCCAGCTGCGGCTTGAAGCTGGCCTGATCGCGGCGGCTCAGGTTGAATGCGGCCAAGGCCAGGTAGATCTGGCTGACCCAGGGGATTAACCAGGCTGATGCGTGTGCTGTCAGCTGATCCATGGGGAGCAGGTGTCCCGCCATTGCCTTGTGTGATACATAGAAGCTGTCCCACAAGGCATGTTCCCGATTGAAGAAATCGATGTACCAGTAGTTGAGGTAACCGGTGTAGTGCTCGAAGACGGCCATGAAGATGACAAGCCCGCGCAACAGATCGAGGCCTGTGATGCGCGCATCCTGTGGAGGCATACGATTGCTCCTGTGTAGTGTGGCGAAAGGAGCGGCACTATATAGGCTTTTTTAAAACTGAACGGGAGCTGAATGTAAGCAAATATTACGGGGAGCTGTACCGATGTGCTTGTAATGACTGGGAAGTGCCTGACCTGGCTGTCATGATTTGCAATATTATTGGCTATTTTTTAGCCTTTCTCTCGGCCAAACGCCTGAATACCGCGCACCAGCACCAGCCAGCCGAGCAGATGGAACGGGAGGGCAAGCAGATAGAGCAGCAGGAAGTGTGACTCGCTGCCACTGCTGTTGATGAAGTCGATCCAGGCGGCCAGCAGCGCCAGCATGCCGGCAATCTGGAAGCGGCGGCGCAACACCACCTCGACGCCGAGATTGGCAAGGTAGAGGGTGAGCAGGATGCCGGCAAATCCGGTGAGCTGGGCGGTGCCGTAGAGCTCGCGATCCGGGTTAAACAGCAGCGCGATCAGGGGAGTAATGCCCTGATCCAGCGGGATCAGGGCCAGCAGCCAGCATGCAATCAGAAGCAGGGCTGTCTTCATCGCGGCCTCAGTCGGCGGACGGTGCCGGTTTGACCAGAGAGAGGTAGTTGGCATCCATCTTGAGGAAGACCCCCAGCAGACGGGCACTGGCGCCGTAGAAGCCAAACCGGTCGGCGGCGCGACAGGCGCTTTCGAACTTGTCAAACCAGCCCAGCAGATGGCCGTGCAGCAGTGCTTCCTGCTCGTCGAGCCAGCGTTCCCGCTCGGCTGCGCTCTTGGCTTCCGCCGCGCGGATGATGAGATTGCCCATCAGATCCAGCTCGATGGCCAGATGATCCGCAGGCTCCTTGTATTTGTCGCTGACATTGATACCAAGGCGATCGAGGCGGGCCTGCATCTCGGCCATCGGGGCCTGCATCAGCAGCTTGGCATCGCCACGATAGAGCGATTCGTAGGGCAGGGCGCCCTGTTTGGGATCCACCAGAAACAGGCCGGCGAAGTCGGCGGCCAGTTCCAGCTGGCGATCCGGGCGCACCAGCAGGCGGGCGATGGCATCGTTGAGCTCGGCCACGGCTTCACGCATCGGATCCAGGGTGGAGAGGCTTTTCAGGAAGCTTCGCACGTCATAGGTGTCATATTCGGCGATCTGCTCATCACTGAGTTCGGCGGCGAACAGGGTGGAGAACCACCAGTAGAGTTCGGCCCGGCGTTCGCTGGTAGCCATAAATTCCTGCATTTTTCCTCCGTGGATGGCAATCGGGAGCCTTGATGGCTCCCGATTCTAACGACTTTAAAAATAAAGGAAACTCAAGGGGGCGCTTTCGTCCCCCCGAGGTCAGAGTGCCGGGAACATGGGGTCGATGCCCTTGGCCGATTCCGGCGCGCCGAAGGCAGTGACGGCAGGTGCCTGCCCGCGGAACTTCTCGATCTCCACCAGCGCGGTATGGGCCGTGGTGGCCTGCGCCAGGCTGGAGGAGCCGATGTCGGCGGTCAGCACGTTGGGATCGCCGTAGGTACAGAGAGTCCCTACCTTGCCACCCTCTTGTGGACCATACCAGGCTCCTTCCTGAATGCGCACCACGCCGGGGGCGTAGTCATCACTCACCACTAGACCAGCCAATACCTGACCGCGGCCGTTGAACACCCGCACCAGATCGCCGTCTTTGAGGCCGCGGGATTTGGCATCCTGCGGATTCATGTAGACAGGTTCGCGACCCTGCACCGTGTAGGTGGCGCGGTAGTTGTCGGAGGAGCAGAGCTGGCTGTGCAGCCGTTTGTCCGGGTGGCAGGATTGCAGGTGCAGCGGGTACTGTTTGCTGCCCGGCCCGCCGTGAGAGCGCTCGTAGGGTTCGATCCAGACCGGGTGGCCCGGGCAGTCCCCATAGCCGTAGTCGGCGATGGTCTTGGAGTAGATCTCGATAAGGCCAGACGGGGTACCGAGGGGTTCCAGGTCCGGCTCCTGACGGAACGACTCGTGGCGCACCCAGGGCTGGCCCGCCGGGAAGGTGACGAAGCCCTCGCCGTGCCAGAACTGGCTGAAACGGGGCAGTCGAATGCCGATGCCGCGACCCTGCAGGCGGGCGTCGTCATAGATGCTCTGGATCCATTCCAGCTTGCTCTTGCCGCCGGTGAACTCGGCCTCACGACCGAAGCGACGGCAAAGATCGGCGAAGATGTCGTAGTCATCGCGCGCCTCGAACAGCGGCTCTACCACCTTGTACATGGCCAGAATGCCCGCGTTGGAGTGGGAGCCCCACTGCTCGATGTCATCGCGCTCATAAGTGGTGGTGGCGGGCAGCACGATATCGGCGAAGCGGCAGCTGGCGGTCCACTGGTGATCGATGCTGACCACGGTTTCCAGCTTGCGCCAGGCGGCGACCATCTTGTTGCGATCCTGCTGGTGGTGGAACGGGTTGTTGCCGCAGAACACCGCCATCTTCATGTGGGGGTAGGTGATGGTCTGGCCGTTGAAGGCGATCTGCTTGCCCGGATTGAGGATGCAGTCGACGAAACGGGCCACCGGAATGAATTTGGAGTAGCCCTTCCAGTCGCCGTCATGGAGCGGCTTGACCCCGGGAATGACCGAGCTGAAACCGGACATGATGGGGCCGCTGGAGGTGATGGTACCCGCCCCGTTGTAGTGCCAGCCAAAGCCGTAACCGCCCCCCGGCAGGCCGATCTGGCCAATCATCGAGGCCAGTACCACCAGCATCCAGGCGTACTGCTCGCCGTGGTGCATGCGCTGCACGCACCAGCCGCCGATAAGCTGGGTGCGGCCGCTGCTCATGGCGCGGGCCAGCTCGCGGATGGTCTCGGCTGGTACGCCGCAGATGGCGGCGGCCCACTCGGCGTCCTTCACCTGACCATCGCTGGTGCCCAGCAGGTAGGGTAGGAACTTGTCAAAGCCGGTGGTGTAGTTCTTCAGGAACGCTTCGTCGTGGCGCTTCTCGCTGTAGAGGGTGTGGGCGATGCCCAGCATCAGCGGTACATCGGTTTGCGGATTCAGGGTCACCTGATCGCAATTGAGGTACTTCTGGGTCTTGGATTTGACCGGATCGACACTGATCACCCGGATCTCGCCCTTGGCCACCTTCTCTTTGAGCTGCGCCCAGTAGTCGTAGACGCAGTGATCCGGCACCAGCCAGCCCACCTGCAGATTCTTGATGGGATCGGAGCCCCAGATAACGATGGTTTTGCTGTGCTCCAGCACCAGCGGCCAGGAGGTCTGCTGTTCATACACCTCCATGGCGCCCGCCACGTGGGGCAGGATCACCTGGGCGGCGCCGGTGGAGTAGTCACCGGCCTTGGCCAGATAGGTGCCGTGCAGGTTCATGGCGCGTCCCAGCATGGCGCCAGCGGAGTGCAGCTTGCCCACCGACTGCCAGCCGGAGTGGCCGGCATAGAGGGCGCTCGGGCCATAGGTCTTCTGCACCCGCTCCAACTCGTGATAGAAGAAGTCCAGCGCCTGGGACCAGGTCACCCGCACGAAGCGGTTCTGGCCGCGCTCGCTGGTGTCGGACTGGTGGCCCTTGCGCAACCAGTCCAGCCGCACCATGGGGTAGCGGATACGGGAGGGGTTGTAGACCACTTCACTCAAGGCCTTGAGCATGTCGGTAGGGTGCTTGTCGTGCTCGAACGGCAGGGTCTCGACCCAGCGGCCATCGACCACCCGGGCACGGAAGGCGCCCCAGTGGGAGCCGGACTGCACCAGCTTGTCGCCAGACTCGGCAGCCATCACGGCGCGACCGAGCAGGGAAGGGCCGATCAGGGCAGAGGCACCGCTGGCCAGCAAGCCACCCAGAAAACCACGACGGGAAATATTGATCATCTTGTTATTCCTCTTTCGAATCCGGACTTAGTGGCTGCCCTGACCACCGGTATCGGCGGCATGGTTTTGCAGGTATTTGAGCAGGGTGCGCTCCTCTTCCTTGCTCAGGCGATAGTAGGCAGACATCGCCTTGAGCCCCGAGATCCAGCCGTTGGCAGTGAAGTGAGCGGGATCCGGCGCGCCGTGGCAGGAGTTGCAGGTGGATTTGTACATCTCGCCGGCGTAATCCCAGATCGGCTTGAGCGAGGACTCAAAGCCCTTGCCATCGACCCAGGCCTGCACCTGAACCTGTTCCCACTTGATATGGGTGGCGCTGTCGGTCTCCTGTTTGAGCACTTTCTCGCTCGCTTTCAGTTCGTCACGGATGGTGGCGACGAAGACCCGCTTGCCCATGTATTCGCTCAGCACCCGGCCCTTGCCATCGCTCTCGCGCCACCCTTCGATGGTCACCTTGAGGCGATCGCCGCTGCGGTCCACCACGTCGATACGGGAGGCGGGCAGCAGTTTGCCGACCGGGTCGCTGCTCTGTTCGCTGGCATAGAGATCTTTTTCACCCAGGTTGTAGAGGGTCTCGGTGGCTGGCGCCTCTTGCGCGTCGTTGACCAGAGTGGCGTAAGTGGCCCGGAAGCCGCCCGCCATGTTGGGCAGTTCGTGGGCGATGCCCTTGTGGCACTCGATGCAGTTCATGTTCTTCGCCGCCGCGTCTTTCATCGCCAGCGCTGCCGCCGGGGACTGTTTGGCGTGATCCATGTTGTCGTAGCTGTGGCAGGACTTGCAGGTCTTGGAGTTCTGGCTGCTCATCCGTGCCCAAACCTTCTCGGCCAGATGCAGGCGCCGGTCCTCGAACTTCTCCTGGGTGTCGATGCTGTGGCCTATGTACTCCTGATAGAGGTCGTTGGCTGCCTCCATCTTGCGGGCCACCTTGCCGACAAAATCCTTCGGCTGGTGACAGTCGGTACAGACCGCCTGTACCCCTGAGGCATTCTTGAAGTGGATGGACTCCTTGTACTCCGGATAGACGGTGTCTTTCATGGAGTGGCAGGAGATACAGAATTCGAGGCTGCTGGTTTTCTCAAAGCCATAGTGCAGGCCGACGGTGCCCGCGAGGGTGACGCCGACGCCCACCAGAAGCAGCGCCAGTACCGACCAGCGACGGCTGGGGGTGCGCAGGAAGTGCCACAGTTTTTTCATCATGCTCTCTCACATCACTTTTTTGATGGGAGCCATGATAGGGAGGCGTTGTGAACAGGGCTGCCGCCACAAATTAATGAAATAGGGGTATTTATGACAAAATGTGAATAGAATAATTCTCCCTTGTCGACCATCGTGAACCCTGCCCATGAGTTACCACATTCTGGTTGTTGAAGATGATGCGGTTACCCGCGAGAAGCTGACCGGCTATTTCGAGCGGGAGGGCTATCGGGTGACGGCGGTCGAAAATGGCCAGGAGATGCGCGCCGTGCTGGCGGAACAGACGGTCGATCTGGTGATGCTGGATATCAACCTGCCGGGGGAAGATGGTCTGCTGCTGACCCGTGAACTACGGGCGCGCAGCACGGTGGGGATCATTCTGGTCACCGGCCGCAGCGATGCGGTGGACCGGATTGTCGGCCTCGAGATGGGGGCCGATGACTATGTCACCAAGCCGTTCGAGCTCAGGGAACTGCTGGTGCGGGTCAAGAATCTGCTGTGGCGGATCTCGCTGGCGGCCGCCGCGCCGAGCGAGCCTGCGGTGGCTGACGATGCGGTGCGCTTTGGCCCCTGGCGTTTTGATATTCCCCGCCGCCAGCTCAGCAAGGACGGAGTGCCGGTGCGTCTGACCAAGGCCGAATATGAAGTGCTGGTGGCCTTTGTCGCCCATGCCGGACGGGTGCTCAGTCGGGAGCGGATCCTGACCCTCATCAGCCATCGCGGCGATGGCCCGAGCGATCGCACCATAGACGTGCTGATCCGGCGGCTGCGCGGCAAGATGGAAGCGGATCCGCGGGATCCCCAGCTGTTTGTCACCGTCCATGGTGAAGGCTATCTGTTTGCCGGTGAGATAGCCTCCTGATCCCGTTGCGGTGGCCTTGACCTGTTTGACCGGGTGTCAGACCGGCGGGCGGGTATCAAATTGCGGGCAGTCGTCGCCAATCTGGTGCCAGGGCGCCTTGGAGCCGACAAAGATGTGAAACGCGGGCCGCTGGCTCGGCACATCGTCCAGTACCCCGAGGCGCAGGTTGATCTTGCCGCTGCTGCTCTTCTGGCTGAACAGGCTGGAGCCGCAGTGGCGGCAGAAGGCGAGGCTGGTCTCGTCCGATTTCTGGTAGCGGCCGATGGCCTCGCTCCCCTTCGCGATGGTCACCTTGTCACCATCCAGTCCGCCGACCGAGGCGTAATCTCCCCCTGAAAATTTGCGGCATTCGCTGCAGTGGCAGTTCCCCATATAGTCGAACTGATCCGGCAGGGTCAGGGCGACGGCGCCGCACAGGCAGCTGGCATGTAACTCTTTCATCTCTTCTCCTTGAGTGTGCTGATCGGATTTGGAACGGCTATTCGACCCGATAGACGGGACGAAAAGCGCCATCCGAGAGGGAATCGGCGGGGTCGGCCAGCGGCGCAGACAGCGTCAGAATGGGTGGCCCCATCACCCGCGGGCACTGCTCGGCCTTGGCATCAGGGTGTTGCAGCAGGCAGACCGCCTGAGCGACCGCAAGGCGCCCCTGCAGCCGCATCTGATCGCTGTTGGCGGCCAGGATCTTGCCCCGGCGCAGGCCCCGCTGTACCCCGTGGCTGAAGTAGGTGCTCAGCACCTGAGGCCTGTCGAGATGGCGCTGTGCCAGCTCGTTGACCGCTACTTCGGCGGCGATGGCGCCGCCCACCAGATAGTCGAGGTCGGGATAGCGGGCCAGCGTCTGCTGCACCAGCGTGCGCTGGATTTCCCGGCTGTTGTCGCCGCGCTCGGTGGTGACCAGCTTGATGGCGCTCCCCTTGATGGCATCGGCAAAGCCCGGCTCGACGAAGTTGTTGCCGCCGCTTGCCTGCGGGCCTGGGAAGAGGGCGACCGAGACCGGCTTGCTGCCGGCGGGGTGATGCTGCGCCAGCCAGTGGCCCATGCGCCAGCCCATCTGATACCAGGAGACCCCCACCTTGGCCTTGACCAGACCGGCGGGCAGATCGTTGACCAGGCCGAACACCGGCAGCGGGCTGGCGACGATCGCCTCGCCGAGCCCGTCGTAGCTCACCGCGCCGAGCAGGATGGCATCGCTCCCCTCGCTCACGCACTGCTGCAACTGGCGGCGCTGTTCGGCAAGGGCGCCGTAGCCCCCCGCCTCGTGGATACGCAGCTTCACGCCGAGTCGCTTGGCCTCCTCCACCATGCCCTGATTGACCGACAGCCAGTAGGCGTCGCGCAGGTGGGGGTAGAGGGCGCACAGGGTCAGGGGGCGCGTGACGGGGGCAGGCCCCTGCCAGTTCAGACGGGCCGGCTTGCCGCCGAAGGCGCCGTCCGGCCAGTGATCCACCTCGAAGGCGAGGGCGCAGGCCGGGAGCAGCAGGAGCAACAGGGAGAGACAGACGCTTCGCATGGCCGGGGGTTTTGTTAAAGTGTGGGGCCATATTATCCGGTCAAAGTCGACCACAACCAAGGGACTTCCCGTGAGAATCTTTTCCGGCCTGGGTGGCAAGTTGCTGCTGGCCTTCTCCCTGATGGCGTTGCTGACCCTGAGTGCCTCCCTGCTGGGCTGGGTGGGGCTTAGCCATCTGCGCCAGCTGGAGCAAGGGGTGCAGCAGACTCTGGCCGATCAGGAGCTGGCCCGCACACTCTCTCGCCTCAGCGGCGAGATCCAGAGCGCGTCACGGCTGCTGGCCACCGCAACCAGCGAGCAGGAGCGGGAGCATCAGGGACGCTTGCTCACCCTGCAGGGGCAACAGCTACAACAGGTACTGGCGCAACTCGGCCGTGGGCAGGGTTCAACAAGCCTCGATCAGCTCAGTCAGAGCATCATCGGCAATCTGGGTCAGCAGGGCTGGCTGGTGGGAGAGCGACTGACCCTGATGGCGCAGGGCGAGGCGCAGCGGGCCCGTCTGGTGGCGGCGGCCGGGCAGATCGCCGAGCTGGCGCGCAGCCAGATGGAGAACGCCGAAACCGTGATGGTGGCGGGGTTGGGTTCCCTCTACCAACAGCAAAGTACGCAGGTGGCCCGGACGCTGGACCGCCTGCTAGAACAGGATCTCGACTGGCTGGAGCAGATGACCGAGCTGCGTCATCGCACCCTGATGCAGCAGCAGCGCATCGAAGAGATGTGGCGCAGCGAACGACAGGAACAGTTGCAAACGCTATTGCAAGAGGGGCAGCGGGAGCTGGCCATCTTGCAACTGCGGGCCGGGGCGGTGACCGATCCGGCTCGCCGTCAGGCGGTGGAGCAGGCGCTGACCGTGCTGACGCAGAGCGACAAGCTGGTGCAGTTGCGCAGCGACTGGCTCGGCAAGGGGGAGGCGCTGCGGGTGCTGGCCAATGCCAATGAAGCCCTGATGAGCAGCCTCAACCAGCAGGTCGGAGAGCTGGTCAGCCGTGCTCGCGATTCGCTGGGGCAGAGCCAGCAGGCGCTAAGCCAGCGCCTCAGGCTGCTGGAGCAGGCGTTGATGGGCATTGGCCTGCTCACGCTGCTACTACTGATGCTGCTGATGTGGCGCATGGTCTACGGCCGGATCGTCTGGCCGCTGCAACGGGCGGTGGCGGGGATGAGCCGGTTGGCGCGCGGGGATCTGGCACCTCTTGAGCCGATCGCCAGCACCGGGCACGATGAGCTGGCGGAGCTGGGCCGAGCTTTACAGGTGTTTCGTGACAATGCGGTGGAGCTGGGCCGCTATCAGCGCGAGCTTGAGTCGCGGGTCGAGGAGCGCACCGGCCAGCTCAGCCACGCCAACGAGCGGCTCAATGAGGAGGTGGAGAAGCAGCGGCAGGCCCGCGCCGAGGCAGAGCAGGCCAACCGCGCCAAGTCGGTGTTTCTCGCCACCATGAGCCACGAGATCCGCACCCCCATGAACGGCATTCTCGGGGGCCTGACGCTGCTGGAAGATACCCACCTCAGCGATACCCAGCAGCACTATCTGGCCGCCATCGAGCACAGCGGTGAATCCCTGCTGGAGATCCTCAACGACATTCTCGACTACTCCAAGATCGAGGCGGGCCATGTGGAGGCGCGCCGCGAACCCTTCCCCCTGTTCCAGCTGGTGGATGAGCTGAGCGCGTTGTTTCGGCCAAAGGCAGCGGCCAAGGGGGTCACCCTGGCGCTGGAATATGCGCCCGGGCTGGCGCCTGTGGTCGAGGGGGATCTAGGCAAGCTGCGGCAGGTGCTCGGCAACTTGCTCGGCAATGCGGTCAAGTTTACCGCCCGTGGCCAGATTACCCTGACGGTGGCGCCCCTTGCCTGCCAAGGCCCTTGCGCCGAGCCCTGCATCCGCTTCGTGGTGCGCGATACCGGCCCCGGCATTCCGGCCGATGAGCAGGAGGCGGTGTTCGAGGCGTTTCGCCAGCGCAAACGTGATATAGGCCATCAGGGCGGCACCGGGCTGGGTCTGGCGATCAGCCGCAAGCTGGTGGCCGCCATGGGGGGCGAGCTGATCCTTGTCAGCGAACCGGGCAAGGGGTGTGAATTCAGCTTCAGCCTGCCCTTGCAACGCTCGAGCGCCCAGCTGCCTGCCGAGGCACAGCCGCTGCATCTTGGTCAGTCCCGCGACATCCTGTTGGTGGAGGATAACGAGATCAACCGGTTGGTGGCGCACGGCATGCTGACCCGCCTCGGCCATCGCGTCACCCTGGCGGAGGATGGTCGCAGCGCACTGGCGCTGGTGACCGAGCATCCCTTCGAGCTGGCGCTGCTCGATATCAATCTGCCCGATATGGACGGCATGACTCTGCGCGAGGATCTGGCCGCCATCAGCGAGGAGATGCATGAGCGGCCGCTGCCCGCCATCGCCATCTCGGCCCAGATGTATCCGGAGGATATCCGCCACTGCCTTGCCGCCGGCTTTGTCGATTTTGTCGGCAAGCCGGTGCGGCTGGCGGTGCTGGCGAACGCTATCGATCAGCTGTTTCGGCAAGAAGGAGCCTCTATCGAGCCGCAGGTGCAGTTATCAGTAGCCGTGCCCCCAACTAACCAGCCCAGGTGGGCCAATCCGGTGCTGGATGCCGATCTGCCCCTGCTCGGCATGGCGCGGATCCGCCAGCTGGTCGCGCTGTTTGAGTCGCAAGGGCGGGTGTTGGTGGATAAGTTGACTCAGGGGGAGGGAAGTGAGCAACGTCAGCTGGCGCACAAGCTCAAGGGGAGTGCGCTGGCGCTGGGGTTGACCGAATTTGCCAGCCATTGCGCGGCCCTTGAGGCGGGGGGCGGTGAGGCTGCGGCAATCGGCGGGCAATTTGACGCGGCGGTGAGCGGGTTGCAGCAGTGGCTGGCGGCCAACAGGGATGCGCCGTTCTGATCCCTGCTGGCGATGTACGGCGTTTAGGGAGGGTGGCCAGCCACTGCGCCGTTATTCGCTCTCGCGAAACAGCACCTGCTTGCACTTGGCACAGACCCATTCCCGGCGAAAATCGGTCAGGTGCACCATGCCCACCTCCAGCAACTCGTGGTGGCCGCAGTGATAACAGAAGATGATGTCGCCATCGACTGATTCAGGGTGGGCCGCCAGATAGTCGGCTTTGGTGGGGAGCTGCTCCCACGAGGTGGTGGGGACATGCTTGCGTTGGCTGGTGTAGTAGACCCAGTAGAACAGAAAAAAGACAGCCAGGATCACGAATGTCAGCAGATGGTCCATCTTGAACTCCTTCGGTTAGGTGCAGCCCCTCGGATGCATGGCTGCAATCAGCTCCATCATCATTAAATTTGTTTCGAATGAATATGTTACAGGATGGATAAAGAGGGCGTTGTGATCCCCTTCGGGTTTTGCCCGCCCGCCGCGGGATGAAAAATGTATCGTTTGGCGGAGCGGCCAGGGGATTGAACGGGGAGGGAATCTTGCTTTTTACAACATAAATTCAACATTTTTTTAGGTGGTTGGACTGTCTCTTTGATCCAGCTCACGTTACAATGCCCGCGCCCACTTCACCTAACGCGCAAACGATTTTCAGGAGAGAAACGGATGTTGAAACGTGACATGACCATCGCCAATTATGATCCGCAATTGTGGCAGGCCATCACAGACGAAACCCGTCGTCAGGAAGAGCATATCGAGCTGATTGCGTCTGAGAACTACACCAGCCCCCGTGTCATGGAAGCCCAGGGCTCCCAGCTGACCAACAAGTACGCTGAAGGTTACCCCTCCAAGCGTTACTACGGTGGTTGCGAGTATGTGGATGTGGTCGAAACCCTGGCTATCGAGCGCGCCAAAGAGCTGTTCGGTGCCACTTACGCCAACGTGCAGCCGCACTCCGGCTCTCAGGCCAACAGCGCCGTTTACATGGCTCTGCTGCAGCCGGGCGACACCGTACTGGGCATGAACCTGGCACACGGCGGTCACCTGACCCACGGCTCTCCGGTCAACTTCTCCGGCAAGCTTTACAACATCGTGCCTTACGGTATCGATGAGTCCGGCAAGATCGACTACGACGACATGGAACGTCAGGCTGTCGAGCACAAGCCGAAGATGATGATCGGTGGCTTCTCCGCCTACTCCGGCATCGTTGACTGGGCCCGCATGCGCGAAATCGCCGACAAGGTCGGTGCCTACCTGTTCGTCGACATGGCCCACGTGGCGGGTCTGATTGCCGCTGGCGTCTACCCGAACCCGGTTCCCCACGCTCACGTGGTCACCTCCACCACCCACAAGACCCTGGCTGGTCCGCGCGGTGGTCTGATCCTCTCCGCCGCTGACGACGAGGAGCTCTACAAGAAGCTCAACTCTGCCGTCTTCCCGGGGGGTCAGGGTGGCCCGCTGATGCACGTCATCGCCGGTAAAGCCGTTGCCTTCAAAGAGGCGCTGGAGCCGGAGTTCAAGACCTATCAGGCTCAGGTCGTGAAAAACGCCAAGGCGATGGCTGCGACCTTCATCGAGCGCGGTTACAAGATCGTCTCCGGCGGTACCGACAACCACCTGATGCTGGTTGATCTGATCGGTCGCGAGCTGACCGGTAAGGACGCTGACGCTGCGCTGGGCAAAGCCAACATCACCGTCAACAAGAACTCCGTGCCCAATGACCCGCGCTCCCCGTTCGTCACCTCCGGTGTGCGGATCGGTACCCCGGCCATCACCCGCCGCGGTTTCAAGGAAGCCGAGTCCATCGAGCTGACCCACTGGATCTGTGACGTACTGGACAACCACGACAACGATGCCGTGCTGGCCACCGTACGCGAGAAGGTGCTGGATATCTGCCGCCGCTTCCCGGTCTATGGCTGATAAGTCAGACCATCCGGTTTGAGACCAATGCCACCTGCGGGTGGCATTGTTTTTTCTGGCTTTTACCGGTTTTGGATGGCCGTGCTACACTGGCCGACCTAGATCCTGGCCCGCCGGGCCGGTCCCTGTTCCATTAACGCCGGAGGTCCGATGCATTGCCCATTCTGTAGTGCGGTTGATACCAAGGTGATCGATTCCCGTCTGGTGGCCGAAGGCCATCAAGTGCGCCGCCGTCGTGAGTGTCTGCTCTGTCACGAGCGTTTTACCACCTTCGAGATGGCCGAGCTGGTGATGCCCCGCGTCATCAAGTCCAACGGTTCCCGCGAGCCGTTCAATGAAGACAAGCTGCGCGCCGGCATCCTGCGGGCGCTGGAGAAGCGGCCGGTGAGCATGGAGGCCATCGAAAAAGCGGTCAACCATATCAAATCCCGCCTGCGTGCCACCGGCGAGCGCGAAGTCGCCTCCGAGCTGGTGGGCAATCTGGTGATGGATGAACTCAAGAGTCTGGACAAGGTGGCCTATATCCGCTTTGCCTCCGTCTATCGCAGCTTCGAAGATATTCGCGAGTTCGGTGAAGAGATCGCCAAATTGGAGAAATGATGGTATCGGATGGGCAAGTGGATATCCACTTCGCCCCTCTCTACCTCAGGACACGAAGATATTCGCTAGTTTGGCGAAGAGATTGCCAAGCTGGAGAAGTAAACCGCCATTCTCACCCATGTTGCCGCGTCCGATTACGCTGCGCTAATCGAACCTACGATACTGCGTAAAGCCGAGATGTGTTGTCAAAGGAGCCCGAATGTTTAGTCAAGATGATTACCAATGGATGAGTCGGGCCCTCGAACTGGCCCGCCGCGGCCGCTACACCACGGCCCCCAACCCCTGCGTCGGCGCCGTGCTGGTGAAAGATGGCGTGGTGGTTGGCGAAGGGTGGCATCAGAAGGCGGGCGAGCCCCATGCCGAGGTTTACGCCCTGCGCGCCGCCGGTGACAACGCCCGTGGCGCTACCGCCTATGTGACCCTCGAACCCTGCTCCCACCACGGTCGTACTCCCCCCTGTGCCGAGGCGCTGATCAACGCCGGCGTGGCCCGGGTGGTAGCAGCCATGGTCGATCCCAATCCCCAGGTGGGCGGACGTGGCCTGCGTATGCTCTCCGAAGCGGGCATCAAGACCGATTTCGGCCTGCTGGCGAGCGAAGCCGAAGCGCTCAACTCGGGCTTTTTCAAGCGGATGCGTACCGCCTTCCCGCGGGTGACCGTCAAGTTGGGAGCCAGCCTCGATGGCCGCACCGCCATGGCGAGCGGCGAGAGCCAGTGGATCACCTCCCCCGATGCGCGCCGCGATGTGCAACGACTGCGGGCCCGCCACGATGCGGTACTCTCCAGCGCTGAAACCGTGCTGGCCGACGGTGCCTCCCTGACCGTGCGCTGGGACGAGCTTCCCCCCTCGGTCAAGGCGAGCTATCCCAAAGAGACCCTGCGCCAGCCGCTGCGGGTCATCGTCGATTCGCAAAACCGCCTTACCTCGGATCTGCCGCTGTTCCAGAGCGAGAGTCCGGTGCTGCTGGCCCGTCACAAGGCGTCCGGCGAGTGGCCCGAGTGGGTGCAGCAGCTGGAGCTGCCGCTGCTGGATGGCAAGCTGGATCTGGTCAGCCTCTTCATGCTGCTGGCCAAACAGAACGTCAACTCGGTGCTGGTCGAGGCGGGCCCGCGGCTGTGCGGCGCTCTGCTGGAAAAAGGGCTGGTGGATGAGCTGGTGCTCTATCAGGCTCCAAAATTGATGGGTGACGAGGGGCGTGGCCTGTTCCATCTGCCCGGCCTGACCCGGCTGTTCCAGGCGCCCAAGCTCGCCATCAAGGATGTGCGCATGGTGGGGCCGGATATTCGCATTACCGCCAAAATAGCCTGATTTATCAATGTTCAAGGGGGCATAATCAGCCCCCGTCATCAGCAAGGTGATCTGCATGTTTACCGGAATTATCGAAGCGGTGGGAACCCTGGCCGAGCTGCGCCGTCAGGGCGACGACATGGCCCTCACCGTCCACGCACCAGGTCTGGATTTTAGCGACGTCAAACTGGGCGACTCCATCGCCACCAACGGCGTCTGCCTCACCGTCGTGGCGCTGGGCGACAAGAGTTATACCGCCGATGTGTCGCTGGAAACCCTCTCCCGTACCGGTTTTGCCGCCGCCAGAGTGGGCGATCGGGTCAACCTCGAGAAGGCGCTGATGCCCACCTCCCGCCTCGGCGGCCATCTGGTCTCCGGCCATGTGGATGGGGTAGGGGAGGTGAAAAGCGTCTCCAGCAGCGGCCGCGCCATCGAGTACTGGATCAAGGCGCCGGGGGAACACTCCCGCTACATCGCCGAGAAAGGCTCCATTGCGGTGGATGGCATCAGCCTCACCGTCAACGCGGTGCAGGGGGACCTTTTCCGCCTGACTATCGTGCCCCACACCGCGCAGGAGACCACCATCGCCAGCTGGAAGCCGGGTCACAAGGTCAACCTCGAGGTCGATCAGATCGCCCGTTATCTGGAGCGGCTGATGATGGGCAAGAGTCAGGAGAGCAGCGCCTCCACCCTGACTCTGGACAAGCTGGCCAAGGCCGGTTTTCTCTGATGGTCGGGGTGTTGGCCCCGACCAAAACGATTTTCTGTGATCCCGCTCCGATTGAAATGGGGCCATGCGCCCCAATCTAGAGCAACATACACACGCATTTGCGTTGAGCCTGCGGGCTCAACCCCCAAGCACACTGATGGAGTAGCCCATGGCGCTGAGCACAACCCAGGAAATCATTGCCGATATCAAGGCTGGCAAGATGGTGATCCTGATGGATGACGAGGACAGGGAGAACGAAGGGGACCTCATCATGGCCGCCTCCTGCGTCCGTCCGGAGGATATCAACTTCATGGCCCGCTACGGCCGTGGCCTCATCTGCCTGACATTGACCCGGGATCGCTGCAAGCAATTGGCGCTGCCGCTGATGGTGGATCGCAACAATGCCCAGTTCTCCACCGCTTTTACCGTCTCCATCGAGGCGGCGGAAGGGGTGACCACTGGTATCTCAGCCGCCGATCGTGCGGTGACCGTGCAGGCGGCAGTGGCGCCCAATGCCAAGGCAGCCGATCTGGTGCAGCCGGGCCACATCTTCCCGCTGATGGCGCAGGATGGCGGCGTGCTGACCCGTGCCGGCCACACCGAAGCGGGCTGCGATCTGGCCCGTCTGGCCGGTTTCGAGCCTGCCGCCGTCATCGTCGAGATCCTCAACGAAGATGGCACCATGGCGCGCCGTCCGGATCTGGAGCTGTTCGCCGAGGAGCACGGCATCAAGCTTGGCACCATCGCCGACCTTATCGAGTACCGCAACCAGCACGAGACCACGGTCGAGAAGGTGGCCGAGTGCAAGCTGCCCACCGAGTTTGGCGAGTTTGACCTCATCACCTTCCGCGACACCATCGACAATCAGGTTCACTTCGCCCTGAAAAAGGGTGAGGTGCAGGCTGATCAGCCGACCCTGGTGCGCGTCCACCTGCACGATGTGCTGAGCGATCTGCTGCTGACCGACCGCCATGCAGCACGCAGCTGGCCGCTGCCTAAATCCATGGCCCGCATCGCTGACGAAGGCGGCGTGCTGGTGATCTTGGGAGCGGAAGCACACGGCGCCGAGCTGCTGGCCCGGGTCAAGGGCTTTGAAGCCGCTGACAAGGGGTTGGCACCGGAAGGAGCCAAGTGGCAGGGCACCTCGCGCCGGGTGGGTGTCGGTTCCCAGATCCTCAAGGCCCTTGGCGTGAGCAAGATGCGCCTGTTGAGCTCGCCGAAGAAGTACCATGCCCTCGGTGGTTTCGGTCTGGAAGTGGTTGAGTACGTCGGCGAGTAAAGCTCCACCAGAGAAGTACCATCCCCTTCCGGGCGGTTTCGGTCTGGAAGTCGTGGAATTTACCGGCGAGTAAGCGCGCCGGACTGGTTAAATCGCGATCATGGCCGTCTATTGCGGCCATGGTTTTTGTCGTGGGTCTGTTGTGCTAGAATGTGCGCACTTTTGACTCCGGCCCTTTTGATTGCACAGATACAGGATTTCCAATGAAGGTTATCGAAGGAAATATCGCCGCTCCTGAGGCGCGCATTGCTATTGTTGTTGCCCGTTTCAACAGCTTCATCAACGACAGTCTGGTGAACGGCGCGGTGGACGTACTGAAGCGTCAAGGTCAAGTGCAGGACAGCAACCTGACACTGGTAAAAGTGCCGGGCGCGGTTGAAATGCCATTGGTCATCAAGAAGCTGGCCAAGAGTGGTCAATACGACGCCATCGTGGCGGTCGGTACTGTCATCCGTGGCGGTACCTACCACTTCGACCTGGTGGCAAACGAGAACAGCAAGGGCATGGCCCAGGTAATGATGGAATATGAAATTCCCGTTGCCTTCGGTGTGCTGACCACTGAAAACATTGAACAAGCCATCGAGCGTGCAGGTACCAAGGCGGGTAACAAGGGTGCAGAGGCTGCACTGGCAGCGCTCGAAATGATCAACGTCCTGAAAGAACTGGACGTGTAACGAGGAGAAGTACATTGAAACCGTCTGAGCGCCGTAAAGCCCGCCATTGCGCCACCCAGGCCATCTACCAGTGGCAGATGACCAAGGCTAACGTGGGTGACATCGAAGAGCAGTTCAAGATCGATCAGGACACCAAGGGTGTAGACCTGAACTATTTCCGCGATCTGCTGTTCGGGGTAGCCCTCCACTGCAGCGAGCTGGACAAGGTGTTTGCACCTTTCCTTTCCCGTCCGCTGGAAGAAGTGGACATGGTGGACAAGGCGATCCTGCGTCTGGCGACCTACGAGCTGACCCGTCGTGATGATGTACCGCCGCGCGTGGTCATCAACGAAGCGATCGAGCTGGCCAAAGCTTTTGCTGCCGATGACAGCCACAAGTTTGTCAACGGTGTACTGGACAAGGTGATCAAGTCGCTGAACAAGCGTTGATCCTGCTGTCCGTCAGCATCTAAGAGAGGAGCCAGCTTATTGCTGGCTTTTTACTGTATGGGTGAATTTGAGCTGATTGATAAGTACTTCAAGGTCCCCCACGCCCGCAAGGACGTGGTGATGGGCCCTGGAGATGACTGTGCCCTGCTGACCCTGCCCCCCGATACCCAGCTGGCGGTGAGCACCGACACTCTGGTGAGCGGCGTACACTTCTTTCCCGACATGGATCCGGTGGATCTCGGCTACAAGGCGCTGGCGGTCAATCTCTCCGATCTCGCCGCCATGGGGGCCGAGCCGCGCTGGGTGTCGCTGGCGCTGACCCTGCCTGCCATTAACGAAGGTTGGGTCGCCGGTTTTGCCGAAGGGTTTCTGGAGCTGGCCGAGTACTACAATGTGGCGCTGGTGGGCGGAGACATGACCCGCGGGCCGCTCTCCATCACCATCTCGGTGAAGGGGTCGGTGCCTGCCGGTCGCGCCCTGATGCGCAGCGGTGCCAAAGCCGGTGACGGCATCTATGTGACCGGCACTCTGGGTGATGCCGCGCTGGCGCTCTCCCACCTGCTGGGCAAACGCACCCTCAACGAGAACCAGTTGGCCGCCGTGCTGCCACGGCTCGACCACCCCCATCCCCGCATTCTGGCCGGTCAGGCGCTGCGCGGGCTGGCGGGCAGTGCACTGGATCTCTCCGACGGGCTGGCATCGGATCTCGGCCATATCCTCAAGGCCTCCGGTGTGCGGGCCCAGATCGATCTCGATCTGCTGCCACTCTCGCCGGTGCTGCAGGATGCGGTGAGCGAGCAGGAGGCGTGGCAACTGGCGCTGGCCGGTGGCGATGACTACGAGCTCTGCTTTACCGTACCGGAGGAGCATCGCGGCGCGCTCGATACGGCGTTGGCCCACAGCGGGGTCAAGTTCAGCCGCATCGGCCGCATCGTGGCGGGCGAGCCGGGCATCGACTACCTGCGTGGCGACCAAGCGGTCGAGCTGCAACTGAAAGGGTGGGATCACTTCGCATGAGTTTGTTCAGGATAAAGCCCGAGCTGACACGACTGGATCTGAAAAATCCGCTTCATTTTTTGGCGGTGGGGTTTGGTTCCGGTCTCAGCCCCAAGGCGCCGGGCACCATGGGCACCCTGGCGGCGATTCCGCTCTATCTGCTGGTGAGCGGTCTGCCGACCTATTGGTTTATCGCCTTGCTGGCGGTTGGGTTTGTGGTCGGTATTCGTATCTGCCAGAGCGCCACCGATGCCATCGGCATGCCGGATCACGGCGCCATCGTCTGGGACGAGGTGATCGGTTTTGGCGTCACCATGATCGCCGCGCCAGCCGGTTGGGAGTGGGTGGTGGCGGGCTTCGCGCTGTTCCGGTTGTTTGATGTGCTCAAGCCCTGGCCCATCTCCTGGTTTGATCGCCGGATCCACGGTGGCCTGGGCATCATGCTGGACGATCTGATCGCCGGCCTGTTCGCCCTGTTTTGTATGCAATTACTGGCATTCTGGCTCGGTTGAAAGCCACCTTCCGGGGGATGACCGTTCTGGCATCCCCCGATTTATATCTGCTTAATTTTCATTCATCGGCATATGCTGCCGTTTATCATCCATTTCACATAAATATTCACTACTCATTCGGGGCTGGTGATTGTTTTGGAAATAGTGATAAATGCTGCTTGTTGCGTTGTTGTTGAAATTAAAGTAATGATACCAATAGAAGTACGGACGCACCGGCCATTTGTGTGATGAAAATCATCATTTATCTCTGCCGAATTGGTGGTTATCTGCACAAAACATTGCGGAATTGTATAACTCAATCATTTACACCCGTGGTCAAACCGTCTAAGTTACTCGCGGGTTATTCCAAAAAAATGCAAAAAACCCGCCCGGATCGCTGGTTTCGCTGCCTCATGGATTGAGCAAATATTGCCCAAGGTAACAACCGGCATCTGCGGCTGATTTACGGACGAATTATTTGGGACGGATGTCCCCCGCAGAGGTAAACATGTCCTTGCTCGAAGTAAAGAACTTGCGGATCGAGTACCCCTCCCGCTACGGGGTGCTGGCCGCGGTGAAGGATCTCTCTTTCTCTATCGAAAAGGGTGAGATTGTCGGAGTGGTCGGTGAATCCGGCGCCGGCAAGTCCACCATCGGCAACGCCGTTATCGATCTCCTGAGCCCGCCGGGTCGCATCGCCCGTGGCGATATCTATCTCAATGGCGAGCTCATCTCCGGCAAGAGCCAAAACGAGATGCGGGCCATCCGTGGCTCCCGTATCGGGTTCATCTTCCAGGACCCCATGACCTCCCTCAACCCGCTGTTCACCGTTGAGCATCAGCTGGTGGAGACCATTCTGGCCAATACCGACCTCTCTCGCGAAGCCGCTTTTGCCAAGGCATTGGAGCTGATGGGGGCGGTGGGTATTCCGCAGCCGGAGCTGCGCATCAAACAGTATCCGCACCAGTTTTCCGGTGGCATGCGTCAGCGGGTGGTTATCGCCATTGCGCTCTCCTGCGATCCGGAGCTGATCATCGCCGATGAACCGACTACGGCGCTCGACGTCTCCATTCAGGATCAGATCCTCCAGCTTATCCGCGCCCTCTGCAAAGAGCGTCAGGTGGGCTGCATGCTGGTGACCCACGACATGGGCGTGGTCTCCAACGTTACCGACAAGGTGGCGGTGATGTATCGCGGCGATCTGGTGGAGTTCGGCCTGACCGAACAGGTACTGGGCAGCCCCAATCACCCCTATACCCGCAGCCTCATCTCGGCGGTACCCCGCTCCGATGTGAAGCTGGTGCGTTTCCCGCTGGTCTCCTATATCGAGGATGCCAGTGCGCCGGATACCAATATCGACCTCAAGACCCACTGGCTCGGCCAGAGTCAGGACGAGCGTGCCTATGAAGGGGCACTGCTGCGGGTGGAGAACGTCGATCTGAAGTTCGTCACCAAGGACTCCATCTTCCCGAGCCGCCGCCAGTATGTGCGCGCCTGCAACAACATCAGCTTCGAGATCTTCGAAGGGGAGACCTTCGGTCTGGTGGGGGAGTCGGGCTCCGGTAAATCGACCATTGCCCGCGCCATCACCGGTCTCTATCCGCCTGATACCGGCAAAATCTTCTTCGAAGGGATCGATCTGACCGCCCTCAAGAGCGAGCGCGAGCGTCGCCCGCTGCGCCGCCAGATGCAGATGGTGTTCCAGAACCCCTATTCGTCGATGAACCCGCGGATGAAGGTGCGCGACATCATTGCCGAGCCGATCCGCTTCCATCAGCTGGCGAGCAGCGAGAGCCAGATTGAGGGGATTGTCGGCGATCTGCTGGATCACGTGGGTCTCGGCCGTGGTGCCGGGGTCAAGTATCCCCACGAGTTCTCCGGCGGTCAGCGCCAGCGCATCTCCATTGCCCGCGCCCTGGCCACTCGCCCGCGCTTTCTCATCTGCGACGAGCCGACTTCGGCGCTGGATGTGTCGGTGCAGGCCCAGATCCTCAACCTGCTCAAGGATCTGCAGCAGGAGCTCAAGCTCACCATGCTGTTTATCAGCCACGATCTGCCGGTGATCCGCCAGATGTGCGACCGCATCGGGGTGATGCAGCACGGTCATCTGGTGGAAGTGGCCGAGACCGAGAAACTCTTTACCAATGCCGAGCATGAGTACAGCCGCAAGCTGATCTCCCTCATGCCGGAGTTCAAGGGAATGTCCCGCGAGGGGCTGGAAATCGCAAGCTAGGAGAGCGCCGGTGCGCCGGTCTGCTTGTCAAAAAAAGTGTCATAAGAAAGCCAAAAGCATGGAGAACAAGATGAAGAAAGGATTGTCCAAGATTGCCCTGGCGCTGTTTGCCGCCGGTTTCGCCTTCAGTGTCTCAGCCGCTGATATCAAGGTGGGTGTCGCCTCTGACGCCACTTCGCTGGATCCGCAGGAGCAGCTCTCCGGTCAGACCCTGGAGATGTCGCACCTGGTATTCGATCCCCTGATGCGTTACACCCAGGACCTGCAGTTCGAGCCCCGTCTGGCCGAGAAGTATGAGCGTATTGACGATAAGACCGTCCGCTTCCACCTGCGCAAAGGGGTCAAGTTCCACTCCGGTAACGACTTCACCGCTGACGACGTGGTGTGGACCGTCAACCGCCTGAAATCCTCCGTCGACTTCAAGGCGATCTTCGATCCCATCAGCGAAGTGAAGAAGGTCGATGACTACACCGTCGATCTGATTACCGCGAAGCCCTTCCCGCTGGTGCTGCAGACCGTCACCTACATCTTCCCGATGGACTCCAAGTTCTACACCGGCAAGACCGAAGCGGGCAAAGACAAGGCCGAGATCGTCAAGAATGGCGACTCCTTTGCCTCTACCCACGTCTCCGGTACTGGCCCGTTCACCGTCAAGTTCCGCGAGCAGGGTGTGAAGCTCGATTATGCCCGCAACGCCAACTACTGGGACAAGGCCTCCAAGGGTAACGTCGAGAACCTGACCGTGGTGCCGATCAAGGAAGATGCGACCCGTGTTGCAGCCCTGCTGGGTGGCGACGTGGACATGATCTATCCGGTTGCGCCGAACGATCTGGAGCGCGTGAAGAATGGCAAGGACTCTCAGCTGGTTACCCTGTCCGGTACCCGTGCCATCATCATCGAGCTGAACCAGAACACCAATCCGGCGCTGAAAGACAAGCGCGTGCGTCAGGCGATCAACTACGCCATCAACCAGGTGGGTATCGTCGAGAAGATCAACAAGGGTTTCGGTACCCCTGCTGGCCAGTTGAGCCCGAAAGGCTATGCCGGTCACAACGAGGCGCTGGTGCCCCAATATGATCTGGCCAAGGCCAAGGAGCTGATGAAAGAGGCCGGTTACGAGAAAGGCTTCAAGATGACCTTCATTGCCCCCGCGGCCCGCTACGTCAACGACGTCAAGATTGCCCAGGCGGTCTCTGCCATGCTGGCCAAGATCAACATCAAGGTGGATCTGAAGACCATGCCGGTAGCCCAGTACTGGCCCGAGTTTGACAAGTGTGCCGCGGACATGCAGATGATCGGTTGGCACTCCGACACCGAAGATACTGCGAACTTCTTCGAGTTCCTGACCTTCACCAAGGATGCCAAGACCGGTATGGGCCAGTACAACTGCGCCGGTTATGCCAACGCCGAAGCTGACAAGCTGGTGATGGATGCCAACGCCGAGACCGATCCGGCCAAGCGTGCCGAGATGCTGAAGAAGGTCGAGGCCATGGTGATCGAAGATGCTGCCTATGTGCCGTTGCACTGGGAAGATCTGGCCTATGGCGCCAAGAAGAACGTCGATATCAAGCCGGTGGTCAACGTGATGAACTTCCCTTACCTGGGTGACCTGGTGGTCAGCAAGTAAGAGAACGTCGCAAGGAAGGACGGGGCGGGGTGGTCAGCTGGCCACTCCGCCCACTAACAGAAGCCTGTGCCACGACACAGGCCACGTAGAAGGACAAGCATGTTTACATTCCTGCTGAAACGGTTCTATCAGGCCGTGATAGTGATGTTCGTCATCAGCCTGGTCGCCTTCTCCATCCAGGACAACCTGGGTGACCCGTTGCGCGAGCTGGTGGGACAATCCGTCTCCGAAGCCCAGCGTCACGAGTTGCGCGAGAAGATGGGCCTTAACGATCCCTTCCTCATCAAATACAGCCGCTTTTTGAAAAATGCGGTGCATGGGGATTTGGGCACCTCCTATTTCTTCAAGCGACCCGCTCTCGAGGTGATCCTCGACAAGCTGGTGGCTACCCTTGAGCTGGTGTTTGCCGCCGCGCTCATCATCGTGGTGGTCTCCATTCCACTCGGTGTCTATTCGGCGATCCGCCCGCGCAGCATTCCCACCAAGATCATCATGGCGGGGAGCAGTATCGGCATTTCGATCCCGGTGTTCCTGACCGCCATCATGCTGATGTATCTCTTCTCCATCCAGCTGGGCTGGCTGCCGGCCTATGGCCGCGGCGAGACCCGTAACCTGCTGGGCTGGGAGTCGGGCTTCTTCACCTGGGACGGCATCCTGCACCTGATCCTGCCGGCGGTGTCGCTCTCTTCCATCATGCTGCCGCTGTTTATCCGGCTGGTGCGCTCCGAGATGCTGGAGCAGCTCTCCTCCGAGTACGTCAAATTCGCCCGCGCCAAAGGGCTGGATAACAACAAGGTCTACTATCAGCACGCCCTCAAAAACACCATGCTGCCGGTCATTACCGTCGGCGGGGTGCAGATCGGCACCATGGTGGCCTACACCATTCTGACCGAGAGTGTGTTCCAGTGGCCGGGTACCGGCTTCCTGTTTCTTGAAGCGATCCACAGGGTCGATACCCCGCTGATCACCGCCTACGTCATCTTCGTGGGATTGATCTTCGTGGTGACCAATACCCTGGTCGACCTGCTCTACGGGTTGATCAACCCGACCGTTAACCTGACTGCCAAGGGGTAAGCGCATGACTAATGCTGTAACTGCAAGCCCAAGCCGTTGGGCACGATTCAAGAACTCTGACATCGTCTACTACTTCCTGCGGGACAAGGTAGCCATGTTCAGCTTTGCGGTGTTTGTGGTGTTCGTGCTGGCGGCGCTGCTGGCGCCCTGGCTCGCTCCGCACAACGTCTATGACCAGACCAGTTTTGATCTGATGGATGCCGAGTTGCCCCCCTCCTGGCTCGAAGGCGGCGAGGAGCGCTTCTGGCTCGGTACCGACAACCAGGGGCGGGATATCTGGAGCACCATCCTCTATGGCGCCCGTATCTCCCTCACTATCGGTCTGTTTGCGGTGGCGCTGCAGCTGGTGCTCGGTATCGTCATCGGTCTGATTGCCGGTTACTTCGGTGGCCGCATCGACAACCTGCTGATGCGCTTTGCCGATGTGCAGTTGTCGTTCTCCACCATGATGGTGGCGATCATCATCTCCGCCATATTTCAGGCAACCTTTGGCTCCGAGTTCTACTCGAAGTTCGCCATCATGATGCTGGTGGTGATCATCGGTATCGCCGAGTGGCCGCAGTATGCCCGTACCGTGCGCGCCTCTGTGCTGGCGGAGAAGAAGAAGGAGTATGTGGAAGCAGCCAAGGTGATGGGATTCCGTGCCCCGCGCATCATGTTCCGCCACATTCTGCCCAACTGTTTGTCGCCCATTCTGGTGATCTCCACCGTGCAGGTGGCCAACGCCATCATGAGCGAGGCGGCACTCTCCTTCCTCGGTCTGGGAATGCCGGTTGATCAGCCCTCGCTCGGTTCGCTTATCAGCGTCGGCTTCAACTACATCTTCTCCGGCTCTTGGTGGATCACCGCCTTCCCGGGCATCTGCCTGGTGGTGTTGGTGCTGGTCATCAACCTGTTGGGTGACTGGCTGCGGGATGTGTTTAACCCCAAGATCTACAAAGGGTAATCTAGGTCAGAAACACAAAATAAAAAGGGCGCCAGTGAGGCGCCCTTCTTTTGCTTGATAGCTTTAAGCGTTATCAGGCTTGCAGCCAGCTTTCGATGCTGCGCTGGATGCCTGCATCGTCCAGACCGAGCAGGGCATAGATCTCCTGCTGGGTGCCCTGTTCGACGAAGCGATCCGGCAGGCCGAGGTTGAGCACCGGCTTGCACTGCTTGCTGTGCATCAGCAGTTCGTTCACAGCCGAACCGGCGCCGCCCATGATGGCGTTGTCTTCCAGAGTGACAAACTGATCGTGGCTGGCTGCCAGCGACAGCACCAGCGCCTCATCTATCGGTTTGACGAAGCGCATGTCCACCAGGGTGGCATCCAGTGCCTCTGCGGCCGCTTTCGCGTGGTGCAGCAGGGTACCAAAGGCCAGAATAGCGGTGCCTTTGCCCTCTCGCAGGATACGTCCCTTGCCGAGCTCCAGTGCCTGCATCTCTGACGAGATGGGGGAATCGCTCAGACTGCTGCCGCGGGGGTAACGCACGGCGACAGGGCCTTGCTGAAGATAGCCGGTATAGAGCATCTGGCGGCACTCGTTCTCGTCAGATGGCGTCATCACCACCATGTTGGGCACGGTGCGCAGGAAGCTGATGTCGAACGCTCCCTGATGGGTCGGGCCGTCGGCGCCCACCAGACCGGCCCGGTCGATGGCGAATAGCACCGGCAGATCTTGCAGCGCCACGTCGTGGATCACCTGATCGTAGGCGCGCTGCAGAAAGCTCGAATAGATGGCCACCACTGGCTTCTTGTCGGCGATGGCAAGACCGGCAGCGAACGTGACTGCATGTTGCTCGGCAATGGCCACATCGAAGTAGCGATCCGGATACTGCTGGCTGAATTTCACCAGACCGGAGCCTTCGCGCATGGCAGGGGTGATGCCGACCAGCTTCTCGTCTTTGGCGGCCATGTCGCACAGCCATTGGCCAAAGATGGCGGAGAAGGTGGGTTTGGCGGCGCTCGCTTTCGGCAGGGAACACTCGTCAGGATTGAACTTGGGCACAGCGTGATAACCGATGGGGTCTTTCTCCGCCGGCTCGTAACCCTTGCCCTTCTTGGTTTTGACGTGCAGCAACTGCGGACCCTTGAGATTGCGCATGTTGCGCAGGGTCTCGACCAGCGCTTCTATATCGTGACCGTCGATGGGGCCGATGTAGTTGAAGCCGAACTCCTCGAACAGGGTGCCGGGCACCACCATCCCCTTGAGGTGCTCTTCGGCCCGCTTGGCCAGCTCCTTGACCGGCGGCAGACCGGCCAGCACCTTCTTGCCGCCTTCGCGGATGGTGGTGTAGAGCTTGCCGGACATGACCCGGGCCAGATGGTTGTTGAGCGCCCCGACATTCTCGGAGATGGACATCTCGTTGTCGTTGAGGATCACCAGCATGTCTTTATGGACATCGCCGGCGTGGTTGAGCGCTTCAAAGGCCATCCCTGCGGTAATGGCACCATCACCAATTACCGCTACCACCTTGCGACCCAGCCCTTCACTCTCGGCGGCGACCGCCATACCGAGCGCCGCACCAATGGAGGTGCTGGAGTGGCCGACGGAGAGCACGTCGTACTCGCTCTCGCCGCGCCAGGGGAAGGGGTGCAGGCCATCTTTCTGCCGGATGGTGTGGATCTGGTCACGGCGCCCGGTCAGGATCTTGTGGGGATAGGCCTGATGGCCCACATCCCAGATCAGCCGATCGAACGGGGTGTTGTAGACGTAGTGCAGGGCCACGGTCAGTTCGACCGTGCCGAGACCGGAGGCAAAGTGTCCGCTGGAGCGGCTGACAGAGCGCAGCAGATATTCGCGCAGCTCGTTGCACAGCACCGGCAGCCGATCTTTGGGCAAGGAACGCAGCTCGACCGGAGTGTCCGCGAGGGCCAGGTTGGGGAAATTGCTAATATCAACGCTCATATTGTTACTGTTATCCAGCGTTTAGTGGGTTCGCTCGATGATGTAATCGGCAAACGCTTCCAGAATGTCGGTATTGTAGGGCAAGGATTGCAGGGCTGTTAAGGCTTTCCCATGCAGTTCGCGAGCCAGCTCACGGGCATTTTCGAGTCCGAGCAGGGCCGGATAGGTACTTTTCTCCAGCGCCAGGTCAGAACCTTGCGGCTTGCCCAGGGTGGCGGTATCACCTGTGATGTCGAGGATGTCATCCTGCACCTGAAAGGCGAGGCCAATCGCGGCGGCATAGGTTTGCAGGGCAATCAGGGTTGCGTCATCGACATCGGCTTTGCACAGGGCGCCGAGCGCCACGGCGCACTCAATCAGCGCACCGGTCTTGTGGCGGTGTACCTGCTCCAGTTCGGCAAGCGTGATCTGGCGCCCTTCAGCCTGCAGGTCCAGTGCCTGACCACCACACATACCCAGATAGCCGGAGGCGCGGGCGAGGGTACTCAGCATCCGCACCCGGTTGGCCATCAAGGAGTCGGGCATGGGGTGATCGGCCAGAATGGAGAACGCCAGCGTCTGCAGCGCATCACCGGCCAGAATGGCGGTTCCTTCGTCAAACGCCTTGTGAACGGTTGGCTGACCACGACGCAGGTCGTCGTTATCCATGGCGGGCAGGTCATCGTGCAGCAGGGAGTAGGCGTGGATGCACTCCACGGCAGCCGCGGGGCCATCCAGCAGTTCGCTCTTGACGCCCAGCATCTCGCCGACCGCGTAGACCAGAAACGGGCGAACCCGCTTGCCGCCCAGCAGCAAGCCATAACTCATGGCATCGCGCAGGCGCGGCGCCATGGCGGGCAAGGATTCAAGTTGTGCTGACAGACAGTCGTCAATACGCTGACGATGCAGACGGGAAAAATGGTCCAGCGCCACTCACTCCTCTCCTTGTTCTGGCTGGAAGGGGGCGAGCTGGTCACTGCCATCGGCTTGACTGAGCAGGATCTGGATCTTCTGTTCGGCCAGTTCCAGCTTCTGCTGACCGGCCCGAACCAGATGAACGCCCTGCTCGAACTGCTTGAGTGCCTCTTCCAGGGGTAGGGAACCTTGTTCCAGCTGATGAACGATGGTTTCCAGCTCTTCCAGAGTGGCATCAAAACTCAGACGGTCGATTTTTTTACTGGCCATGTCCATCCTCGGGGATTGAAAAAATCGGCTTATATTAACATCGACCGTCCACAGGGGGGAGGCAGAAAAGCATTGCCCCCTCAAACTCTCGCTAAACTGGCCGATAATGAGCCATCATTCTCAGTGGATGCATGCTTGCCGCTAGGGTCGCAATAGCAGAAAATTCAACAAACTATAATTAGGCATAAGAACCGGTGACAGGAGTAGGGATGTGGATCTAGGGAGCTTGTTAGGTATCGTTTTAGGATTTGGTGTCGTGATTTACGGCATGATCCTTGGTGGCTCGTTGAGCATGTTTATCGATATGCCATCGGTCTATATCACTATTCTTGGCTCAATCTTCATCGCCATGATGAAGTTCAATATCGGGCAGTTTTTTCTGGCTTTCAAGGTGGCGGGCAAAGCCTTTATGTACAAGGGCGACAAGCTCGACGACCTGATCGCCAAAGCCGTTGAACTGGCTGACGCGGCTCGCAAAGGTGGCTTTCTGGCACTGGAGGCTGCAGAGATCCCCAATGCATTTATGAAAAAAGGGATCGACATGCTGGTTGATGGTCACGATGCCGAAGTGGTGCGTGCCGTGATGGAAAAGGATATCGACCTGACAGCCGAGCGCCATGTCATTGCCATCAAGGTCTTCCGTACCCTTGGGGATCTGGGCCCAGCGATGGGGATGATAGGTACGTTGGTGGGCCTGGTGGCCATGTTGTCAAATATGAGTGACCCCAAGTCGATCGGTCCGGCGATGGCGGTGGCCTTGCTGACCACCCTGTACGGAGCGATTGAGGCCAACATGATCGCTATTCCTATTGCTGACAAGCTGGAGCTGCGCAGCGGGGAGGAGAAGCTCAGTCGTACCCTGATCCTTGATGCCATAATGGGGATTCAGGATGGTCAGAACCCGCGGGTGATCCAGTCCATGCTGCAGAACTATCTGAGCCAGTCCAAACGCAATACCGGCGCGGAGTAGGTACCATGTCTGATTGCAAATGTCCCCCCCCCGGTCTTCCTGCCTATATGGGCACCTTTGCCGACCTGATGTCGCTGCTGATGTGCTTCTTCGTGCTGCTGCTCTCCTTTGCCGAGATGGACGTACTCAAGTTCAAGCAGATCGCGGGCTCTATGAAGAATGCTTTCGGAGTGCAGAACATCCTTGAGGTGAAAGATATTCCCAAGGGAACCTCGGTGATTGCCCAGGAGTTCAGGCCCGGTCGCCCTGAGCCCACGCCGATTGATACCGTGATGCAGCAGACCATCGATATGACCCAGACCGAACTGGAGTTTCTGCCCGGTGAGGCGGATCAGGCCGGTGGTCAGGACAAGAGTGATGGCAAACAGACGGGGGGCGATACCGCGCAGGATGCGAAGAAGGCGCAAGAACAGTCCAATACCCTGGCCAAAGCCCTCGCCGAGCAGATGAAAGATCAGATCCAGGACGGTGCCATCGAAATTGAGGCGCTGGGCCAGCAGATCATCATCCGGATCAGGGAAAAAGCGTCGTTCCCGGCCGGTTCGGCATTTCTGCAACCCCAGTTCTGGCCAGTCATTCGCAAGGTCGCGACCCTGCTCAAGGATGTGCCGGGTGAAATCACCATCTCCGGTCACACCGACAACGTGGCGACCGAAGATGAGCTGTTCCAGTCCAACTGGGAGTTGTCATCGCAGCGGGCGGTGGCGGTGGCGCACCAGATGCTGAAGGTCCCCGGTTTTGATCAGGGGCGACTGGTGGTGCAGGGGATGGCGGATTCCCAGCCATTGGTGCCCAATACCACCCCGGAAAATCGTCGGATGAACCGGCGGGTCGAGATCGCCATCATGCAGGGCAAACCGACCGTTTCGGCCCCAATTTCCGTACCGGAAGGGAAGTAAGCGAGGGGAATGTCGATGATGCAAGTGGGATCTGCATCAAGGGGCTGACGTGGATTTTGTGTTGGCTTCATATTAAGATGCCTCATCCGAACCGATTGCTGCGGCCATCCTTGCAGATGGCCGCAGTTTCTATTTTCAAGCAACCCAGGTTTCGACTATGAATCATACTCCGATGACTGTTCGCGGCGCTGAGAAGCTGCGCGAAGAGCTCGATTATCTCAAGACCGAGCTTCGTCCCCAGATTATCGAAGCGATTGCCGATGCCCGTGAGCACGGCGATCTTAAGGAAAACGCCGAATACCATGCCGCTCGCGAGCAGCAGGGGTTCTGTGAAGGTCGCATTCAGGAGATTGAAGCCAAGCTCTCCAATGCGCAAGTGATCGATGTCACCAAGATGACCAACAACGGCCGCGTTATTTTTGGCGCGACGGTGACTCTGCTCAAGAGCGAGACAGAGGAAGAGGTGGTTTACCGCATCGTGGGTGACGATGAGGCTGATATCAAACAGAACCTCATCTCTGTCAACTCCCCCATTGCCCGAGCCCTGATTGGCAAGGAAGTGGACGATGTCGCAATCGTCAAGACCCCTGCTGGCGATGTGGAATACGAAGTACTGGAAGTCGCTTATATCTAAGCGAATGCTACATACGATGAAACAGGGGGGCTGGAGCTCCCCTGTTTGTCTTTATCTATATGATTGTTGATAAAAATCAGGACAGATACGCCTCGGTAAAGGCGTCTTGATGGCGCTGGAACAGCCAGTGGCGCAGCCGTTCGATGTTGCTCTCGCTCATTTGAAAGCTCAGCGCCCAAGTGGCATGGTCGGCATTGGCTTTGATGCGCCTTACCAGTCGTCCCTGCAGTGGAAGAGGGGCCTCTTGCTCGATACAGAGCTCGCCGTTGATGGGGGTATCGGCCACCATGTCGATTGGCAAATTTTCCACTATGAGTCCATTAAGGGAGAGGCTGAGTACCTGAAACAGGCCGAACTCGCTGCAAAGCTTGGCTTTTTGGGCAAGACGCCAGGCGCGCGGTTGCGCAAACCCCAGCTCCCTGATGACCGGTGCAGATAACCGGGGCTCGACGAAGCCATCTTCCCCTTGGGTAAAGGTCAGGGGAAATCTCAGCTGATGGCCTGCAAAGCGGGCTTCGAGTACAAGGTGGTCGGCTTTTTGCAACAAGCCAAGCATGGGGGCATCGAGGTGACCACTCAGAACATGGGCGTCCTGATTGCTCCCCAAGTCCCGCAGCATGGCCAGCTCATCGTCGGTCAGAATAGGATGGTGAGCCATAATGCGTGTCCGGAAGTATTCATCGCAGGTTAAGGGCTTTGCGACTACTTTGGCAAGCGACTCGGGAAGAAGTGGAATAAGGAAAGAGCAATGCTCTTTCCTTTTACTTGCGGGGCAGCTGGATTTTGGGTTCGTTGGCCTGACGATAAATGGTCAGCACATGGCCCATGCTCTGTACTTTGACTGAACCGGTCTCACGGACAATGGCATCCATAACCAGTTGTTTCATCTCGCGATCTTCAGAGGCAACCTTAACCTTGATCAGCTCGTGATGGTTCAGTGCCAGATCGATCTCGGCCAGTACGCCTTCGGTCAGACCATGCTGACCCAGCAGGACGACAGGTTTGAGGCTGTGGGCAAGGCCCTTGAGGTACTGTTTCTGTTTGTTGTTGAGAATCATCGCAATTTCTTCATAAGTCAGGGTTGAAAGGGGCGTATTCTACCCCCACTTAGCCCTTAATACTAATAACCCTTGTGGTTTTTTAAAGTCGATTATCATGACCCAGAAAAAACATTCCCCCAGTTCAACCCGCTGGTTAAAAGAGCATTTTGACGATCAATACGTCAAAAAAGCCCAGAAGTTGGGACTGAGATCCCGTGCCGTGTTCAAGATCGACGAGATCCAGGGCAAGGACAAACTGCTCAAGCCGGGCATGACGGTGGTAGATCTGGGGGCGGCCCCAGGGGGCTGGTCACAGTTCGCCATCGACCAGGTCGGTGACAAGGGCCGGGTGATCGCTTGCGATATTCTGCCTATGGATTCCATCGCTGGTGTCGATTTCCTTCAGGGCGACTTTCGGGAGGAAGCTGTACTGAGCGCGCTGCTGGAACGGGTCGGCCCGGACAAGGTGGATGTCGTCATGTCCGACATGGCGCCAAACATGAGCGGTACCCAGCAGGTGGATCAGGCACGTTCCATGTATCTGGTCGAACTGGCGCTGGATATGTGCAATCAGGTATTACGAGCTGACGGCAGTTTCGTGGTGAAAGTGTTTCAGGGGGAGGGGTTTGATGCCTATCTCAATGAAATTCGTCAACTTTTCACCACTGTCAAAATTCGTAAACCAGACTCGTCCCGCGCTCGTTCACGGGAAGTCTACATTGTGGCTACCGGTTTTAAACTGTAGTACCCTAACCTTCATCGTTAACTGTCAGTCTGCGAGGTTACTGATTTGAGTGACATGGCGAAAAACTTAATCCTGTGGCTGGTCATCGCCGTCGTTTTGATGTCGGTGTTCAATAGCTTCAGCCCCAGCGATACCACCAGTCGCCAGCTGGACTATTCCAGCTTCGTTAAAGAGGTGACCCAAGAGCAGATCCGTGAAGTGCGGATGGACGGTAAGGTCATTAATGGCGTCAAGCGTACTGGTGAACGATTCACCACCATCATCCCTGCGCCGGATCCCCAGCTGCTCAACGACATGCTCAATCACAATGTCAAAGTGATGGGCGAGAAGCCGGAAGAGCCGTCTCTGTTGACCTCTATCTTTATCTCCTGGTTCCCGATGCTGCTGCTGATCGGTGTCTGGGTCTTCTTCATGCGTCAGATGCAGGGCGGCGGTGGCAAGGGTGCCATGTCGTTTGGCAAGAGCAAGGCGCGCCTGATGAGCGAAGATCAGATCAAGACCACCTTTGCGGACGTTGCAGGTTGTGATGAAGCCAAGGAAGAGGTGAAGGAGCTGGTCGACTATCTGCGCGACCCGAGTAAATTCCAGAAACTGGGCGGCAAGATCCCGACCGGTGTGCTGCTGGTTGGTCCTCCCGGTACCGGTAAGACCTTGCTGGCCAAGGCCATTGCGGGCGAGGCCAAGGTGCCGTTCTTCACCATCTCCGGTTCCGATTTTGTGGAGATGTTCGTTGGTGTCGGTGCCTCCCGAGTGCGTGACATGTTCGAACAGGCCAAGAAATCATCCCCCTGCATCATCTTCATCGATGAAATTGATGCGGTCGGTCGTCAGCGTGGCGCCGGTCTGGGTGGTGGTCACGATGAACGTGAGCAGACCCTTAACCAGATGCTGGTCGAGATGGATGGCTTTGAAGGCAATGAAGGCATCATCGTCATCGCTGCCACCAACCGTCCTGACGTACTGGATCCGGCACTGCTGCGTCCGGGCCGTTTCGACCGTCAGGTTGTGGTCGGTCTGCCGGATGTCCGTGGTCGCGAGCAGATCCTGAAAGTGCACATGCGCAAAGTTCCGTTGGCGGATGACGTAAATCCGGCGCTGATTGCCCGTGGTACCCCCGGTTTCTCCGGTGCGGACTTGGCCAACCTGGTCAACGAAGCAGCACTCTTCTCTGCCCGTGAGAGCCGCCGAGTGGTCTCCATGGCCGAGTTCGAGAAAGCCAAGGACAAGATCATGATGGGTGCGGAACGTCGCTCCATGGTGATGAAAGAGTCCGAAAAAGAGATGACTGCGTATCATGAAGCCGGTCACGCCATCATTGGTCGTCTGGTTCCGGATCATGACCCGGTTTACAAGGTCTCCATCATTCCGCGCGGTCGTGCGCTTGGTGTGACCATGTATCTGCCGGAGCAGGATCGCTGGAGCCACTCCAAGCAGCATCTGGAGTCAATGATCTCCAGTCTGTATGGCGGTCGTCTGGCAGAAGAGCTGATCTACGGTGCCGAGAAGGTTTCTACTGGCGCTTCCAACGACATCGAGCGAGCGACTGAAATTGCCCGCAAGATGGTGACCCAGTGGGGTATGTCCGAGCGTCTCGGCCCGATGCTCTATGCGGAAGAAGATGGTGAAGTGTTCCTTGGTCGCAGCATGGCCAAGGCCAAGCACATGTCCGACGATACCGCTCGCGTTATCGATGCAGAGGTCAAGCAGGTCATCGACCGCAACTATGCCCGTTCCAAGCAGATCCTGCTGGATAACATGGACGTGTTGCACAGCATGAAAGATGCGCTGATGAAGTACGAGACCATCGACGCCAAACAGATCGATGATCTGATGGCTCGTCGCGAGGTACGTGCTCCGAGCAACTGGCATGACGAGCACGGTGATACCCCGCAAGGCGGTTCCACTGTGGCTGCCGAGGCCAAGCCTGCCGATGAGGCTGCACCGGTGGCGGATGTCACTATCGACAAAGCCAACGACGCGCCGGCCAAATAATCGTGACTCTCCAGACCCCGGGCTTGCCCGGGGTTTTTCTTTATCAGATGGACGTGAAAATGCAGTTAACCAGCAAGGGGCTTAGCCTCTCCCTCGATCGTCCCCATGTGATGGGGATCCTCAATGTGACGCCCGACTCCTTCTCCGATGGTGGTAATTTCAACCAGCTTGAACGGGCAATGGCCCATGCGCGCCAGATGGTCTCTGACGGTGCGACCCTCATCGACATCGGTGGCGAGTCTACCCGCCCTGGCGCGCCCGATGTGAGCGAGCAGGAGGAGCTGGACAGGGTCATTCCTGTCGTGGAGCAGATGGCCCGTGAGCTGGATGTGATGATCTCCCTTGATACCTCCAAAGCTGCTGTGATGCGGGAGGGTTGCAAGGCGGGAGCCCATCTGATCAACGATGTGCGGGCACTGCAGGAGCCTGGAGCACTGCAGGCAGCGGCCGAGGCTGCTGTGCCTGTCTGCCTGATGCATATGCAGGGGCAGCCGAGAACCATGCAGGTCGAGCCCCATTATGACGATCTGATCGGAGAGGTGCGCGCCTTTTTTGAGCAGCGCATTGCCGCTTGTCTGGCAGCCGGGATCCAACGCGAAGATCTGTTGCTGGATCCGGGATATGGCTTTGGCAAGACCCTTGCACACAACTATCAGCTGTTGGCGGCCCAAAAGGAACTGCTTGATTATGGCTTGCCGCTATTGGTGGGGATGTCGCGAAAGTCTATGATAGGCAACCTGCTGAACCGCCCTGTGGGTGAGCGTCTGGCGGGCAGTCTGGCATGCGCCCTTATCGGCATGCAGCATGGGGCCCGCATCATCAGGGTACACGATGTACGGGAGACCATGGACGCATTGCGCGTCGGTTGGCTGGCAATGACGGGACAAGATTTTATTTCCAGATAATAAAGAGAACAGACAATGGCAAGAAAGTATTTCGGCACAGATGGTGTGCGCGGCAAAGTCGGCGAATACCCGATCACCCCTGACTTCGTGATGAAATTGGGTTGGGCTGCAGGCAAAGTGCTCTCCAAGAAGGGCACCAAAAAGGTGCTGATTGGCAAAGATACGCGAATCTCTGGCTATATGCTGGAATCTGCGCTGGAGGCGGGCCTCTCTGCGGCAGGCCTTAAGGCCATTCTGATGGGGCCCATGCCCACCCCGGCGGTTGCCTACCTGACTCGCACTTTCCGTGCCGAAGCTGGCATCGTCATCAGCGCCTCCCACAATCCATTCTATGACAACGGCATCAAGTTCTTCTCCGCCGACGGCACCAAGCTGCCTGATGATGTCGAGCTGGCTATCGAAGCCGAGTTGGATCACGAGCTCAAGTGTGTCGAGTCGGCCGAACTTGGTAAAGCGGTGCGCATTGATGATGCCGCCGGTCGCTATATCGAATTCTGCAAGAGCACCTTCCCCTCCCACATGAATCTGGATGGGGTGAAAATGGTGGTGGACTGCGGTCATGGCGCTACTTACCACATTGCGCCGTCGGTTTTCCGCGAGCTGGGTGCTGAAGTGATCACCATGGGCTGTGCCCCGGATGGCCTCAATATCAACGATGGTGTTGGTTCGACTGCGCCTGACGCTCTGGTTGCCAAGGTGCTGGAGTGCAAGGCTGATCTGGGGGTTGCCTTTGATGGTGACGGTGACCGTCTGATCATGGTTGACCATACCGGCTATCTCATCGACGGTGATGAAGTGCTCTATATCATCGCACGGGATGCCTTGCGCAACGGTCGTCTCAAGGGCGGTGTCGTCGGTACCCTGATGGCCAACATGGGTCTGGAACTGGCGTTGCAGACACTGGGTATCCCATTTGCCCGTGCCAAGGTAGGCGACCGCTACGTGCTGGAGATGATGGAAGAGAAGGGCTGGCGTATCGGTGGCGAGAACTCCGGTCACATCATCTGTCTTGATCAGACCACCACGGGTGATGGCATCGTGGCCGCTTTGCAGGTGCTCACTGCCATGCGTAGTGCCGAGATGCCGCTAGCCAAGCTGCGCTCCGGCATGAGCAAGTTCCCGCAGGTACTGGTCAATGTTCGTTTTGCCGAAGGCAAGGATCCGCTGGCCGCTGATGCTGTCATGGCTGAGGTTGCCAAGGTGGAACAGGAGCTGGCTGGTCGTGGTCGCGTACTGTTGCGTAAATCCGGTACCGAACCACTGATCCGGGTCATGGTCGAAGGCGAACATGAACAGCAGGTGCGTGACATGGCTCAACGCATCGCCAAACAGGTCGAGTCGGCGTTTTAATGAACAAATAGGGCGGCTTTTTAGCCGCTCTGGTTGTATCTTGTTCAAACGATTCGAAAATTTAAAAATAGCACTTGTCAGCTGAGCATCCTCTGGATATTATCAGCCCCGCTTTCGCAAGGGAGTTGCCGATGGGACATCGCAAGCCGTTTGTAGCAGCCAACTGGAAGCTGCACGGTAGTAGGTCGCAGTTAGAGCAGTTTACGAGTCAGTGCCTGAGCGGTGTTGACGAAAAAGTAGATGTGGTTCTCTGTCCTTCCCATGTGCATCTCGATTTTAGCGCTTCACTGCTCAATGAGCAGAAGGTGATAAAGTTGGGGGCTCAGAATGTGAGTCAGCACGCTACTGGCGCTTACACCGGAGAAATCTCGTGTCAGATGCTGGTTGAGGCAGGGTGTCGTTACGTATTGGTAGGACACTCCGAGCGCAGGCGTCTCTTTGGTGAGACCAGTTTTATCGTCGCAGAGAAGTTTGCGGCAGCCAGAGCGGCAGGCTTGATTCCCATCCTCTGTTTAGGTGAGTCAGGGGCGGCTAGGCAGGCGAGAAGAACCTTCGAGGTGATCGCTGAAGAGCTGGATATCGTCATAGAGAAAAATGGCGCGATGGCTTTCGATAATGCTATCATCGCCTACGAGCCGATTTGGGCTGTAGGTACAGGTAAATGCGCCACACCCGAGCAGGCACAAGAGGTTCATTCCTTTATACGTGGTCGCTTGGCGGAGGATACTCCGGTAATAGGTGAGAAAGTTAGGATCATCTATGGTGGGAGCGTAACGCCGAGCAATGCGAGAGATTTGTTTGCCCAACCCGACGTAGACGGCGGCTTGATTGGCAGAGCGAGTCTTGATAGCGATGCGTTTTTAGGAATTGTTGAAGCGGCAAAGGGTGCAAGTTAAATGTACGAGATTCTTTTGGTCGTTTATCTGCTGGTTTCACTGGCTCTGATTGGTCTGGTGATGATTCAGCAAGGTAAAGGGGCTGATATGGGCGCCTCGTTCGGCGCAGGGGCATCGAATACTGTATTCGGCTCCAGTGGTTCAGGCAGTTTCCTGACCAGAACAACAGCGATTTTGGCTACTCTGTTTTTCGTAATCAGCCTGGTGCTCGGCTCTATGTCCAGCAACAAGGTAAAACAGGGTAGTGAATGGGAAAATCTGCAACAAACCCAACAGGTTGAGCAGACCAAAGCGCCAGTGAAGAAAGATACTGACGTTCCCGAGTAAGAGTTTTGCCGTGGTGGTGGAATTGGTAGACACGCTATCTTGAGGGGGTAGTGCTCTAGGGTGTGCGGGTTCGAGTCCCGCCCACGGCACCAATTAAGTAGTGACCCGGGTGACCGGGTGTATTATAGCCAGTCAGTCTTGTACCGAGAGAGTGAAGTGGCTATAATCTCGCACGATTTCGGACGCGGGGTGGAGCAGCATGGTAGCTCGTCGGGCTCATAACCCGAAGGTCGTCGGTTCAAATCCGGCCCCCGCAACCAAATTTCACGCATTTCCTACGCTCAGGAAGGCGGTCGCTGCGAGGCGACAATCAGGGTAAAGCGCCAAGCCCCGATTTGACATCGGGGCTTTTTGTTATGTGCAATTTACTCTGAATCGATCTCTATCTGGGCTTTATGCCCTTTTTTTGTTTTTCGGAGGGTGACTTTGGCTACGTTGGAACAACGTTTGACCGATCTGCTCGAGGCTCCGGTCGTTGCCTTGGGTTTTGAACTTTGGGGTATTGAGTTTATCCGTGCGGGTAAACACTCCACCTTGCGTGTCTATATTGACGGCGAGCAGGGTGTGACTGTCGAGAACTGTGCTGAGGTCAGCCATCAGGTTGGCGCCATCATGGACGTCGAAGATCCCATCACCGAGGAGTACTACCTCGAGGTATCTTCCCCAGGTCTGGATCGTCCGTTGTTCAAGGTTGCCCAGTTCGAAAAATACGTTGGCCAAGAGGCGGCGGTAACGCTTCGGATGGCAACAAACAACCGCCGCAAGTTCAAAGGCGTAATCAAAGCTGTGCAAGGCGACATGATCACCCTGACAGTAGATGGTAAGGACGACGTGTTGGCTTTCACCAATATCCAAAAAGCGAACATAGTGCCGAACTTTGGTTAACGAGGCTATCGGATATGAATAAAGAGATTTTGCTGGTCGTTGACGCAGTATCCAACGAGAAAGCGGTACCCCGCGAGAAGATCTTCCAGGCTCTGGAAACCGCGCTGGCGACTGCGACCAAGAAGAAATATGAAGGCGAGATTGAAGTTCGGGTCGAAATCGATCGCAAGACTGGTGACTACGACACCTATCGTCGCTGGCTGGTAATCGCAGATCAAGCCGCGATGGAGAACCCTTACGCCGAGATTACCCTGGAAGCTGCTCAGATTGATCAGCCGGATATCCAGGTCGGTGAATATGTTGAAGACCAGATTGATTCTGTCACCTTCGACCGTATCACTACCCAGACCGCCAAGCAGGTTATCGTGCAGAAAGTGCGCGAAGCGGAGCGTTCACAAGTAGTTGATCAGTTTAAAGATAAAGAAGGCACCATCATCAGTGGTGTCGTCAAGAAGAGCAACCGCGACAACGTCATTCTGGATCTGGGCAGCAATGCTGAAGCCGTGATCTTCCGTGATGACATGCTGCCGCGTGAAACCTTCCGCCCGGGCGACCGTGTCCGTGGCCTGCTCTACGCAGTACGTCCAGAAGCCCGTGGTTCCCAGCTGTTTGTCAGCCGTTCCAGCCCGGACTTCCTGAAAGAGCTGTTCCGTATCGAAGTACCGGAGATCGGCGAAGAGATGATCGAAATCATGGGCGCTGCCCGTGACCCGGGTTCCCGCGCCAAGATTGCGGTGAAGACCAACGATCGTCGTATCGACCCGATCGGTGCCTGTATCGGTATGCGTGGTGCCCGTGTGCAAGCTGTCTCCGCAGAGCTGAGCGGTGAGCGTGCAGACATCGTGCTGTACGATGACAACCCGGCCCAGTACGTGATCAATGCCATGGCACCTGCCGATGTGGCCTCCATCATCGTTGATGAAGACAACCACACCATGGATATCGCCGTGGAAGCTGCCAACCTGGCCCAGGCCATCGGTCGCAATGGTCAGAACGTGCGTCTGGCCTCCCAGCTGACCGGTTGGGAGCTGAACGTGATGACCGTCGAGGACATGCGTGCCAAGCACCAGGCCGAGAACGACCGCATCATGAACCTGTTCACCAGCACCCTGGATATCGATGACGATTTTGCCGGTCTGCTGATGGAAGAGGGCTTCTCGACTCTGGAAGAGATCGCCTTCGTGCCGGTTAACGAGTTGCTGGCTATCGACGGTCTGGATGAAGACATGGTCGAAGAGCTGCGCAAGCGTGCCAAAGATGCCCTGACTACCCAGGCGCTGGCCAAAGAGGAGTCTTTTGATGGCGTCGAGCCGTCCGAAGAGCTGCTCAATCTGAACGGTCTGAGTCGTGAACTGGCATACGCTCTGGCGGGCCGCGGCGTGGGTACCCTGGAAGATTTGGCTGAGCAAGGTATCGATGACCTTGCTGGTATTGAAGGGCTGACTGCCGAGAAGGCGGGTGAGCTCATTATGGCTGCTCGCAATATCTGTTGGTTCGGAGAAGAGCAGTCTTAAGTAAGATCAAACGGAGGAAAATGAATGGCAGAAGTATCAGTCAAACAACTTGCCACTGACATCGACACACCGGTTGATCGTCTTCTCCAGCAGTTTGTCGATGCCGGTATCAGCAAGAGCAAGGCCGACGACATGGTCAGCGAGTCTGAAAAGCAGACTCTGCTGGCACACCTGAAGAAACAGCATGGAGGTGACGAGGTCGCCGCTCCTGCCCGCATGACTTTGCAGCGCAAGACCAAGAGCACCATCAGTGTTCAGGGAACCGGCGGCAAGAACAAAGAAGTGCAGGTGGAAGTTCGCAAATCTCGCACCTATGTAAGACGCTCGGCGCTGGAAGAAGAACAGCGTCAGGCGGAAGCCGAGGAAAAAGCGCGTTTGGAAGCAGAAGAAAAAGCTCGTCGCGAAGCCGAAGAGAAGGCTCGCCTCGAAGCTGAAGAGAAGGCTCGCCGTGAGGCTGAGCAGGCTCGTCGTGAAGCTGAGGAAAAGGCGCGGATCGAGGCACAACAAAAGGCTCGACAGGCTCAACAGCCCGCCAAAGCAGCCAGTAGCACAGCTCAGCAAGAGGCAGAAAAGATGGCCAAGCGCGAAGCAGAAGAACTGAAGCGCCAACAGGAACAGACAGCTTTGAAAAAAGCTGAAGAACTCGCCGCGAAGAAAGCCGAAGAGGCTCGCATCATGGCGGAACAGAACGCAGCCCGCTGGGCTGAAGAAGAAGCTGCTCGTGCCAAAGAGAGCAGCGATTATCACCTGACAACCAACAAGCATGCGCAAGCTGCAGAAGACGAGCTGGATCGCAAAGAAGAGACCAGCCGTCGTACTGCCGCTGCCGCGGTCAAGGCACCGAAAAAGGCGGGTCGTCGCGATGATGATCGCAATGATCGCAACTCCCGTGATCCGCGTGCCCGTAAAGGCAAACGTGGCAAGGTCGCTACCCCGAACGCCATGAAGCATGGCTTCAACAAGCCGGCTGCCGTGGTGAACCGCGACGTTGTCATCGGTGAGACCATCACCGTGGCCGAGCTAGCCAACAAGATGGCCGTCAAGGGCGTTGAAGTCATCAAGGCGATGATGAAGATGGGAGCCATGGCCACCATCAACCAAGTGATCGACCAGGAGACCGCTCAGCTGGTCGCCGAGGAGATGGGTCACAAGGTTGTGCTGCGTCGTGAGAATGAGCTGGAAGAGGCGGTACTGTCCGATCGTGACGAGACCTCCGAAGCCAAGCCGCGCGCACCTGTCGTTACCATCATGGGTCACGTTGACCACGGTAAGACCTCGCTGCTCGACTACATTCGTAAAGCCAAGGTTGCTGCTGGCGAAGCCGGTGGTATTACCCAGCATATCGGTGCTTACCACGTCCAGACCGACAGTGGCATGATCACCTTCCTGGATACCCCGGGTCACGCGGCGTTTACCTCCATGCGTGCTCGTGGTGCCAAGGCGACCGACATCGTGGTCCTGGTTGTTGCAGCTGACGACGGCGTGATGCCGCAAACCATCGAAGCAATCCAGCACGCCAAGGCGGCCGGTGTGCCGCTGGTTGTTGCGGTCAACAAGATCGACAAGCCTGAAGCGGATCCGGATCGCGTCAAGACCGAGCTGGCCCGTTACAACGTCATGTCCGAAGATTGGGGTGGAGACTGCCAGTTCGTGCACGTATCTGCCAAGTCCGGTCAGGGTATCGACGATCTGCTGGAAGCCATCCTGATCCAGGCTGAAGTACTGGAGCTGAAAGCGGTGGTTGACGGTATGGCCAACGGCGTCGTGATCGAATCCTTCCTGGATAAAGGTCGTGGTCCGGTTGCTACCGTACTGGTACAAGAAGGTACTCTGCGTCAGGGCGACATCGTTCTGTGTGGTCTCGAGTACGGCCGTGTTCGCGCCATGCGTGACGAACTGGGTCGCGAGATCAAGGAAGCGGGTCCGTCCCTGCCGGTGGAAATCCTGGGTCTCTCCGGCGTTCCCTCTGCCGGTGACGAAGCCACTGTTGTCCGTGACGAGAAGAAAGCCCGTGAAGTGGCGCTCTATCGTCAGGGCAAGTTCCGCGAAGTCAAGCTGGCTCGCCAGCAGAAGGCCAAGCTGGAAAACATGTTCGCCAACATGACCGAGGGCGAAGTGTCCGAAGTAAACGTGGTGATCAAGGCCGACGTACAAGGTTCTGTGGAAGCGATCTGCGATGCGCTGGTCAAACTCTCCACCGACGAAGTGAAGGTGAAGATCGTGGGTTCCGGCGTAGGTGGTATCACCGAAACCGACGCGACCCTGGCTGCTGCTTCCAGCGCCATCCTGGTTGGTTTCAACGTCCGTGCCGACGCGTCTGCGCGCAAGGTCATCGAATCCGAGAGCCTGGATCTGCGTTACTACTCCGTCATCTATGACCTGATCGACGAAGTGAAGCAGGCCATGAGCGGCAAGCTGGCCCCTGAGTATCGTCAGGAGATCATCGGTCTGGCCGAAGTGCGTAGCGTCTTCAAGTCTCCGAAGTTCGGCGCAGTTGCCGGTTGTATGGTTACCGAAGGTGTGGTCAAGCGTTCCAACCGTATCCGCGTTCTGCGTGACAACGTGGTTATCTATGAAGGCGAGCTGGAATCCCTGCGCCGCTTCAAGGATGACGTCAACGAAGTTCGCAACGGCTACGAGTGTGGTATCGCGGTCAAGAACTACAACGACGTGCGTGAAGGCGACCAGATCGAAGTTTACGAGACTGTTGAAATCCAACGGACTCTGTAAGCCGAGAGTTAGACAAAATAGGGGGCCGCGGCCCCCTTTTATCGCAGGATAGAATATGGCCAGAGAATTCAGCCGGACCCGTCGGGTCGGACAGCAGATCCAGCGTGAAATCGCGCTGATCCTGCAGCGCGAGGTGAAAGACCCGCGCATCGGCATGGTGACTGTTTCCGATGTGGAAGTGTCCCGTGACCTCAACTATGCCAAGATTTACGTCACCTTCTTGCAGCTGGAAAATGATGCCGAGCGCATCAAGGAAGGCTTGCAGGGTCTGACCGAAGCAGCCGGATATATCCGTAGTCTGCTGGGCAGTGCCATGCGTCTGCGCGTGGTGCCCGAGCTGCGTTTCTACTACGACCAGACCCTGGTCGAGGGGATGCGTCTCTCCAACCTGGTGACCAACACTGTGCGCGAAGACAAGCGTCGCATGGCCGAATCCGGCCGTGACGAAGAAGCTGAATCCGCACCGGATGACACAACTGAGGATAAAGCCTGAGATGTCTCGAAGACGTCGTTTCAAGGGCCGTGATGTGCACGGCATTCTGCTGCTGGACAAGCCGACCGGCCTGACCTCCAACGATGTGTTGCAGAAGGTCAAGCGCATCTACAACGCCGCCAAGGCCGGTCACACCGGCGCACTGGATCCGCTGGCGACCGGCATGCTGCCGATCTGCCTCGGCGAGGCCACCAAGTTCTCCCAGTATTTGCTGGAAGCGGACAAGCGCTATGAGGTGACCGCCAAACTGGGCGAGCGCACCAACACCAGCGACTCTGATGGTGAGGTGGTCTCCACCCGTCCAGTGAACGTGGCTGTCGGTACCCTGATTGAGGCGCTGGACCAGTTCCGCGGCCCCATCATGCAGGTGCCCTCCATGTACTCTGCGCTCAAGCACAACGGCCGTCCGCTCTACGAATATGCCCGCGAAGGCATCGAGATTGAGCGTGAAGCCCGTCCCATCACCGTATTCGAGCTCAAACTGCTGAGCTTCGAAGGTGATGAAGTGCGCCTTGAAGTGCACTGCAGCAAAGGCACCTACATCCGCTCTCTGGTGGATGATCTGGGTGAAGTGCTGGGTTGTGGCGCCCACGTGACCCAGTTGCGTCGTACCCAGGTGGCCAGCTATCCGTACGAGCGGATGCTGACGCTGGAGCAACTCGAGTGCATCTTCGAGCAGGCCAAGGCCGAGAGCATCCCGCCGCGCGAGCAGCTGGATCCGCTGTTGCTGCCGATGGACACCGCCGTAGCAAGCTTGCCCGAGGTGAACATGCTGGCGGTTGTGGCTGCCTATGTGAATCAGGGCCAGGCCGTGCAGGTGGCGGGTGCGCCGCAAAGCGGTCAGGTTCGCATGACGGTCGGCCCGGAGCGCGAGTTCATCGGGGTTGGCGAGATTGATGATGATGGCCGCGTCGCTCCCAAGCGACTGGTGCGTTATCACGACGAGGAGTGATCCTCAGGCGGTATCGGCGTGCTCTTTCCCTCTCTCGCTTCTTTCTCGTTGCGAAAATGGGCAGGGACGATTATCATACCGCCCTCATTTCACGGCTGAATTAGAGATTGGCTGTGAACCTTTAAACACTCTACTGGAGTAATACCATGTCTCTAAATGCTGAGATCAAAGCTCAAATCGTTGCCGAGCACGCTCGTGGCGCCAACGACACCGGTTCCCCCGAAGTGCAAGTTGCCCTGCTGACTGCCCAGATCAACCATCTGCAAGGTCACTTCAAAGAGCACTCCAAGGACCACCACGGTCGTCGCGGTCTGCTGCGCATGGTTTCCCAGCGTCGTAAGCTGCTGGACTACCTGAAGCGTAAAGATTCCGAGCGTTATGCTGCTCTGATCGCCAAGCTGGGTCTGCGTCGTTAATCGACCATCAGATTTCGCGAAAAGGGGAACCTCCGGGTTCCCCTTTTTTATTGCTCTTTAGCGGCTTGTTGCCATCCTCACAGAATTTGTGTCGCCGCTTACCTTTTGCATCGAATCAAGTATACTTGTGCGCGAATTTAAAGAGCCAAATTGTAAAAAGGAAATTCACGTGAATCCTATTGTTAAGTCATTCCAGTACGGTCAACACACCGTCACACTGGAAACCGGTGTGATGGCCCGTCAAGCCACTGCGGCCGTTATGGTCAGCATGGACGATACCTGCGTATTTGTGACCGTAGTCGGCAAGAAAGAGGCCGATCATGGCCGTGATTTCTTCCCGCTGACCGTCAACTACCAGGAGCGTACCTATGCTGCTGGTCGTATCCCGGGTGGTTTCTTCCGTCGTGAAGGCCGTCCGAGCGAAGGCGAGACCCTCATCTCCCGTCTGATCGACCGTCCAATTCGTCCGTTGTTCCCGGAAGGCTTCTTCAATGAGGTTCAGGTGGTTGCCACCGTCATGTCCGTGAATCCGGCAGTCTCCCCCGATATCGTTGCCATGATCGGCGCCTCTGCTGCGCTGGCCATCTCCGGCATTCCGTTTGGCGGCCCGATCGGTGCTGCTCGCGTGGGTTACATGAACGGTCAGTATGTGCTGAACCCGACCACCACCGAACTGCCACAGAGCGATCTGGATCTGGTTGTTGCCGGTACTGCCAACGCCGTACTGATGGTTGAGTCCGAAGCGGCCATCCTCTCCGAAGAGGTGATGCTGGGCGCCGTGGTATACGGTCACGAGCAGATGCAGACCGTTATCAACGCCATCAACGAATTTGCCGCTGCCGTCGGCACCAAGCCGTGGGACTGGACTCCGCCTGTCGTCAACGAAGCGCTGAAAGCCAAGGTTGCCGAGCTGGCGAGCGCCGAGCTGGGTGAAGCCTACCGCATCACCGAGAAGGCTGTTCGTTACGAAACCATCGCGGCCATCAAGGGTCGTGTGGTTGAGCAAGTTATCGCTTCCGGCGTGGAAGAAGATGCCAAGAAGATCGGCGAAGAGTTCCACAGCCTGGAAAGCCGCATCGTTCGTGGCCGCGTAGTGCGTGGTGAGCCGCGTATCGATGGTCGCGATCCGGAAATGATCCGTGCCCTGTCTGTCGCTACCGGCGTATTGCCCCGTGCTCACGGTTCTGCCCTGTTCACTCGTGGTGAAACCCAGGCTATGGTCGTTGCGACCCTGGGTACCGAGCGTGACGCCCAGAACATCGACGAGCTGACCGGCAACCGTGCCGATCGCTTCATGCTACACTACAACTTCCCGCCATACTGCGTCGGTGAGACCGGCATGATGGGTAGCCCGAAGCGTCGTGAAATCGGTCACGGCCGTCTGGCCAAGCGCGGCGTTGCTGCCGTGATGCCGAGTGCTGCTGAGTTCCCGTACGTGGTGCGCGTGGTGTCTGAAATCACTGAATCCAACGGCTCCTCCTCCATGGCGTCTGTCTGTGGTTCCTCTCTGGCGCTGATGGATGCCGGTGTGCCGATCAAGGCTTCCGTCGCCGGTATCGCCATGGGTCTGGTGAAGGAAGAAGAAGGTTTCGTCGTGCTGTCCGACATTCTGGGTGACGAAGATCACCTGGGCGACATGGACTTCAAAGTAGCCGGTACCACCGAAGGTGTGACCGCGCTGCAAATGGACATCAAGATCGAAGGCATCACCAAAGAGATCATGGAGATTGCGCTGAAGCAAGCTCGTGGTGCTCGTCTGCACATCCTGAAAGTGATGGATGAAGCAATCCAGGCTCCCCGTGCCCAGATCTCCGATTTCGCACCGCGTATCCACACCATCAAGATCAATCCTGAGAAGATCAAGGACGTGATCGGTAAGGGTGGTTCCGTGATCCGTGCGCTGACCGAAGAGACCGGCACCAACATCGAGTTGGATGATGACGGTACTGTACGTATCTCCGCTGTGGCCAACGAAGCTGCCATGGAAGCGATCCGTCGCATTGAGGCCATCACCGCCGAGATCGAAGTGAACCGCATCTATGAAGGTAAAGTTGTCCGTCTGGCCGATTTCGGTGCATTCGTCAACATCCTGCCGGGCAAAGATGGTCTGGTACACATCTCCCAGATCACCGATGCTCGCGTTCAGAACGTGGCTGACCACCTGACTATCGGTGACGTGGTCAAGGTGAAGGTACTGGAAGTGGACCGTCAGGGCCGCGTACGTCTCTCCATCAAGGAAGCGAACGCTCCGACTGATGCAGCCCCGGCTGCTGATGCTCCGGTTGCTGCCGAAGCGCCTGCCGCAGAGTAATCTGTCCTCCTGAACCGGATTCTCCGGTTGCAGTAAAAAGTCCGGCGCCCTTTGGGGCGCCGGACTTTTTTATGCGCTCAGGCTCATCACGCCGAAGTTGGCTCTCTGCTCAGGATGTGGTGGGCATTGCCGGAGCCTCAAGAGGTCAGGTTAGAAAAGTGTTGCGAAGGGGGAGGGAGAGCGGTGTGGGAGAAAGGAGCCTGAGGATTCAGGCTCCTGATAAGGATCAGGCCTCGTTGGCGTGGGCCTTCTGACACCCTTCGACGGCGTGAGCAATCAGTTCCAGTGCGCTCTGGTCGCACGGTGGCAACTCGGCCTCGCACTTGTTGATAGGGGTAACACGATCGCCCCACTTGATGATGGCTGCGCCCCAGGTCAGGCCGGCACCGAAGGCGGCAGTCAGCAGATAGGAATTCGGCTTGACGCGCCCCTGCTCCAGCGCTTCGCACAGGGCGATAGGTACGGTAGCGGCGGAGGTGTTGCCGTAGTTTTCGATGTTGACCATCACCTTCTCCATCGGCGCATTCATCCGTTTGGCGAGGGTCTCGATGATGCGGATATTGGCCTGGTGCGGCACGATCAGGTCGACCTGCTCCGGCGCAATACCGGCCTGCGCCAGCACAGTGCTGGTGGCCTCACCCATGCCGCGCACAGCACGTTTGAAGATCTCCGGCCCTTCGAAGTTGAAGGTGAACAGGCCATCGATATCGGCAAAACGCACCCGGTCGGTACCGAAGTTCGGTACATGCAGGATCTCCCGCGCTTCGCTGTCGCAACCCAGCTTGTTGGCGATCAGGCCACACTCCTGCTCGCTTGCCTCTATCACCACGGCACCGGCACCATCGCCAAACAGTACGGCGGTATCGCGGCGTGCCCAGTCCAGCAGGTAGGTGAGGCGCTCGGCGCCAATCACCAGCACCTTCTTCATCATGCCAGCCTGCACCAGCGAGGTAGCGACGGAGAGGGAGTAGACGAAACCGGTGCAGGCCGCGTTGAGGTCAAACACGGCGGCGTTGACGGCGCCCAGCTTCTTTTGCACCGCAGAGGCGGCACTTGGCAGCAGGTTGTCCGGGGTGGCGGTGGCCAGGATGATGCCATCGAGATCGCTGGCTTCCAGACCGGCGCAGGCCAGTGCGCGGCGACCGGCCAGGGTGGCGAGATCCGAGGTGCTGACATGGGAGATCCGGCGGGCCTTGATGCCGGTGCGCGGATAGATCCACTCGTCTGATGTATCCATGATGGTGCTGAGGTCGTCGTTGGTCAGCACGGAGGGAGGCAGGCATTTGCCCCAGCCGGTGATATTGGCGTATTTCATCTTGTTACCGCTTCTCAAGTGGATCGCCCGCGGGCGGAAAATCGTGCAATTATGCCGTACGAGACAACCACTGTCATCTTGTGGTCATGGTTATGTGCAGGGGGCTCAGCTGTGCCATCTGGTCGCAAAGGGCTGCAACGCGCGGAACATGGCTGGAAATTTTGCTTAAAACGCGGGACTCATCTGCCCTAAGATAGGCGTTTCACCACCGATGAGGGTATCTCCTTGCTCAGAGCCAATCTCAACTTGTTGCCGACCCTCAAGGTGCTGCTGGAGACCCGCAATATCAGCCGCGCCGCCGAGCTGTTGCACCTGAGTCAGCCCTCCATCAGCAAGCAGCTTGCCCAGTTGCGCAGCGAGTTTGATGACGAGTTGCTGGTGCGGGAGGGGCAACGCTGGCTGCTGACGCCACGGGCCGAACTGTTGGCCGCCCAGCTGGCGGATTCTCTCGGTGCGCTGGAGCGGCTCTACGAGGCGCCCGGATTTGACCCGAGCCGCTGCGAGCGGGTATTTCGGCTCGCCTCCTCCGATTATGTGGCCCAGCATATCCTGCCCGATATCTGTGCCGCGCTCGCCAAAGAGGCGCCGTTGGCGGCGCTGGAGTACAGCCTGTGGGACAAGCGTCAGCTGCCGCAGTTGTGGCAGTCCGAGCTGGATCTGGTCTCCACCATCACCGAGCAGGTACCGGATCAGATCCGTGGTCTGCATCAGGGGGAAGATCGGCTGGCGGTGTTGATGGGACGTCACCACCCGCTGGCGGGCAAGGCGCTGAGTCTCGATGACTATCTCGCCTGGCCTCACCTGCAGGTGAGCGGGGGAGGCGACAAGGACAGCCCGGTGGAGCAGGTGTTGGCGCCGCAGGGACTGAGTCGGCGCTGGTTTGCCAGAGTTCCCTTCTTTCAGGCGGCAGTGGAGGTGTTGCTGCGCACCGATTGCCTGATGACCACCCCGGCCCATATCGCCTGGCAGCTCTCCTGTGGCCATGAGCTCACCTTTGTCGATCTGCCCTTTGCTACCCGCGACCAGCAGTATCATCTGCTGTGGCATCAGCGCCACCATCAGGATCCAGCCCACCGCTGGTTTCGCGAGCTGGCCTACCCCTTCCTGCGGGATCATCTGCAACGCACCGTTGGCGAGAGTCGCAAGCTGCTCGATCTCGGCGGTTAGCCGCAGTCGGTTGTGTGGCGTTATAGCCATGGGTTATGGAATCTATTCATAACTTTCACTACTGGCATAATGGCTCAGCCCGTACCCTGAGTGCAGGTCATCATATCGAGCACAAAAGAGGAAAAGCATGGAACTGACGAGTTGGCTGGCACTGGCCGCAATCTGCGTGATGGGGGCCATCAGCCCGGGGCCGAGTCTGGCGCTGATCATCCGCAACACGGTGCAGGGCGGGCAGGGGCATGGCGTCGCTACTGCGCTTGGCCACGGCCTCGGGGTTGGTATCTATGCGCTGGTCACGGCGCTCGGCCTTTCCATTTTGATCACCCAGACACCGATCCTGTTTGATCTGATCCGCTACGGCGGCGCCGCGTTTCTTGCCTGGCTCGGGGTGAAAGCCCTGCTGGCAAAACCAGCCAGTGACGAAGGGAATGAAGAGGTACATCAGTTGCGCGGTCGGCAAGGGGCCTTTGAAGGTTTTATGGTTGCCTTCCTTAACCCCCAGCTGGCGGTTTTCTTCATCGCCCTGTTCAGCCAGTTTGTGCGGGCCGATACCGGCTGGAGCGAAGGGGGCATCATGATGCTCACCGCGGGCGGGATCGATGCCGTCTGGTACGTGCTGGTGGCGCTGGTGCTCTCCCGCGGGCCGGTGCTGGCGTGGCTTAAAGCCAAATCCTTTGTGATCGATAAGGTGAGCGGCCTGGTGCTGCTCGGGCTGGCACTCAAGGTGGTTATCTAATCCTGCATTTTGCGGATACCTTAAGCGGGATCAAGGCACGCAGGCGGTGAATGGGCTAGAGTAGCGCCCATTTGCTGTCCGCCCTGATCCCGAGACCATGCACCAGAACAAGCACCCGTTAAGCCACAACAACCGGTTGGAGCTTCTGGCTCCGGCCAAGAACCTCGCCTACGGCATCGAAGCCATCAACCATGGTGCCGATGCCGTCTACATGGGCGGCCCTGCCTTTGGCGCCCGCAGCGCGGCGGGCAACACCATCGAAGATATCGAAGCGCTGGCGCGCCACGCCCATCGCTTCGGCGCCCAAGTCTTTGTCGCCTTCAACACCCTGCTGCACGATCACGAGCTGGAGCTGGCGCGGCGGCTGACCCACCAAATCTATGAAGCTGGAGCAGATGCGCTCATCGTCCAGGACATGGGGCTGCTGGCGCTGGATTTGCCTCCCATCGCGCTCCATGCCAGTACCCAGACCGACAACCGCACGCCGGAGAAGGTGAAGTTTCTGCAGGATGTGGGTTTCTCTCAGGTGGTGCTGGCGCGCGAACTGTCTCTTGCGCAGATCCGCGAGATCAGTGCGGCGACCAATGTGCAGCTGGAGTTTTTTATCCACGGCGCTCTCTGCGTTTCCTACAGTGGCCAGTGCAACATCAGCCATGCCCGTACCGGCCGCAGTGCCAACCGTGGTGAGTGTGCCCAGCTCTGCCGTCTGCCCTGCTCGCTGCAAAAGCCGGATGGCGAAGTGCTGGTGGCAGACAGCCACCTGTTGTCCCTCAAGGATATGGATCAGACCGATAACCTGGAGGCCTTGATCGAGGCGGGGATCCGCTCCTTCAAGATTGAAGGGCGCCTCAAGGGGCTCGACTACGTCAAGAACGTTACCGCCTGGTATCGCCAGAAGCTGGACGCCATTCTGGATAGCCGCTCCGATCTGGTCGCCGCCTCGGCGGGTCGTTGCAGCTACAGCTTCACGCCTGACCCCAAGAAAAGTTTCAACCGCGGCAGCACAGACTACTTCCTCCATGGCCGCCAGCAGGGGATCGACTCCACCAAGAGCCCGAAATATGTGGGTGAACCGCTCGGGCGTGTCACCAAGGTGACCCGTGACGGTATCGAGATTGACGGCAAACAGGTCACCCTCAACAACGGTGACGGTCTGGGCTTCTTCAAGCCGAACAACGAGCTGGTGGGGATGCGCCTCAACAAGGTCGAAGGTAAGCAGTTACTCCTGTCAGAACGCATGCCGGGGCTGAAGGTGGGGACCGAAATCTACCGCAACCACGATCAGGCGTTCAGCAAGATGCTGGAGAAGGCGAGCGCGGATCGCCGCATCCGGGTCGATATGGTGCTGGCTGAGTGCGATGAGGGCGTGTGCCTTACGCTTACCGACGAGCAGGGCATTAGTGCCACGGTGACCCTGCCTTGCGACAAACAGCCTGCCGACAACCCGGAGCGGGCGCTGCAGCAGGCGCGGGATCAACTTGGTAAACTCGGCAATACCCTGTTTGTGGCGCGCAAGATTGAGTTGGCATTCACTCACCCGCTCTTTATCGCCGCATCACAGCTCAACGGTTTGCGCCGGGACGGCATCGCCGCGCTGGAGGCGGCACGGGTGGCCAGCTACCAGCGCCCCGAGCGACGCATCGCCCTGCGGGATATCAACTATCCCCAGCACCGCCTCTCCTACCTTGGCAACGTGCTGAACAGCGCGGCCGAACAGTTCTTCCGCGAGCACGGGGTGGAGCGCATCGCTCCCGCCTATGAGGCGAACAAGGAGGAGCGGGAAGTGGTGCTGATGATCACCAAGCATTGCATCCGCTATAGCCAGAACCTCTGTCCGAACGAGGTGCCCGGTCTCAAGGCCGAGCCGCTGGAGCTCAAGATGGGTAAAGATACCTTCCGCCTGCGCTTTGACTGCAACCGCTGCGAAATGCATGTGATGGGCAGCCTGAAACGCTGATCAATGAGCCCCTTTCTCCATCCGGAAAGGGGCAATTTTTATCGCAGGTTCTCTGCCTACCCTCCTTTAATTGTCCCTCTCCAGCGCCAGCAGCGTTTTTTTAATCTCCAATCCCCCCGCATAGCCGGTCAGGCTGCCGTTTTGGCCGATCACCCGATGGCAGGGGACGATGATCGAGAGCGGATTGCGGCCGTTTGCTGCGCCTACTGCCCGCACCGCATCGGGTTTGCCGATGGCGCGAGCGATATCGCCGTAGCTGCGGGTCTCGCCGTAGGGTATGTCGCACAACGCTTGCCACACCGCCTGCTGAAAGGCGGTACCACGGGCGGCAAGGGGCAGGGAGAAGCGCTGCAAGCGACCGGCAAAATAGGCGTCAAATTCGGCGAGGAAGGGGGCCAGTGCCCCGTGATCTTGCTGCCAGCCACTCATATCGGGCAGTGCCCGCAGGCCCGCCACAAAGTCCACGTGCACCAGACCGGATTCATTGATGGCGACCAGCAGATCGTCGCAGCGGGTCGGCAGGATATCGTAGCGGATCATGGGGTTATCTCCTGTTGTTGGGTATCTGGCTGTTGTTCATTGCTGGTGGCATGGAGCAGCAAATCGGGCGCTTCACTCATGGCATGCCACAGCCAGCTGGCCGCATAGCTGCGCCACGGCTGCCATGCTGCGCTTTGCGCCAACACCTCTTTTACCGGCAGCTTGGTGCCGCCGCCGAGTGCCTTTTGCAGCACCAGATCGGAAGCGGGGAAGGCATCGGTATCCAGCCCGCAGCGCAGCCGCCAGTAAGAGACCGTCCACGGGCCTATGCCCGGCAGCGCCAGCAACTGCTCGTCACTGGCTGTCGTGAGGGTCAGCTCGCCGCTGGCCAGCGCCTGTGCCACGCCGCGCAGGGTACGAATGCGGCTGCCGGGCATGCCGATACCGTCGAGATCGAGTTCGCACAACTGGGCGGGGGGCGGCAGTTGCGCCATCCCGAATTGCGCCTCGGAGCGAGCCACCAGCCGCCCGAGTATGGTGATGGCCCCCTTGACCGAGACCTGCTGGCCGACGATGGCGCGCAGCATCACCTCGTACTCGTCCCAGCCACCCGGCAGCCGTACGCCGGGCCAGCGCGCCAGCAAGCGGGAGAGCAGAGGATCCTGAGCGAGCAGATCGCCGATCCGCTGCATATCGGCATCGAGATCCCACATCCTGCGCACCCGATAGAGCAGATCGGGCAGCGCCGCGAGCGGCAGATTATGAACGGTGAGTTGCAGGCTGTGCCCCTTGCCCTGCGCGATGCGCACCAGCGCGACCTGATTACCGACCTGGTAGCGCCGCTCATACACCTCGCCATCTACCCGCTCCAGCCCGGGGATCGCACGCAGCCGGTAGAACGCCAGCATGGCCGCCACATCATATGGGGGGCGGTAGGGCAACTGCAGCGTCAGCGTTGCGCCGCGCGGCTCCGAGCCTATGTGCTCTGGCGCGTCACCGTGCTGCTCCTGCTGGCGCAGGGAGCGCGGGGCCAGTCCGTAGGCGTTGAGCCAAGCATCATTGAAGCGGCGGATGCTGGCAAAGCCGGCGGCAAACGCGATGTCGGTAATGGGCAGCCCTGTTTCGGTCAGCAGCCGTTTCGCGAGCAGCAGGCGGCGCGTCTGCTCCACCTGTTTTGGTGAGGCGCCGAGATGTTGCTCGAACTGGCGGCGCAGGGTGCGTTCGCTGATCCCTGCCTCAGTGGCCAGTTTGGCGAGCGTGCCCTCCGCCAGCTCTCCGCGATCGATGCGTGCCAGCAGACGTGCCAGTTCAACCGGCAGATCGCCACGGGCGGCGGGGGCCAGCTCAGGGCGGCAGCGCAGGCAGGGTCGCAGCCCATACTGCTCGGCGGCCGCGGCGCTTTGGAAGTAGCGCACATTGTGCTCGTGCGGTGGCCGTGCCGGGCAGACAGGCCGGCAGTAGATGCCGGTCGAGAGCACGCCGGTAAAGAAGCGGCCATCGAAGCGAGCATCGCGGGCGAGCCGTGCGGCGTGACACTGTTCGCGGCTGAGGGTGTTGATCACCTCATCCGGTGACGACTCAGGGCTTGGCTTTGCATTCATGGTGTTGGCGGCGTTGCTGGAATAGATGGCAAGAGAGTAAGGGGGCTCGGGGGCCATGACTAGCCAGAAACGGACAGGGATAGCAAAAATTGGCCGAAGTTTTTTTACTCTTTCGTTGCACGGTTGGGTTTCACTCTTCGCTCCGTTGTTGTCCATTTGGCAAGGCTCGGCAGAAGAGCTCATAACGGATGGGGTCGGAGGCTCGATTGGCCTAGCTTTATTTGCTTAGCGAGATTAGTAGCGGCGAAAACTGCTTATAAATTAATAACAGATCACATAATTATCTTTTTTACATTGAATGTGGTGATTTTGTGTTGTTCAATTGAGTCAGTTAATTTTTTGTGATTATTAAGTCATCACATCTGCGGCCCAAGGCCGACCAATAACAACACTTGCCAAGGATGATAAGTGAACGACTGTAAGGCATGGCCCCATTGCCGGGGGTTTAGTCTGATCGAGTTGTTGATTGCCATGACGGTTGTCAGCATTCTCGCGGCCATCGCGTTGCCTGCGTATCAGGGTTATCTGCAACAGGGACGTCGTTACGAAGCACAGCAGCAATTGCTGGCGCAGGCGCTCGCCCTCGAACGTATCTATACCCAACAGGGCCGTTATCCCGACACGTTTGCCACCCCTTCCAACACGGATTTTTACCAGTTCAGCTACAGCCAGCAAGATGCTGGCGACTATCTGCTCAAAGCCATTCCAACGACGCGACAACAGGATGAATGCGGCACTCTGACCCTCGATCAGACCGGTTATCGCGCGGCCAATCGCCATGACTGCTGGGGATCATAAGATGAACGTGCGCGGATTTACTCTGATTGAGTTGATGATCACGGTCGGCATCGCCGCTATTTTGCTGCTAGTCGGGTTGCCCTCCATGAGTCAGCGCCTCGCGGCCGAACGACTCGATCGCAGTGCGACCGAGCTCGCGTCAGCCTACCGCTTTGCCCGCAGCGAAGCGGTCAAGCTGACCCTGCCGGTGGTACTGCAGGGCACCGAGAACGGTGGCTGGGAGGTGATGGCTGACAGCAAGTTGCTGCGTCAGGCGGCAGCACCTGCTGGCGGCGTGGTGATCAAGCCGTTTGACCCCATCAAGATCGCGCCAACCGGCAGTAGCAGCCACGCCGAGATCACTCTGGCCAATCGCCTCGGAGATCAGCGCGTGCTCTGTGTGGCGCCGAGCGGCCAGCTGCTGCACGGGAGCTGCTCATGAGACACACCGCGCCTGCTCGCCAGCAGGGTTTCAATCTGGTGGAGATCATGGTCTCCATGGTGTTGGCGGTGATGGTGTTTCTCGGTCTCGCCAAGGGGCAGGTGGTCTCGTTGCAGCAGGCGCACTATAGCCTGCAGAGTACGTTGGCCACGATTGAGGCGAGCAACAGTGTGGAGCAGATCTGGGGTTCGCTGTGCGAAGTGCAGCGAAAGCCGGAGCGGTTCACCCAGGGCGATTTTCTTGCCCGCTTCACCCTGCACGAGGGCCACCAGCTGGTGCTGCCTAGTCGCTACAGCGACCACTTTGTGGTCGCCATCGAGTGGCGTGATGCGCGGATCTCCGGTGCCAGGCGGGTTGAGCTGAACGCAGGGTTTCCGCCACTATGCTGAACGTTCCCTTCCGACAGCGAGGTGTCAGTCTCGTCGAGCTGATGATCTCCATGGTGCTCGGTCTGATGCTGATGCTGGCTATTTTTGCCGGTTACGTGCCTATCAAGAGCACGGTTGAGCAGAGCAAGGCGCTGGAGCAGGCGAACGAAGTGCTGCGCTTTGCCACTCTCACCTTTACCAACAGCGTCAAGCAGGCGGATCAGCTGATAGCGGTCACCCCTGATCGCCTGACGCTGGCTTTCAAGGTAGAGGGGGGCAGTCCGGTGCTCTCCTGCCTTGGCAACCAGAAAACCGCCGATTTTACCGAGCAGTACCGCTTCACGCCGCCGGTACTCAGTTGCGATGACGGGGATGGCCCGCGCCTGTTGCTGGCCCATCTTCAGGATCTTGAATTCGGCCAGCAGGGGGCGCTGGTCAATATCCGCATCTTGCCCGAAGGGCTGCCGAGCTATCTGGCGCCTGGGGTAGAGGTGCAGGTGGCACGCCGCAAGGCGGTCTGGGCGGCAGCGCTGGCCACATCCGGTGCAGGGGGAGCAGGATGAACAAGGGATTGCAGGGGCAGCGAGGAGCCGTATTGCTGGTGGTGCTGGTGGTGAGCCTGCTGTCGAGCCTGCTGGTGTTTACCAGCATTCAGGAGAACCAGCTGCAAACCCGCCTGAGCGGCAATTTTCACAAGAAGATCAATGCACAGCTCAGTGCCGAGCAGGGGATGAACGACAGTTATCGCGCCCTGCATCAGGCGCTCGGCGCCGAACCACGGATAGAGTGGGATCAACTGGTGCAGAAGGTGCCAGGCAAGGGGGAAGGGGCTATGGCGGGCAGCCGCTTTCGCATCGATCAGCTGGATGCTTCTACAGGCAGCAAACTGGCGTTGCAGAGCCATGGCCGTTATCTGGAGGGCAATGCCAGTCTCAACGCGCTGTTTGCCCTCAAGCGCGAGCCCGGCAATCTGATCTTTCAGGATTCGGTGGTGGCATGCGAAGGGCTAAGCCTTTCCGGTAGCGGTTTTATCGACAGCTATGATTCGCGCAAGGGAGCGTACAAGGAGTCTGTTTCCGGGACCCTTAATCAGGGGCAGAACGCCAAGGTGGCGACCGTCAGCGACAAGGCCAATGTGGTGCTCGCCGGGCACTCCCCCATCTGGGGTGATGTGCGGGCGACCGGCTCGGTGACCTTGAAAGGTTCTTCACCTGTTGCGGGTAATGTACTTGCTGGCGGCGATATCACCATTTCTCCCTCTGATGGGGTCGTCAGGGTTGAGGGCAGCGTGAACGGGAGTGGAAATTTTGCCTTGCAAGGGGGGCATATTGCCGGAGCTGTTGCGATCAATGGGGATGTTTCTATGGGTCATGGCACCAGCATTGCTGGCGACAAGTTGAACTATGGTGGGAACGGGGCATTCCTTGATGCCAAGCATCAGAAGTATCTGGAGCCCCAATACCGAACTCATCCCAAGCTACCGCCTGTTGCCGGGCAGGTGTGTGACCCGCTCAATGTGGCCGCGCTGCCCAAATCGTTCCCCCCTGCAACATTGCCCATCAATGGCCCGCTGACGCTCGGGGCCACCCAGCAGATGGTGCTGACCACGGATCCTGCCACCGGCTCGGTCACCAGCAGCAACCAGCAAAAGCCCGGGCTGCCGTTCCCCGGCAAGGGGGAGCTGTTTGGCAAGGAACAGACCATTTACAAGCTCGATAGCCTCAATATGGGGGCCGATGCCAGTCTCACCATCAAGGGGGATGTGGTGCTGCTGATCGACAAGGATTTCACCATGACAGGCAGCAACAAGTTGACGGTGAGCGAGGGGAGCAGCCTGACCCTGATCGTCAGCGGTAAGGTCGATCTTGGGGCCGGTGCCGAGGTGACGGCAGCCAAACAGGGGCTGACCGCTGGCGGTACGCCCGCTATCTCTATCTATTCCGCGTATAGCGGCAAGGATGGGGTCAAGCTGTCGGGCAATACGCCGCTCTATGCCGCTCTCTATGCCCCGCTCACCGAGATGAAGATCAGCGGAAGTGGCGGTCTGTACGGGGCGGTGCGGGCAAAACACTTGACCGAGAGTGGCGCGGGCGGTGTGCACTATGACGAGGCGCTGGGCATGGCAGATCTGGGGGACGATCAGGGGCCGCCTCCGACGTTGGCACTGCGGCAGTGGCACTTTGTGCAGTGAGGCTGGCGAGCCGCTAAAAAGGATCGAATGGGGCGCGCAACTGTGAGAAGGTGGAGATCTGTCCACCCAGTCGTTCACTGTTGAGGAGTGCTCCATGCCAGGCCCAGCTCGTGCCGGTGCCCTGATCTATGCCAAGGATCCGGGCCTGCTGACCCACTTTTACCGTACATTGCTGCAGATGGTGGTCTGCAGTCAGGATGAGCAGTTGGTGGTGCTGGAAAACAGCGATATCCAGCTGCTGATCCACGCCATTCCCGAGCCTTATACCGGGCAAGTTGTTATCAAGCGGCCGCCGGAATTGCGGGAAGAGGGGGCCATCAAGCTGTTCTTCACCGTCTCCAGCCTCGCCTGGGCAGAAGCGAAGGCGGCGGATCTCGGCGGCGGCCTGCTGCCACAGCAGTGGACGGGGCCCGGCTTTGTGGTGCGCAACGCCTTCGACCCTGAGGGCAATATCCTGCAACTGCGCGAGTTGCTGGGTTCCCCTGATCCTCTCTGAATTTTCTCTTTTTACAGCATGGTTGTGGCGGCGTGCTGTGCCATGCACCGCCATAAAAACGGGGCCCTGTAGTGGTCAACTAAAAGGGCCCCGTCTTTTGTTACCCGTGTAGCAAGCATCACTTCAGATAACGCTGTTCCAGATGCTGGCGCAGCCAGTGCGGGTTGAGCGCTTCACCGGTGGCGCGGCGCACCAGCTCGTCGGTGCTGTGCAGGCTCCCCTGTGACCAGATCTGGCGCCCGAGCCAGCCGAAGATCTCCGGCAAGCGACCCGCCGCGATCACCTCCCCCATGCTGCCCAGCTCTTTTTCGAGGGCAAAACGCAGCTGGGCGGCATACATGGCGCCCAGGGTGTAGCTCGGGAAGTAGCCGAACGAGCCGTCGGTCCAGTGAATATCCTGCATGCAGCCATTGCGGTAGTTGCCCTTGGTGGAGAGCCCCAGCCACTGCTGCATCTTGGCGTCCCACAGCTCGGGGATGTCGGCCACCTCGATCTTCCCTTCCACCAGATCGCGCTCCAGCTCGTAGCGCAGGATAACGTGGGCCGGATAGGTCACCTCGTCCGCATCGACCCGGATAAAGCCCGGCTCGACCCGGCTGTAGAGCTTGGCCAGATTGTCCGGCGCAAACGCCGCCTGCTCGCCGAAGTGGTGACGAATGCGTGGTGCCAGCAGCGCGAGGAAGGCCGGATGATGCCCCAGCTGCATCTCGCAAAACAGGCTCTGGCTCTCGTGGATCGCCATGGAGCGCGCTTCGGCCACCGGCTGACCCAGCAGATGGCGCGGCAGCCCCTGCTCGTAACGGGCGTGACCGGTCTCGTGCACTATGCCCATCAGGCTGGAGACAAACTCCTGCTCGTTATAGCGGGTGGTGATCCGCACGTCGGTCGGCACGCCGCCACAGAAGGGGTGACTGCTCACATCGAGCCGGCCGTGGGCGAAATCAAAGCCGAGCAGTCCCATCACCTCCTGACCGAGCGCTTGCTGGGTCGGGATGGGGAAGGGGCCTTGCGGCAGCAGCAGGGCATCGCCCTTTTGTTGTTCACTCACGGTCAGGATAAGATCCGGCAACCAGCTGGCGAGATCGCCGAAGATTTGATCAAGTCGTGTGCTGGTCATGCCCGGCTCATAGAGGGCCAGCATGGCGTCGTAGGGGCGCACGCCAAGCGCATCGGCCCGCAGCTGCGCTACTTCACGGGAGAGTTTCACCACCTCCTCGAGATTGGGAGCAAAACCGGCCCAGTCGTTGTTCTTGCGCTGGCTGCGCCAGGCGTGCTCGCACTTGCTGCCGGCGAGCGACAGCGCTTCGACCAGCTCACCGGGCAGCAGGCTGGCATCTTGCCACTGGCGCTTGATCTCGCCGAGGTTGGCACGTTGCACTTCATCGAGCGGCTCACTCTCGGCCTTGGCAATCCAGTCGCCCAGCTCGGGAGCGGTGCGCTTCTGGTGGATCAGCAGACCGAGTTCGGCCATCGCTTCGGCGCGGGCATCGTTGCCCCCTTCCGGCATCATGGCCGCCTGATCCCAGCCGCAGATGGCGGCGAGGTGGCTAAAGCGGTGGATCTGCTGCTGATGTTGTTCAAGCTTTTGATATGACATGGGATTGTCCTTGTTATCGTCCCTGATGGTATGCCGCCCCGTACCTGGCATGATCGGGGCCGTTCGATGCTAACACCGCCGCTGCATCGTTGACCACCTTAGCGCAGGTGGGCCAAAGGCGTGGTGGCGAGCGGCGGATTAGCCGAGCCGCTTCTGGTGCCGTTCGCGGTTTTCTGCTTTTTTGCGTTCGCTTTTACGCAGCAGCACGTATAGAGCACCGCTGCTGCCGTGGCGACGCTCGGCGCTGTGGATCGCCATGACGGCGGGCAGTTGCGGCAACCAGGCGCTGACATAGCTTTTCAGCAGGGCGCGCGGGGTGCTGCGCTCCCCCTTGCCATGCAGGATAAGCAGGCAGCGGATATCCCGGACTTCACAATCCGCAATGAACTGCACCAGCGTCTGGCGCGCTTCGTTGAGGGTTTTCTGGTGCAAGTCCAGGCTCGCCTGCAGCTCGTATTTGCCGAGCCGCAGCTTCTTGTAGACCCCCTCCTGCACCCCATCACGCTTGAAGCCGACGATTTCGTGCGGATCGCGCATCTCGATGGCCTCCATGGTGAGGTGGTCGAGGGCGAGTTGCTCGGCGGTGGCAGCCTGACGGCGAGCGAGCTGCGCCTCGGTCGGGGCGGATTTGGCCGCATGGGGATGGATATTGTCGCTGCGAATGGGCCGCACGTCGGCCACTTCATTCATGAATAGCGAGAGTTCGTCGTTATGAGACACGGCAGGCTCCCCATAAGAAAAAGTGGGGGCCATTATAACGGCCGCAACCGGCACAGAAAACGGGGAAAGGGGCAGGGGGGATAAGGGAGGGCCGGCATGGACACTGGTGCATCCTGTCCCGGGAATCACAGTCGCGAACCATAAAACAGCACAGGCGGTCAGTGTGAACTGCCGCCTGTGGTCAGAGGATTATTTTCCCTCTTTGGGCTGTTGAGAATGGGGTTGCTGTGAATGAGGCGGTTGCGAGTGCATCACCTTGTAGATGAAGTAGGCCGCGTAAGAGCTGATGAGCAAGAAGGTGCCGATTATCACCAGCATCGACATCAATCCCACGCTGTTGCCAAACATCAGGTCCAGCCAAAAGTCCATTTTATTGCTCCTGTCACCCGGTTGATGACAGGCATGATAAATACCTCTTTGCCCCGTCCGGGATGATCCCGATCAACTCCCTTTCAGGTTGTTTAATAACCAGTTCGTTCTGTGATCGTTCTCACTGGACTCTTTGTTCTTGAGCTTGTGCCGGGCTAGGGGTGGTGAGTGGAGTAATGTGCCAACCCTGCTGCTCCAGCAGCGCCAGCAAACCCTGTTCGCCGTAAAGGTGCAGGGCGCCTACCACGATAAAGCTCTCGTTGGGCAGGGTGGACCATTTCTTCAGCCAGTTGTGGTTGCGCTCGGCCAGCAGGGTCTGCTCCATCCAGCTCTGTAGCGCGGGGGGAGCCATCTCCTCCTTGAGCAGATTGATCAGCGTCGCCTCATCCCCTTGCTGCCACGCCTTCATCACGGCGGCGAAACCTGTCTCCAGCATTGGCAGCTCATCCAGGGTACTGGCAAGCATCAGGGTCTGGTTGTCACCCACGCTGGCCAGATAACCGAGCTGCTCCAGCAGGGTTTCAAAACCCACTACCGGTTTGCCCTCTTTGGCAGCCCGGGTGGCAAAGTGCTGGTCTATCCCGAGCTCACTCTTGAAGTCGGAGCGGGCCATGGCGGCCTGGGTCAGGGTAATGGCGGCAAACCAGGGGCGCAGGGTGGCGAGGGTAGCCTCGTCGATGCCATAGCGGGCGCCCGCCATCAGGGTGCGTTGATAGAGTTCGGCAGGCAGATGATCCTTGAGCGGCTTGCCATCCACCAGTCGGGTGAGGGAGCCGGTCTGTTGCCACTGATCCGGCGTGATGCTGTTCATGTCCACCTCCATCACCAGAGCGCGACTCTGCAGCCAGGCACGCTCCACCGGCTCGGGCAGAGGATAGAGTGAAGGCTTGCCCGCATGGATGGAGCCCAGCAGCCAGTGTTGCTGGTTGCCCTTGCTCACCCGATAGAAGGCGGGATCGGCAAAGGCGTGCAGCGGTAGCAGCAGGCAGAGCAGGAAGGCAAAGAGGGTGCGATGAAATCTCATGGGGATCCTTAATATGCGCCGGGTGACTTCTCTTGCTGACAATAACTCCTATGATAAGTCCTCATTTCAGATAACCAAGAGGTTTGCCATGCCCCATCTTCGTTTTCGCGCCGTGACGCTCGATACCCTGCAACAGGTGAGCGGCCCGCTGCTGGCCGACCTTTGCGAGCTGACCGGCGGCAAGCCGGAGTTTGTCACCATGGAGCGGATTGATAGCTGCTGGATACGCAACGGCGAGCCAGAGGCGGGTTTTCCGTTTGTCGAGCTGCACTGGTTCGAGCGGCCACAAGAGATGCAGGACGCCGCCGCGCGCCTTATCACGCGCCATTTGAAGCAGGTGTTGGGGGAGCAGACTTATGTGGTGGTGCAGGTGATTCCCTTGGTCAAGAGCGCCTACTACAGCAATGGCGAGCACTATTGAAGAGAGGGTAAAACCAGGTTGGTGATGCCGCTATACAGCTAGCCCAATCCGGGCGGCAGAATGTTTGCCGCCCATCACGGGATCAGGCCGATTTGGCCAGCAGTTTGTCGAGCCAGCGAGTGGGCAATACCCTTCGCAAGAAGGCAAACAGCCGGGTTGGAGTGGTCACCGGATAGCGCGCCTTGGGATGGGCGTGGGTCAGCGCATGGAGCAGCGGCGGGATGCAGGCTTCGCTGGAGAGGGTAAAGCCGCTGGTGGCCCCCTCTTTTTCCAGCCGCGTCAGGGTCTGACGGTAGGCCGACTGATGACGGCTCTGGGCCGGATCGATGTGGCGCAAGAAGGCGCTGCGGGCATTGGCACGAAAACGGGTATCGATAGGACCCGGTTCAATCAGGCTGATATGTACCCCGCTGCCCGCCAGTTCGAGGCGCAGGGTGTCACTATAGCCTTCCAGCGCAAATTTGCTGGCGTTGTAGGCGCCGCGATACTTCATGGCAACCAGCCCCAGTACCGAGCTGTTCTGTACTATCCGACCCTCTTTGGCCTCCAGCATCGGCGGCAGCACCTGACGGATCAGATGGTGCCAGCCAAACAGGTTGGTATTGAACTGTTCCCTGAGCGCCTCGGTGGGCAGATCTTCCAGCGCCCCGGGTTGGCCATAAGCGCCGTTGTTGAACAGGCCATAGAGGCGCCCGCCTGCCAGATGGAGCGCCGCACTGGCACCCAGCTCGATGGAAGCAGGGTCCGCCAGATCCAGTTGTACCGCCAGCAATCCCTGTTGTTGCAGACGGGCCACATCTTCCGCCTTGCGCGCCGAGGCGATCACGGTAAAACCGTGCTGCCCGAGCGCTTGCGCGGCAGCGAGGCCAATACCGCTGGAACAACCGGTGATCAGAACAAAACGGGGCATGATGGCGTCCTTGTGACTGTTGACAAAGCGTACTGGCAGGTGAGTGGATAAAACCCTTATCCGGCTCGCATGTTAGCCTGCCAACCGGCAAAAAGAAAACCGGGCCAAGTGGCCCGGTTTGCTGACATCGTATTGCCTGATTACATGAAGGTAAGCGGCATGATGATGTGGAACTTGACGTCGTGCTCGGAGGCGAAGATGTTGGGGTAATCGGTCCAACCGCCGCCCTGGCTGATGTCGTTGTTGTAGTCGGTGTAGTGCAGTTTGAACAGGGTGCCTTTCAGCTTGCCATCCTGCACGGTATAGCTGACATCGAAGTTGACGGCCCACTCGGTATCCTCGCCGTTGGCTGCTTTCTTGCCTTGGCCATTTTCGATATCCCAACCGTAGGCGCCGGATACACCGACAGCCCAGCCCGGCGCACCAACCAGATCATCCAGAGAACGGGTCACGCCGAAGAACAGTGCTTTTTCGTTGTTGGCGTTCCAGTCAGAGCGGGAATCCCACCAAATTTCGTTGGCGCCCTGGGAGTTGGCGTAGCCACGGGTCAGACGGGGCAGGTAGTTGCCTTCCGCACCTTCAGCCTTGGTCCACAGACCTTCCAGACGGAAGCCGTATTGGGCGTAGTTCCAGGCAGCGGTCAGTGCTTGTTGCCATGCCAGGCCGTCGTAAGTTTCAATCTGGGAGCCGCCCTTGGTGTAGGTCTCGGTCTCGGAACCGTAGAACTGGTAGCTGGTGGCGAGGCCGCCCAGTACGTCAAACTTGTGAGCCAGTTTGAAGTGGTAGCTGTCCATGTAGCCTTCGGACTGACCGAAAGAACCGGTCACGGCAGTGCCATTTTCAAAGGTGTAACGAGCCGCGATACCGTGGATATAGTCGATGACGTTTTCATCAGCGAACGGATCCATCCACGCTTTGGCGCGAGAGAAGACCTGAGTCTCTTTGTACCAGGGGGCCTTGTACTCGTCAGCGATGGCGTAGGTCAGGTAGAGACCGCCAAAGTTGCCTTCGACTTGACCACCACGATAGGTGCCCGGCTGATAGGACCAGTTAACACCGATTTGGCCAGGGACATACAGCTGGGTGTAACCACCCTTGGCAGTCACACCGCCGTCCAGGAATTTCAGCTTCAGAGCTGCGTTGGAGAGGCTGAAGCCACCCTCGGGAGAGCCATCTTTGTAGTTGTTGCCCCAGGAGTTGCCTGCGAAGGAGAATTCGTTCTCCTGGTTGACCGGATGGTTTTCGGTAACGGCCAGGTCATAGGCACCGAAGCCGCCCAGATCCAGACCAACAGTGTCCCAGGCATAACCGGAGTTGAAGTTGAGAGCTGCCTGGACGGTGGAATGGCTCAGGTTGGACTGGTACTTGCCTTCTTTCTTGGCGGCAGTCGGGTCACCATCGATGCGCTGACGATCACGCTGGAAGTAGAACAGGCCACCGGTCAGTTTGGAGTCTTTTACGAAGGTTTCATAGGACTGGCCATATTCCGGGCTCATCATATCCTGGGCTGCCAACGCCATGCCGGGGGCGACCAGAGCGGCTACCACAGCGGCACTCAAAGCGGCGCGCTTGAAGATCACTTTTTCCATTTTTATTGCTCCTGATTTTATGGACTTAGCTTTTTTCCGGCAGCTGGCATCGGGCCTACCGCTCGGTATTGGCATTGCAATCAAAACCCCGAAGGGCAAAAAATCTTCTCTTGGTTATCTGCAAACCCGGATGTCTTGGCACATCTGTAGTTGGCAGTCCTGATCATCACATGTTGTTTTTTTTGTTCCGATTCTTGGCTATCGGACAACTCCAAGAGTACGTTCGCGGTGCGAAATATCAATGAAAAGTTCCCTCAACGTTTCAAAAGTATGACCGAGTGCAAATAATCATGGGCAAGGTCGTAAACAGCCTCATGGCCGGTATCACGGTAATGAGAGCGTTTTCTTGGAGGTGTGGCCAGCGCCGGTGCGGGTTTTCATCAGATACGGGGGAAGGGAAGCTGTTAACCTGCAGGCAACATATAATTTTGTGCTACAAAAAAACTTTCCCTCTGGTCGAGGGAAAGTGAATTGGTGGGGATGTGGGGCGAATAGGGTCAGCCTTGCTGGCCGAGGATACGGGGGATCTGTTGCGCCTGATGGTGGATATGGGACGAGACCTGCACCGAGAGCTGACTCACCTGACGGGCATGCTGGTGGATACGGGCGATCAGATCGGCAAAACTGGCCAGCTTGTGTTCCTGACTTTTGGCGTTGTCGGCGCCCTGCAGGGCGATCACTGCGGTGTTGCGAGCGATCTCCCGCACCGCCTGGGTGGTCTGGCGCAGTTGCTCCGCCTGTGCCCGTTGGCGGCTTGACTCGCTGGTGATCCGGTTCAGTACGGTGCCAAGCTGTTCACCGGATTGGGTCAGGCGCCCCAGAATATCGGTGATCTGGTTGAGGGATTGCTGGGTATTGGCCGAGAGGTGGCGGACTTCATCGGCGACCACCGCAAAGCCCCGTCCCTGTTCCCCTGCGCGGGCCGCCTCGATGGCGGCGTTGAGGGCCAGCAAGTTGGTCTGCTGAGCGATATGACCGATCACATCGACAATGGCCGTTACATCGGCAACCGAGCGGGTGAGTGCTTGCAGCGCCTCATCGCTCTCGTCAATCGCCAGTCCTGTCTGATGAGTGGCGTGCAGCATGCTACCCACCAGATCTTCGCTCTGGCTCATCGCCTGTTCGTTATGGTGGGCATGCCGGGCGATGTCGGCGGCGACCTGATGGACCTCTCCGGCCAGCTGGTTCAGCTCATCCATCATCTGGCCGCTCTCGTCGACCACCTGTTCGGTAGTGCGGGTGCTGTGGTGGATCTCGTCAACCTGACTGACCATCCCTTGCAGACTGAGGGATACCGCTGACAGCTGTCCCTCTTTTTGTTGCTGGTCCTGGTGCAGGCGACCGATTAGCCGGTTGTAGCTGGCAACAATATCGGCCAGCTCGTTGCGATCGTGCCCGGCAGGCAACGGCTCGGCCTGCCCCGTCTGATCGAGCTGCAGAAAGGCTCCGCGCAGTCGCAACAAGGGGGCGAGTAGCCAGCGTCGTTGCACCAGCGCAAACAGCAGGGCAACCACCACCAGGCAGAGCGCCAGCGTGCCGATGATGGTGGCCAGCTCCTGATTGACGGCTTGCCGCTCGCGGGCAAGTTGTTCCCCCATCTGTCTGGTCGCTTGCAACATCGCCATGATGTCTTGCTGCACGGTCTGGCGGCCAGCCTGTTGCTGTTGTAGCGCCGTGCGGCTGTTGGCCAGCTCCTGCGGATAGCGGCCCAGCAACGAGCGTAATTCACTGCGCGGTTGATCCCCCAGCTCCTTTCGCACCGGCTCCCCCAGAGTGAACTCATCGGCGGGCGCCTCTTCATACAGACCGAGCCGCGGCAAGGCTTGCAGCGCTTGCGCCTGTTTTTGCAGTGCCTCCAGCTCGAAGCGGATCCCTTCGAGCAGCTTCTCATTGCCTTGCTCCATATAGCTTTGGCGCAAATGGGCGAGGCGCGGCAGGCCCGCCAGGATCTCGGCTGCACCGCGGCGATATTGTTGTGCCGCAGCAGATTGTTCCGTGCTGGCGCCTTGCTCCCCATAGCGGATCAGTGTCATGGCCTGGCTGCCCAGTTCACTCTCCGCATGTTGCAGCAACAGCTGGCTGTTGCCCGAGAGCTTGCCTGCGGCCTGATAGTCGTGCGCGATGCGCTGCGCCATCTGTTCGAGTTGCTGTTTGAGCGGGGCCGCCACGGCATCATCCTGAGCGGCCAGCGAGGAGAGCGCTTGCTGGCGGATCTTCTCTGCCGCGGTCAGTTGCTGCGGATCGCCGCTGTTGAGGTAGTCACGCAGACTGTTTTGCAGGGTAATGGTCACCAGTTGTTGCAGCGTTTCGTGCTGGCGCTGGGCTTGACTGGTACGGGCAAGCTGTTGCCAGCCGTGGTAGAGAGCCAGCGCCTGTCCTCCCGCGACCAGTAGCAGAACCAGGGAGGAGAGGGAGGCGTAGTGGGCGATTTTCACGGGGTTATTCCTGTCAGCGCAGACCATGGGGAGCATGGCCCGAGCCTAAACAGGGATGATGGCGCTTTTATGACAAGGCGGGTCAAGTGGCCCCATGTTGCCGATTTAACTGGATGAGGAAGCCTGCGCGCTATTACGTTGGCCCAGCATACCGAGCAGGGCGCCGCCCATAATAAGTGCTCCGGCCAGAAGATGGCGCGGGGTGAGCGCTTCACCATTGAGCAACACCAGCAGCAAGGTGCTCAGCAGCGGTGTCAGGTAGGCAAGCGCCCCGATCCGGCGAGGATCGCCGTCTCGCAGTGCCAGATACCAAGTAACGAAGGCCGCCCCCATGGGCCCCAGCGCCAGCCCGATGATGAGGCGCCAGTCACTGGTGGGGATCTGCGCGAGCGGCAGAGGCCCTTCGAGCAGACGGGCAAGCAGCAGCGCCAGCAAACCTGCGGGCAGGCAGGCTGCCGCAGTGACCACGGCGGGGGCTGGCGGCAGACGGCGTGATAATACCGAGTAGGCTCCCCAGACGACTGCCGCGCCCAGTGCCAGCAGGTATCCCGGCAGATAGGCCTGCTGCAGTTGCAGCTCGCCATTGACCATCACCAGCATGGAGCCCGCGAGACCAAAGGCGCCAGCCAGCAGGTGACGGGCATGGAGTGGATGGCCTGGCAACAACAGCGGGGTGAACAGAATGATGCAGAGCGGCCAGAGGTAGTTGATGAGGTTTGCTTCCAGCACCGGGGCATGACGAAAGCTCATAAAGAGCAGCAGATGGTAGAGCAGCAATGCCGCAACCGTCACCAGCCAGGTAATCGGACGAGCACGCCATTGGCGCCAGAACGGCAAGGCCCCGACCCCGCAGAAAAACAGCACCAGCCCGACCAGTACCAGCGGTGACACGCTGGTGACTCGTGACGTCAGCGCCGCCAGCGAGGCCCACAGCACAATGGTCAGCAAGGCAAAACCGGTGGATCTATCCCACCAGGAACAACCGGACATCCAACACTCCTTTGCAAGATGAAGCAGCTGGCTTTGCTCGAAGGCTCAGCCAAAGAGAAGCAGTCTATCAGAGAGAGGGCATATGCCGAATGCCGTACGAATACAGTTGCTTGTGACTCGGTGAAAATTTTGATGGCGCAAGCAGAGTGCTGCTAGACGCTGTCCCCATCGTCAACGAGATGAGTGAATGCGAAAGGGGGATTGGTGGCGTCCCAGGCAGGATTCGAACCTGCGACCTCGCCCTTAGGAGGGGCGCGCGCTATCCAGCTGTGCCACTGGGACGTGCGCGCATTATATAAAAATGCCAATAAAAATAAACAACTGCGTATGTCTGTCTATCCAGTTGCTTACATTATGACCGGATTGTGTGTTTGTTATCTCGGCAGGTCAGATAAACAAATTCGTTGAGTCTGGATCACCAAGGATGGCAGGAGGGAGGTGATGGTGTGGGCGGGGTTTGATTTTTTATGCAATTAATTAACTTTAAATTTTGCTGCAGCAGTTCGGGCGGGACTATCTCTTGTTGTGCTCTGCTATCAGATGTTGATCTTTTTCTTATTTATCTGTGCTCGATTTAAAAGGGTTTATTTATCAATTATTTATTTGCTTGTTTCGACTGAGTTTTCCCTTCTATTTTAAAGGTGACGCATGATGCAGCGACCAAGCGGCAGGTATGGCTAGCAGGGGAGGATAATAGTCTTGTTTGCGTAGTTATATAAATTGCCATAGAGTTAATTTGCGATTAGTTATCGCCGAAAATAAAGTTGTGACAAGGGCAAACCGATTGAAAAGTCGGGACGCAAAGCCTCCGGTCTAAAGGCGCTGTTGATCTGGGATAGCGGGGCCACCACAGTGTTATGTTGACTGCCTTTGCCAAGGGGTAGTCGTGTTTGTGCTGTCTGTCGTGTTGTGTCGCCCTTTCGTTTGTCCATAACGTAAAGGAAAACAATATGCTAAGTCCAAAACCCACATTGCTGGCCATGATGGTCGGCTCCCTGCTTGCCTCATCCGGCGTTTATGCGGCCGCTCCGAGCAAACCCACCATCGGCTGGGGTCCCACCAAATTTGCCATTGTGGAAGTCGATCAGGCGGCAACCTCTTACAACAATCTGGTCAAGGTGAAGGATGCCGCCGATGTGGAGGTGAACTGGAACCTCTGGAGCGGCGATCTGGGCCAGAGTGCCAAGGTATTGCTCAATGGTCAGGAGGTGTGGTCCGGCCCCTCCACCGCAGCGGGCAGCGCCAAATTCAAGGTGAAGAAAGGGGGGCGCTACCAGATGCAGGTGGCGCTGTGCAACGCCGATGGCTGTACCCTCTCTGATGCCAAGGAGATCGTGGTCGCCGATACCGATGGCAGCCATCTGGCGCCACTCAAGGCTCCGCTGCAGGAGAACAACAAGCCCTACGCCAACAAGTCCGGCAAGGTTGTAGGGACTTACTATGTGGAGTGGGGAGTCTATGGCCGCAAGTTTACGGTGGACAAGATCCCGGCCCAGAACCTGACCCATATCCTCTATGGTTTCACCCCCATCTGCGGCGGGGATGGCCTCAACGACAGCCTCAAGGAGATCGAAGGGAGCTTCCAGGCACTGCAACGGGCGTGTGCCGGCCGGGCCGACTTCAAGGTGGCGATGCACGATCCTTGGGCCGCCATCCAGATGCCGCAAGGCAACCTCACCGCCCATGATGAGCCCTACAAGGGCAACTTTGGCGCCCTGATGGCGCTCAAGCAGGCCTATCCGAATCTCAAGATCCTCCCCTCGGTCGGTGGCTGGACCCTCTCCGATCCCTTCTACTTCCTCGGTGACAAAACCAAGCGCGATGTGTTTGTCGGCTCGGTGAAAGAGTTCCTGCAGACCTGGAAGTTCTTCGACGGTGTGGATATCGACTGGGAGTACCCGGGCGGACAGGGTGCCAACCCGAAACTGGGCAGCCCGAGTGATGGTGCCACCTACGTGGCCCTGATGAAGGAGCTGCGGGCCATGCTCGACGAGCTGGAGGCCGAGACTGGTCGCCAGTATGAGCTAACTTCCGCCATTGGAGCGGGGGGCGACAAGATCCAGGATGTGGACTACAAGGCGGCCCAGCCCTACATGGACCACATTTTCATGATGACCTACGACTACAACGGCGCATGGAGCAACACCGAGCTGGGTCACCAGACCAACCTCTATGCAGCGAGCTGGGACCCCGATACCAAGTACACCACCGACAAGGCGGTCAATCAGCTGCTGGCGCAGGGGGTTGACCCCGGCAAGCTGGTGGTCGGTGCCGCCATGTATGGCCGTGGCTGGACTGGCGTGAGCGGCTATCAGGGCAACAACCCCTTCACCGGCAAGGCGACCGGAAAGGTGAAAGGCACCTGGGAGGACGGGGTGGTGGATTACCGCGACATCGTCAACAACCGGATGGGGGCTGGCTGGGAGAAGGGCTACGACGAGGTGGCCGAGGCGCCCTATCTGTTCAAGGCGGCGACCGGCGATCTCATCACCTATGACAACGAGCGCTCGGTCAAGGCCAAGGGGCAGTATGTGCTGGCCAACAAGCTCGGTGGCCTCTTCTCCTGGGAGATCGATGCCGACAACGGCGACATCCTCAACGCCATGCATGAAGGGCTGGGCCATGGCGAGGGGACGACTCCACCTACCAACAAGCCGCCGCTGGCCAACGCGGGCAGTGACCTCAAGGTGACCGGCCCGACCGAGGTGACGCTGGATGGTTCAGCCTCCCACGATCCGGAAAACAGCGCCCTCACCTATAGCTGGAAGCAGATCTCCGGGCCGCAGGCTGCCCTGCTCGATGCCACTCAGGCCAAGGCCCGTGTTGTACTCGATGCCGTGTCCGCCGACATCAATCTGGTGTTCGAGCTGACGGTGACCGATGATCAGCAGTTGAGTGCCAAGGATCAGGTGGTGGTGACCAACAAGGCGCCGCAGGCCAATCTGGCGCCTGTGGTGAGTCTACCTGCCACGGCCTCTGTGGAGGCGGGCAAGCAGGTGACCATCAAGGCGACCGCCTCCGATCCGAACGGTGATCCACTCACTTATCAGTGGAGTGTGCCGGCAGGCATCACCGCAACGGGTCAGAGCAGCGCCACCCTGGTGGTGACTGGCCCGAGCGTCACCAGCGACACCGGCTATGACCTGAGCGTCACCGTCTCCGACGGCGGACTGGATGCCAGTGCGGCAACCCGTCTGACGGTCAAGCCGGCCAGCAGCAGCGGTGGTTGCACGGCGACCGATCCGGATGCGGTCAATTGGCCAGTCTGGAAAGCGGCAAGCACCTATAACAGCGGCGACAAGGTGAGCCATAACCAACTGGTGTGGCAGGCCAAGTACTGGACCCAGGGCAACGAGCCTAGCCGCACCGCGGATCAGTGGTTGCTGGTGAGCAAGGTGCAACTGGGTTGGGATACCAATGTGGCCTACAACGGTGGCGAGCTCACCACCCATAACGGTCGTCAGTGGAAGGCGCAGTACTGGACCAAGGGCAATGAGCCCGGCAAACACGACGTCTGGCAGGATGTGGGAGCCGCCAGTTGTAAATAAGCATTGAATGGTGGCGGGGCATGCCAGTCATGCCCCGTTTTTTCTCCCCGCTTCGCCACATTCTGGCGGGTCTGCCAACCGGTTTCCCCACCCAGATTCTCTTTTGTGCCTGCAAAGCAGCCCTTCCGGGCTAGTGATTAATGCTCTCTCCGATAGCTGGCATCTGTGCCGCACGTTGCCCTTTGCCAGCCATTGAGGCTGTTAATAAGCCAGACCATTCCGGCCAGTGGCAAGGCATAAATCGTCAAACGAACAAATTTGTCGTATCTGGATAACCGGGTGCGTGAGGGCAATTCGCTGGGCATGAAGACACCTGCTGGCCATGCAAAGCGGCGATTATAAATTCATTAGTTGCGATACAGATGGGTCTTTTGTCGCATATTGTTCTTACTCATTGATTTTTCTCAATTTGGTGTGATGCAGATCAAAAAAATGGTGTGAGGTATCTGGTTGGAGGTGATGAGATTAGGTCTGCATATCCGGCTGTTTTTTAAACATTAATTTCTTGAAAGTGGGTAATTGTCGGGGTTGGTAACTGGTGGGCTGGCAATGGTCCGATTTGCTTACTTATCAGAATTACCCTACAGTCAATCGGCGATTATTTATCGCCAGAAATAACGTTGTGACAAGGGCAAACCGATTGAAAAGTCGGGACGCAAAGCTTCCGGTCTAAGGGTCAAGACGACCTAGGATAGCGGGGCCACCACAGTAGTATGCAGGCTGCCTTTGCCAAGGGGTGGCCGTTTTTGTGTCACCTGTCGTGTTGCGTTGCCCTTTCGTTTTTCCAATAACGAAAAGGAAAGCAATATGCTAAGTCCAAAACCTGCACTGCTGGCTATGATGGTCGGCACCCTGCTCGCCTCCTCCGCCGCTTATGCGGCAGCTCCCGGCAAACCCGCCATCGGTTGGGGCCCCACCAAGTTTGCCATCGTCGAAGTCAACCAGTCCGCGACCGCTTATAACGAGCTGGTCAAGGTGAAGGATGGCGCCGATGTGACCGTCACCTGGAATCTCTGGAACGGCGATATCGGCCAGAGTGCCAAGGTGCTTCTGGATGGCAAGGAAGTCTGGTCCGGTCCCTCTTCCGCCGCGGGTACCGCCACCTTCAAGGTGCACAAGGGGGGCCGCTATCAGATGCAGGTCGCGCTGTGCAACGGCGATGGCTGCACCCTGTCTGATGCCAAGGAGATCGTGGTCGCCGATACTGATGGCAGCCACCTCGCACCGCTCAAGCCAGCCCTGCAGGAGCACAACAAGCCTTACGTCAACAAATCCGGCAAGGTGGTCGGCACCTACTATGTGGAGTGGGGGGTCTATGATCGCAACTTCACCGTGGACAAGCTGCCAGCCCAGAACCTGACCCATATCCTCTATGGCTTCACCCCGATCTGTGGCGGTGATGGCCTCAACGACAGCCTCAAAGAGATTGCCGGCAGCTTCCAGGCGCTGCAACGTGCCTGTGCCGGGCGCAAGGATTTCCAGGTCGCCATTCACGATCCCTGGGCTGCGCTGCAAAAAGGGCAGGGGTCACTGGTCGCCTGGGATGAGCCCTACAAGGGCAACTTCGGCAATCTGATGGCTCTCAAGCAGGCTTATCCGGACCTGAAGATCCTCCCCTCCGTCGGTGGCTGGACCCTTTCCGACCCCTTCTTCTTCATGCATGACAAGGCCAAGCGTGACGTGTTCGTCGCCTCGGTCAAGGAGTTCCTGCAGACCTGGAAGTTCTTCGACGGTGTCGATATCGACTATGAGTTCCCGGGCGGCGACGGTGCCAACCCCAATCTGGGGGACAAGACCAAAGATGGTGAAACCTATGTGCTGATCATGAAGGATCTGCGCGCCATGCTCGACGAGCTGGAGGCCGAGACCGGTCGCACCTATCAGCTCACCTCCGCCATCGGTGCCGGTTACGACAAGATTGAGGATGTGGATTACAAGGCTGCCCAGCAGTACATGGACCACCTCTTCGTGATGAGTTACGACTACAACGGTGCCTGGAGCAATACCTCCCTGGGTCATCAGGCCAACCTCTATCAGGCTACCAACGGCTCGGCCAACAAGCGCTACAACACTGATGCAGCGGTGCAGCAACTGCTAGCGCAGGGGGTCGACTCCGGGAAGCTGGTGATCGGTGCCGCCGCCTACGGTCGCGGCTGGAAAGGGGTGAGCGGCTATCAGGGCAACGATCCTTTCACCGGCACCGCCACCGGAAAGATCAAGGGCACCTGGGAAGATGGCGTGCTGGATTATCGCCACATCGTTAACAGCCATATGGGCGCAGGCTGGGAGTACAACTACGACGAGACTGCCGAAGCGGCGACCCTGTTCAAGCCCTCCACCGGCGAGCTGATCACCTATGACGACGAGCGCTCGGTCAAGGCGAAAGGCCAATACGTGCTGGCCAACAAGCTGGGCGGGCTCTTCTCCTGGGAGATCGATGCCGACAATGGCGACATCCTCAACGCCATGCATGAAGGTCTCGGTCACGGCGAAGGGGTCACTCCGCCAGCCAACAAGCCGCCGGTTGCCAATGCGGGCAGCGATCTGAGTGTCACCGGCCCGACCGAGGTGACGTTGAACGGCTCCGCGTCTCACGACCCGGAAAATGGCACCCTCACCTATAGCTGGAAGCAGGTCTCCGGCCCGCAGGCCGCTCTACTTGATGCCACTCAGGCCAAGGCCCGGGTTGTACTCGATGCAGTGTCCGCCGACATCAATCTGGTGTTCGAGCTGACGGTGACCGATGACCATCAACTGACCGCCAGGGATCAGGTGGTGGTGACCAACAAGGCGCCGCAGCCCAACCTGCCTCCGGTGGTGACTTTGCCTGCCAGCGTCAAGGTGGAAGAGGGCAAGCAGGTGACCATCACTGCCAAGGCATCCGACCCCAACGACGACGAGCTGATCTATCAATGGCAAGTGCCTGCCGGTATCACGGCGACCGGCCAGAACAGCGCCACCCTGGTGGTCACCGGCCCGGCGGTGGATGTTGAAACCGGTTATGACCTCTCTGTGACCGTCTCCGATGGCGCACTCGATGCCAACGCGGCCACCCGTCTCACCGTCACGCCAGTCAACGAAGGCGGTGAGGGGGGCTCTTGCAACACCACCGACCCGGAAGCGGCCAACGTTCCCGCATGGCAGGCCAGCAAGGTCTACAACGGCGGTGACAAGGTGAGCCACAACCAGCTGGTATGGCAGGCCAAGTACTGGACTCAGGGTAATGAGCCGAGCCGCGCCGCCGATCAGTGGGCGCTGGTGAGTCAGGTTGATCTGGGTTGGAACGCTGCCGTTGCCTACAACGGCGGGGATCTCACCAACCACAACGGCCGTCAGTGGAAGGCCAAGTGGTGGACTCAGGGCAATGAGCCGGGCAAGCACGATGTCTGGCTGGATATCGGGGCAGCAAGCTGTAACTGAGGCCTCCTCACCGATGACGGGGCATGGCGACATGCCCCTCATTCCCGGTAGCAATATGAACGAGAACCCGACAATGACCACAAATGTGACCCGAATCGCTGCCCTCATCATGGCAACCCTGGCGGCTGGCCCCCTGTCTGCCACCACCTCGCCCCTGATATTCAATGACACGACCCCGCAAAGCGATCTGGCGGGTAGCCTGGGTGCCAGCGTGCAGTTTGCCCAGAGCCAGATCCTGCCTTCCCATCCCAAGGAGGGGGATCGCCAACCCATCCTGACCAGCCTGCGCAAGAGCCTGCTGCTGGTGCAACCGCTCCAGGCCAACGGGGTGACCCCCATGACGGTGGAGGTCCGTGACGGCAGCGGCAAGCTGCTTGGCACCCTGACCTTGTCACCGCCATCGGCGCTGCCCGAGACGGTCTACCATCTCGCGGGGGTTCCCGAAGGCGGAGTGAGCTTCGTCCCGGAGAGCGGCAGCACTGCCATCATCAGCAGCAGTGCTGATTTGGCCAAACTGAGCGACAAGAGCGGCGCCTTCCTCAAGGAGCGGCTGACTGGGCGTGCGCTGGTGGAGATCCAGACCGCCGACGGCCGCTGGGTTCGGGATATCTACCTGCCCGTGAGCCCGGAGCTGGAGGGCAAGATGGTGCGGATCCGCTCCAGCGCTGGTTATAACTCGACTGCTTTCTATGGCGAGCGACAGGTGACCGTCTCCCGTGGCCAGACCCTGCAGTTCAAGTTTGCCAAGGGGCAGTGGTTCCGTGAGGGGGAGCTGGAGAACAACCGCATCACCTATGCCCCGGATACCTGGAGTGGCGAGCTGCCCGCAGAGTGGATCCTGCCCGGACTGAACCTCTCCGTTCGTCAGGGCAATCTCAGTGGTGAACTGCGTGACATCAAGGTCGGCGCCCCCGGCGAGCTGCTGTTGCACACCATTGACATCGGCATGCTCACCACACCACGGGAGCGCTTTGCCTTTGCCAATGACAAGGAGGCCCATCGCGAATACTTCCAGACCATTCCGGCCAGCCGGATGATTGTCAGTCAGTATGCACCGCTCTCCCTGCCTGAGGTGATGCTGCCCAACGGCACATTGCTGACCGACTTTGACCCGAGCGAGGGGGGTTGGCATGGCGGCACCATGCGCCAGCGCATCGGCAAGGAGCTTATCTCCCACGGTATCGACAATGCCAACTACGGCATCAACAGCAGTGCTGGTGAAGGGGAGGGGAGCCATCCCTTTGTGGTGGCCCAGCTGACGGCGCACAACAGCCGCGGCAAATATGCCAATGGGGTTCAGGTGCACGGTGGGTCAGGTGGCGGTGGCATCGTCACACTGGATGATTCGCTGGGCAACGAGTTCAGCCACGAAGTGGGCCATAACTTCGGCCTTGGCCACTATGTGGATGGCTTCCGTGGCTCGGTTCATCGCAGTGCCGATCAGCTCAACTCCAGCTGGGGCTGGGACAGTGACAAACACCGTTTCATCCCCAACTTCTCGCCGACCCGCACCAATGAGGATGCCTGTCTGGATGGCCAGTGCCAGCCACCGTTCGATGGCCGCAAGTTTGGCTACGATGCGATGGCGGGCGGCAGCCCCCTCTCTGGCGCCAACCGTTTCACCCTCTATACCCCCAATTCGGCCGCCATCATCCAGCGCTTCCTGGAGAGCAAGGCGGTGTTTGATGCCAACTCGGCCACCGGCTTTAGCAAGTGGAACAGTGCGACGGCCAGGATGGAGCCCTATCAGCACACAATCGAGGGGATCGAGAAGGTCGATGCCCCCATGGATGCCCTGAGCGAGGCCGGACTGAGTGCCCTGCTGGCGGATTACGGCTTGGTCAGGGTCGCCATGTGGGACGGTCGCTGGACTCGTGATATCCGGGTGCCGGTTGCCTCTGCGGACAACCGTGGGCGCAGTCTGACCATCGATCACGGGGCCGGTTACAGCAGTCGCCTCTTTATCAACGGCAAGGAAATTGTGGTGAACCGGGGCTTCAAGAAGAGCTTCACCTCGGATGGCCTGAGCTGGGTGGAGGTCTCCCCCATCGATACCAAGGTTGCGCGCAAGCCCGAGCAGTTCGGCGTGCCGGTGACCACTCTGGTGGGCTATTACGATCCGCAAGGAGCCCTGCGCAGCTACATCTATCCGGCACTGCACGGCGCCTATGGCTTCACCTATCCGGATGACAGCAACACCCTGTCCGGCAGTGACTGCCAGTTGCAGGTGGAGACCCGCGATGGTCTGCAGCGCTTCAGGCTGGCCAATCACAGAGCGGCCAGTAGCGTCATGAACAAGTTCCACATCAACCTGCCCACCGCCAGCGAGCCCGGCCGCGCCACCATCCAGTGCCGTGGCCAGACACTGGTACAGCAGAGCTTGCTGCCACCGCAGCAGGCGCTCTCCTTTACCGTCAACGGGCGGCCGCTGGAGCAGGGCGTGGTGGAGAACCAGCCTCCGGTGGTGACCGTACCGGCGCAGCTCGGCGGCATCGGCGGTGAGTGGCTGACCATCACCGCCGAGGCGAGCGATCCCGAGGGCGACGCGCTGAGCTACCGCTGGCACTTCCCGACGGGCTGGCAGGTAGAAGGCGAGACCAGTGCCAGCCTGCGTCTGCTACCGCCGGCTGTCACCACTAGTGAGCAGCATGAGCTGAGTGTGAGCGTCTCGGACGGGGTACATCAAAGCGAAGGGCGCGTCGTGCTGACGCTGGCGCCCGTGGTCGATGGTTCTTGCAACACCACAGATCCGGAAGCGGCGAATGTTCCCGCATGGCAGGCCAGCAAGGTCTACAACGGCGGTGACAAGGTGAGCCACAACCAGCTGGTATGGCTGGCCAAGTACTGGACTCAGGGTAATGAGCCGAGCCGCGCCGCCGATCAGTGGGCGCTGGCGAGTCAGGTTGATCTGGGCTGGAGCGCTACCGTTGCCTACAACGGCGGTGAGCTGACCAACCACAACGGCCGTCAGTGGAAGGCCAAGTGGTGGACTCAGGGTAACGAGCCGGGCAAGCACGATGTCTGGCTGGATGTCGGGGCGGCAAGCTGCCCCTAGGTTGAGCCCATGATGAAGATGGCGGCGCCTGTTCAGGCGGGTTCTGCCTTTTGCCACAAAACCATAGAGAGCAACAATAATGAAAAAAAACCGCATCACCCTTCTGCTTGCCGGCATGATGCTGAGCGGCCACCTGTGGGCGGCCGAGGCATACGACATCAACAAATCCTACCCGGGCGGCAGTCAGGTCAACTACAACGGCCAGGTTTTCGAGGCCAAGTGGTGGGTCAACCCGGGGCAGACTCCCGGCATGGCGGCCGCCAATGAGTGGGATACCCCGTGGAAGCTTGTCGGCGAAGGGGAAGTGACCCCGCCGGACACCGGTGGCGATGACAAGCCCAATCCGCCGACGCCTACCCCGCCGGATGGCAGCACCACCCCCGTCTATATGAGCCAGGCCGAGCTGGATGCCAAAGAGAAGGCGCTGACCGACTTCCCGGCGATGGAAGCGGTCAAGGCCTCCATCGCTACCCGGGACAATCTGGTGGTCGAGGCGGTGCAGCCGGGCCGTGCCGACAACCCGGGCAACGTCAAGCGGGTCGAAAGCCTGCTGAGCGAGAGCCAGTTCAACTACCTGTTCCCGCTACGCGCCCCCGAGTACACCTATCGTGGCCTGTTGCAGGCGGCGGCCAAGTTCCCGGCCCTGTGCAGCGACTACAGCGACGGCCGCGATGCTGACGCCATCTGCCGCAAGACGCTGGCAACCATGTTCGCTCACTTCGCCCAGGAGACCGGTGGCCATGAAAACTGGCGCCCGGAGGCCGAGTGGCGTCAGGCGCTGGTCTACGTGCGCGAGATGGGATGGAATGAGACCATGCGCGGCGGTTACAACGCCGAGTGCCGTCCCGATGTGTGGCAGGGTCAGCAGTGGCCGTGCGGTACGTTCGACAATGGCGAGTTCAAGAGCTACTTTGGCCGCGGCGCCAAGCAACTCTCCTACAACTACAATTACGGCCCCTTCTCCGAGGCGATGTTCGGCACGGTGCGCACCCTGCTCGACCGCCCCGATCTGGTGGCCGACACCTGGCTGAACCTCGCCAGTGCGGTGTTCTTCTATACCTATCCGCAGCCGCCCAAGCCTTCCATGCTCCATGTCATCGATGGCACCTGGCAGCCGAATGACCATGACAAGCAGAACGGTCTGGTGCCAGGCTTCGGGGTCACCACCCAGATCATCAACGGTGGGGTGGAGTGCGGCGGCCCGGTCGAGCACGCCCAGTCCCAGAATCGCATCAACTACTACCGCGAGTTTGCCAACTACCTCGGGGTGGCGGTGCCATCCGACGAAGTGCTGGGCTGCAAGAATATGAAGGTGTTTGACGACAATGGCGCCGGTGCCTTGCCCATTTATTGGGAGCAGGACTGGAGCTATGTGGCAGAGAACCCCAACGGCGGCAAGAGTTATGCGTGCAAACTGGTGGGCTACCAGACCCGTTTCAGCGCCTTCAAGGCAGGGGATTACAGCCGCTGCGTTCAGCACTTCTATCCGGAGGTGGTGATCGAGGATAACGGCGGTGGCACCAACCTGCCACCGGTGGCCAATATCACCGGCCCGGCGCAGGCCGAAGGTGGCAGCAAGGTGACCCTTTCCGGCCAGCATTCCAGCGATCCGGAAGGCAAGCCACTCTCTTATGCCTGGACTGTCCCGGCTGGAGCCTCTGCCCCAGCACTGGATCAGGTCACTCTGGAGTTGACCCTGCCCAAGCCGGCCAGCGATACCAAGCTGGAGATCAAACTGACGGTCACAGATGAAGGTAATCTGAGCCGCAGCACTACCCATAGCCTGCAGGTGAAAGGGGAGGAGGGGGGCGTAACGCCGCCTGACTATCCGGCCTATAAAGAGGGGACTCCCTACAAGGCAGGCGAGCGGGTCAGCAACGGCGGTGCCAGCTACGAGTGCAAACCGCACCCCTACACCGGCTGGTGTGCTGGTGCCGCCTGGGCCTATGAGCCGGGCAAGGGCACGGCCTGGGCCGATGCTTGGATCAAGCTCTGAGCAGTTTCAGGGTTACAAGGCTTGCCGATTAGCCAGCGCACGATCTGGTGCCATGACAATCCGGAGCAATAAAAGATGGGGCCTGCGGGCCCCATTCTTGTTTGGTGGAGTTCAGGTTTGGCCGTGGAACATCTGGCCCGGACAGGACAGCGCCTCGAGAGGGCTGTGTGATGATGTGTGTGTTGTAGTTTTATTACGTTTTCCGTGAAAGGCTTTCAGCAATTATTTGCCGTAGCGGAAGTAGTATTCACGGGTGGAGGGGGCGTAGGCATCTTTCTCTACAACGCCGTTCTTGGTGGTTGCACCGCGCAGGTGGAACAGGACTGCCAGATTCTCAAACATGGTTTACCTCATCGCTCTGTCATTTATGGTTATGGTGTGTGACTTGGGTCACGGTTTGATCCTATGGTCATTTGTGAGCCAGATCAACTTTCTGTGTTGTAAATTTACAAAAATCATGGAAAGGGTTTTCAAATGCAATGCCCTTTATGGAAAGGCTTTCCCTAGGTGACGGGGGAGACGCTGACGATCAGCCTGCAAAAGATGCCTGAGAGCGGGGGCGTTGCACGGGGAAAGAGGCTTGCTGCATGGCCTCTCCTTTATAGGTGCTTGAGCCGATTTATGACATAAAACAGAGAGATAGCACGCGCCTTGCTGGTAAAAACAGCGAACTGCTGCAATTTTGACTAAACGAATCAGTCGCGGTTATTTTAGGGTTGACAGCAAAGCGGGTGATGCCTATCATGCGCCTCCGTTGCCGGAGATAACTTCGTCAGCGCCGAGGTGAGTTGGGGTTATAGCTCAGCTGGGAGAGCGCTTGCATGGCATGCAAGAGGTCCGCGGTTCGATCCCGCGTAGCTCCACCAAATTCTCCTCGAACAATCTGGAATCAAAGGGGTTATAGCTCAGCTGGGAGAGCGCTTGCATGGCATGCAAGAGGTCCGCGGTTCGATCCCGCGTAGCTCCACCAGGTTCCTGATTGACATGAAGTGCCCAGGGCAGTGCGGTGTGTATCACCCAAGCCGACCTTTGTGGGGTTATAGCTCAGCTGGGAGAGCGCTTGCATGGCATGCAAGAGGTCCGCGGTTCGATCCCGCGTAGCTCCACCATTATTTAGGATGAATGGCCGCCAGAACCATTCATTCAGTACAGAATTTGGGGTTATAGCTCAGCTGGGAGAGCGCTTGCATGGCATGCAAGAGGTCCGCGGTTCGATCCCGCGTAGCTCCACCAAATTCAGAGTGACTACCGGTCATTCACACAAATCGGGGTTATAGCTCAGCTGGGAGAGCGCTTGCATGGCATGCAAGAGGTCCGCGGTTCGATCCCGCGTAGCTCCACCAAATTCTTGTTACAAGAAGCAAAAAGGCCACCGCATCGCGGTGGCTTTTTTGTTTTCTCCATCATTTATTTTCTCCATACGTCCGCGTCTTTCATTTGTAAATCCAATGACCTGAATGAAAAAGCCCGCGAGACTCGCGAGCTTTGCTTGCACTATTCAGATACGCCAGTGGTTAACGGCGACGTCGCCAGGCCAGTGGCAACAGGGCCAGCAGGCCGAGTCCCAGTGCACCACCGCCTGAGGAGGTGTCCGGTTTGGTGGCATCGCTCTCCAGTCTCAGGTCGACGATGATGGGATCATGGTCGGAGGCACTGAAGGGGTTGTCAGACTTGAGCAGGGAGCCGGTGTACTGGCTGCCGTATTCGAACAGGGAGCTCTCGAAGGAGTTGATGTGCCAGTCGGCGACACCTGCCACCTTGCTGGCCAGCGCCGGGTTGGCGAGGGCGTAGTCCAGGGTGCCCAGCTCCCCGTCGTAGCTGTAGGAGATGGCTTTCTCCTTGTTGAATTTGACGTTGAGATCGATCAGGCCGTAGCTGCGAGTCACTTCGCGACCGAGCTGTTCATAGGACTGCTCACCGATAAAGGTGTGGGAGGCTGATACGATCTTCCGCTCGCTGGTGGCCGGGTTGTAGTCGGTCAGTACCCGGATCGGATCTTCCTTGGCGTAGGAGTTGAAGTCGCCCACCAGCAGCACCTGGCCCGGCAGTTTGCTGACCGCTTCACCCAGCACCTTGGCGGCAGAGACTCGGAACTCGGTGCACTTGCCCTGCAGATCGGCCGGTTCTGTCTTGCCATCGCCATTTTCGTAGCAGCCTGACCCCTTGGATTTGAGGTGGTTGACCACCAGCGTCAGCGGCTCCTTGCTCTTGGCGAGGGTGAAGGTCTGAACCAGCGAGTCGCGCTGACCGGCTGTCTTGGCCACACCACCAGTGGTGTAGCGCTGCTCCGGCAGCTTGATGACGCTGGCATCTCCGCTGGGGGTGAGCAGGGCAGGACGGTAGATCATCGCCACCATGATGGCGTCACCGCCGAAGAACTTGCCATCGGTAAGGGCAGTGACCGGCAGACGTACATAGGCGTAGTGTTTGCTCGCATCCTTCTGCTGTTCGTTGAGGCGGGTCACCAGATTGTGGAGGGCCGAGTTATCCTCGAAGCCGTTGTTCTCCATCTCCATCAGGCCGAGCAGATCGGCATCCATTGCTGTAATGGCATTGACGATCTTGGTGCGCTGTTTCTCGAACTCGGGCTGGCTCTTGGCACCCCGGTTGCAACCTTTGGTGCTGTCGGCATCCGCCTGATCCTTGCACAGGATATTAAGTGCACCGCCGATGCTGGAGTGACTGGTGAAGTAGTTGAGCACGTTGAAGCTGCCGATCCGCAGATCGCTGCCAGAGAGGCGAGCCGGTGCGTCTTGACGATCCTCTTCAGGGCTGCGCAGCAGGGCACCGGCAGTCAGGGTGACATCGCTCGGTACCACCAGACGGAAGGCATCCTTGTTGTAGACGATCACCCCTTCCAGCCCGGTCAGTTGATCACCGATACGCAGATAGCCCTGATCGGCATCCCAGCCCGAGAACCAGGGCAGTACGCCATCCGGCGCTTTGTAATCAGACTCGACCACCAGACGGTTGCTGCCATTTTTGGCAGCCAGAGCGACCGCTTCCGGACTGCTGGCAACATGGATCTGGGTCGGCTTGAGCAGCGGCGCCTTGTGTGAGAGTTCGACGTTGTTGCGATAAACCTTGTAGTCGAAACCGTAGTTGCGGGTCAGATGGAGATCGCTGCTGCTGTTGAGCCGTACCCGCATCCCTTCGTGGCGATTGAGCGCCTGTGCCAGCGTCTCTCCTTCATTGACCTGCAATATGCTGGTCGGCACATTCAGCCCTTGTGCTGTGACCTGCAGGCGGGCTTTGTTGGATTCGAAGGTAGGCTTGAGCTGGGTGCCGCCGTAATACTCCTCGACTTTGGCTTCGAGGCAGAGTTCTGCCCCCGGTTTGATGTCGGCATAGTTAGTCGCAAACTCCTTGTCGTTCAGATAGACAAAGATGCCATCGGAGGTCTCCGGATTACCATCACCCACCGGGTCGGTCAGATAGAAACCCTTGGTCAGACTTTGGCCCAGCGCCGTCACGATACCGCGAACATTGAAGGTCCCGGGGCTTATTTTGCCGGTTACATTACCGTTTTTGTCGGTCACCGTGTCGGTCGCGAACTGGCTACCTGAGCCAGTTCCCTGAATGGTCGGGATCGGGGTGAGTTGCGCCGGATCGGTGGGACAGACGAAGGCGGCATGGGCGCCGGGTGCAGCGAGGGCCAGCCCCACAGCCAGAGACAGTAGGGTGCGAGTACCTTTCATAGGTGTTCCTTTTTTATTTTTGCCAGTGTTTCCATAGCCTTGGTCGCTGACCAAGGGCGCGCATTGTCACATTTTCGGCATATCGTACCAGTGAGCCAACGCACATTACCGGGATACAAATGAGCGCAATTCGGCGTTTTTTGACTTGGCTAACACTCTGAAATTACTGATGAAAAACTTACCAATGGGCGTGGTGGGAAATGTGATCCCGCTGGCAACCACATATTTTTCTTCGAGAATGAAGATTGAGACACTGCGGGTTGATTCCTATACTCGACTTGTTCCTCACGGAACCCAGGTAAAGGGCAAACCGGTCGAAATGCCGGGACGCAAAACCTCCGGTCTGCCGATCAGACGATGATCCAGATAGCGGGGTTTCCCCGGGTGAAGAGGCAGTGTGCGGCGAGTCCATGGCCGGTAGTCTCCCGTCTTTCACGCAGGTTGCGTTTGTGCTTTGCCTTGGTCACCAATGCCAAGACAAAACAAGGAAGATAACAATATGCAACAGTTCCTGAGGCCCAGCCGGCTTGCCGTGCTGGTGGCCATCGCTGCCATGCCCGCCTGGGCGGAGGCAGCTTATCCCGCCTACAAGGCCGGTACTGCCTACAAAGCCGGTGATATCGTCAGCAATGCCGGCGCCCTCTATGAATGCAAAGAGTTCCCCTACTCGGGCTGGTGCGGGGCATCACCCTATCACTATGAACCCGGTGTCGGGGTGGTCTGGGCGGATGCCTGGAAGCTCTACGGCGGCGAAGTGCCGCCACCTGCGCTCGGTGTGGCCGTCAGCTCACCGGCTACCGGTGCCAGTTTCAACGAAGGGGCCAGCGTGGCGCTGGCGGTGAGCCTGAGCGGCCCGGTCACTGCGCTGGTCAAGGTCGAATACCTTGTCGACGGCAAGCTGGTCGCCACGGCCAGCGCCTCGCCCTGGGGGGCCAGCTGGAGTGCTGCGGGCGTTGGGGCGCACGCCCTGAAAGCGCGGGCGCTGGATAAGGATGGCAAGGTTCTGAGCGAAGCTGATTCGAGCTTCAACGTTGCAGCCGTGGTAGAGCCAGAGGCGCCCAAGGTGAGCATCAGCAGCCCGGCCAGCGGTGCCAAGGTGACCCTGGGTCGCAGCGTGGCGGTGAGCGGCAACGTCACCGATGCCAACAACGATGTGGCCAAAGTCGAGCTGTTTGTCGATGGCAAGAGGGTAGGAGAAGACAATGCCGCCCCCTGGCAGGTGAACTGGACGCCCGATACCAAAGGCAGTGCCGCCCTCAAGCTAGTCGCCACCGACAAGACCAATCTGGTTGGCGAGTCGGCGGCAGTGAACGTCACTGTCGAGGAGGCTGCGCTGCCACCTTCCGGCGGCAACCTCTCCTGCGATATCCGCCAGATCTATCGTCCTGATGGCTACGAGTGCATGGGGGATGACCATGCTCGCCGGGTCATCGGCTACTTCACCTCCTGGCGCACCGGCAAGAATGGCCTGCCCGCCTATCTGGTGAGCGACATTCCGTGGAGCAAGATCACCCACATCAACTACGCCTTCGCGGCGGTGGACGAGCAGAGCCACACCATCAAGGTGGATGACTCGGCGACCAAGATGACCTGGGATGGCGTGCCGGGAGCCGAGATGGATCCGGAGTTCGCCTACAAGGGGCACTTCAACCTGCTGTCGAAGTTCAAGAAGCAGTATCCGGACGTGAAAACCCTGATCTCGGTCGGGGGCTGGGCCGATACGCGCGGCTTCTACACCGCCACCACCAAGGGCGACTGCTCGGTCAACACAGATGGCATCAATGCGCTTGCCACGTCTGCGGTGAGTTTTATCCGTCAGTACGGTTTTGACGGGGTCGATATCGACTACGAATACCCCACCTCCATGAAGGATGCGGGCAACCCCAACGACTTCCCGCTCTCCAACCAGTGCCGCAGCAAGCTGTTTGCCAACTACAAGGTGATGATGCAGACCCTGCGCAGCAAGCTGGATAGGGCGGGCAGCGAGGATGGCCGCAAGTACATGCTGACCATCGCCTCGCCAGCTTCCGCCTATCTGCTGCGCGGCATGGAGAACTTCCAGGTCACCCAGTATCTCGACTATGTCAACCTGATGACCTACGACTTTCACGGTGCCTGGAACCACTTTGTCGGCCACAACGCCGCCCTGTTTGACAACAAGGCTGACGCCGAGCTGGCGCAGTGGGGCGTTTACACCCAGAAAGAGTTTGGTGGCATCGGTTACCTCAACGCAGCCTGGTCTGCTCACTACTTCCGTGGTGCACTGGCGGCCGGCAAGATCAACGTGGGTGTGCCTTATTACACCCGTGGCTGGCAAGGGGTCAGCGGTGGCACTCACGGCCTGGCCGGCAAGGCAGCCCTGCCGAGTCAGAGTGATTGTCAGCCGGGTACCGGTGGCAGCACCATTCCGTGCGGCAACGGGGCGGTCGGCATCGACAACATCTGGCACGATCTGGACAAGAACGGCAAGGAGATCGGCGGTGGCGCCATCCCCATGTGGCATGCCAAGAACCTGGAACACGCAGCCGACTTGGGGATCACCACCATGCCGAGCTACGGTCAGGCCTGGGGTCTGGATCCCAACAACCCGGCGCACGTGATGCAGGGCAAGTATGTCCGCTACTACGACGACAAGGCCCATGCCCCCTGGTTGTGGAACGAGGAGAAGAAGGTGTTCCTCTCCACCGAGGATGAGGAGTCCATGGGTCACAAGCTGGACTACATCGTCAATCGTGGTCTGGGTGGTGTGATGTTCTGGGAGATGGCGGGTGACTATGCCTACGATCCGGTGAAAAAAGAGTACGGTATGGGGGATACCCTGACCACGCTCGCCTACGACAAGTTCGCCAAGGCGACCAAGTACAACACCAAGCAGAACGATCTGGCTGCGCCAACTGCCCAGCTCGACATCGCTGTGAGCCTCTCCGGCTTCAAGGAAGGGGATTCCAACTATCCGATCAACCCGACCCTGAAGCTCACCAACAACTCGACCCAGACCATTCCGGGCGGCACTCGCATCGAGTTTCTGGTACCCACCTCTACCTCCGACACCATCACTGACCAGAGCGGGGTGGGGCTGAAAGTGGTGGAGAGCGGTGGCAACCAGAACTCTGACGGGATTGCCAACGAGAAGGATTTCCACAAGGTGGCTCTGACGCTGCCGACCTGGAAAGCCTGGACGCCGGGCAGCGATGTGGAAGTGGCGATGACCTACTATCTGCCGGCAGCCGGTGTGCCGAGTGGCATCCGCATCATCAGCGGCAGCCAGACTGCGGGTCTCAAGGCCGAGTTCCCGACCCTGCCGGAGGCCGTACTGGGTTCGGGCGGTGGTGAGGGCGGTGCGACCTGCAGCAGCCAGAACATCAATCCGGCGGCCTACAAGGCTTACCCGACCTGGCCGCAAGGGGATCATGCCAACGCTGGCGATCGCATCACTCACAACAAGGTGGTGTGGCAGGCCAACTGGTGGACCAGCAGTGAACCCAAGGCCACCGATGGCAGCTGGAAGTCTGTATGTAGTTATTGATTTTGAAATCAATGAGATAAGTGAGGCTTCGGCCTCACTTTTTTTATCTGGGTGGTTGCTCTGGTTGAAAATGCGCCTGCCTTTCCTGGCTGGCTGCCTCTATACTAGAGTCGATTAATAATCAGATGGATATCAGCGTATGGCGAGTATATTGGATTCCGTTGATCAACGAACTCAACTGGTAGGGGAAAACCGCCTTGAGTTGTTGATGTTTCGTCTCGGCACCCGCCAGATGTTCGCCATCAACGTCTTCAAGGTGCGGGAAGTGGTCAAATTACCTCATCTCAGCAAGATGCCCGGCTCCCATCACAACATCAGCGGGGTGGCCAATATCCGTGGTACTTCTATTCCGGTGATCAACTTGCGCAGCGCTATCGGCATGCGCCCCATGCCCATCGACAGCGAGTCCAACCTCATCATCACCGAATACAACCGTACCATTCAGGGCTTTCTGGTGGGGCAGGTGGCCAATATCGTCAACATGACCTGGAAGGATATCCTGCCACCGCCGCGCTCTGCGGGGCGTGCCAACTACCTCACCGCCATCACCCGCATCCCGGAAGACGGGGTCGATCAGATCGTCGAGATCATCGACGTGGAGAAGGTGCTGGCGGAGATCATCACCTATGACATCCGCATCTCCGAAGAGGTGCTGGATCGGGAGATCCTGCCGGAAATGCATGGTCGCAAGGTGCTGATTGTCGATGACTCCAGTACAGCCCGTACCCAGGTGCGTGAGACCCTTGGTCAGCTGGGGCTGGAAGTGATCGAGTGCCAGGATGGCTTGCAGGCGCTGACCCTGCTCAAGGGATGGTGCGATGCAGGCAAGAAGGTGACCAACGAGATCCTGTTGATGATCACCGATGCCGAGATGCCCGAGATGGACGGCTACCGGCTGACCCACGAGGTGCGCAGTGATCCGCGCATGTCCGATCTCTTTATCACCCTCAATACCTCCCTGAGCGGCAACTTCAACGAAGCCATGGTCAAGAAGGTGGGCTGTGACCGCTTTATCTCCAAGTTCCAGCCTGACCTGCTGGTAGGCGTTGCGCAGGAGCGGCTGCGTCAGGTGCTGGGAACCTGACCGATACCAACCCGCTAGTCAGCCATACCAATGAGAAGCTCGGGAGATGCCATTCGCTGGTAACTCCCTTGCTCCGTTATTCCAATACTGCCAAATCCCCATTCTGGATGTTGAACGGTGAATATTTGTTCTGGCTGCTGATGATGGCGCCATCGTCGAATACCTGCACCACCTCGAACAGACCGTCGGCCGGGTTGCGCATCATGCGCGACTTGCCGTAAGGGTCGATGAAGTCGGCATTGTGCTGGATGCGAAACTGGTCGCCGAGCTTGACGCCGTTGCGCCGTCCCAGATTGATGTAGGGGCCGCGTTCGTTCTGGCCGACCACCCGGGCGGTGACCGGGGCGCAGGTAAGCTGGGCCACCAGATCCTGAGCGGCTTGCTGCAACTGGTAGTTGACCTCTTGGCCGTAGCTCGATTGCCAGAACTGGCCGCTGCTGCTGCCCACCTGATCCCGCTTGCCAAAGGTCCAGGTGGCGCGCCCTTCGTAGACCTTGCGGTTGATCAGGCTGCCGTTGATGCCGTCGAACAGGTAGAGCTGCATGCGAAAGTTGCGCACGGGATCCTCATACCAGCTGGTCAGCTGGTTGCCCTGTGGCTCGATGGAGAGATCATCGATGCTGCCGAGTACCAGATACTGGCTGTCGGTGCGCAGGCTAAGCGCCTTGATCTCTTCGAGGGCGCTGCGATCTCCCTGTTGCAGATGGAGCGGATCGATGCGCAGGTTTTCATCCAGCCACTGGCGCACCGCGACCCCTTGCGGCGCATTGGCGAGGGTCTCGAACAGTCGTCGCGAGAGGTTTTCCGGCATGTCGTCCATGGCGCCGTAGCTGGCTTGGTCCGGATAGCGCATTCGCAGCCTGACCAGTGTCAAATCCTTGGCGAAGTGCTGGGTCTGGCAGATCTGGCGTTCGGCCTGAATGTCGGCCACTAGCGTGATGTACATGCGGCCGTTGCGCACCTCTTCCCGCTTGAGCCGGTATTGGCGAATGTCGCCGCCGGAGCGGATCTGGATCTGCTCGGATCGCAGGCTGCCATTTTCCAGACGCTGGACGCTGGAAACGGCCGCGCCGCTGGCCAGCAGCGCCTGACGCAGGGCGTCGCGGGTCGCCTGCTCGCGGGCATAGACCTCATCGCCCCCCAGAATGGCGGCGCTGCCCTGCGCTTCGATAAGCTCGGCTCGGGCGCTCAGGCTGGCCAGCAGCAGGGTCAACAGCAGCGGTAATTTCATAGCAGATACCTTGATTAGGCGACTCGCAGCCTCTTCTCTTGAAGAGATCATGGCGGGCCGACATGGATCACAACAGTTGTTCGATGGCGTTTTTCTGACCATCCGCCAGAGATTGGCTTAACAACGAGTGTTTCAGCAAGAATCATGCCTCATTCCCGGCTCAAGCTTTGTCCGGCGCGTCCGATAACAAATCAGGTGCAGATACAGGAAAGGTATCCATGAACAAACTCATCACGGCGTTGGCGCTCGCCCTGGCATTGACCGGATGCGGCTCCGACCCTATCAATCGGGATCTGGGTGACCCCCGCCAGGCGGCGCAGGGGATGGAGCTCAACTGGCTGGTGGCGCGCATGACCGATCAGTTGATGGAGCGCAAATCACTGACCACCCTGACCGAGCCCATCGCGGTGGCCTCTTTCGTCGATCTCGATACCCTGCAGGATACCAACTGGATGGGGCAGCAGATTGAGGAGAGCTTTATCTACGAGCTCAACCGCCGCGGCGAGGTGGTGGTGGACTTCAAGCTGACCGGTAGCATCAAGGTGACGCCGCAGGGGGACTTCGTGCTGAGCCGCAACTATAAGGAGCTCTCTTCCCGTTTGCCGATCTCCCGCATTCTGGTCGGCACCTTCAGCCGCAACAGCAAGGGGATCCTGGTCAATGCCCGCGTTATCGACATGCGCACCAAGATGGTTGAGACCACGGCCCAGAGCCTGATCCCGCAAAAATATCTGTTCGGTGCTAACAACTCGTTTGGTCGGGCATCGATCAATCGCGGTTATCTGATGCGTGACAGTCAGGCCCGGCCGGGCGGTCATCTGGTCAACCTGACCCCGTGAGGAGCGAGTCATGAAGATCCTGTTTGGTTGCCTGTTGGCACTCTTGCTCACCGGTTGCAGCGGCAACCGGGTGGTGGATTACACCCAGGGTGGCAAACCCGATGATTTTCCGGTGCTCAAGGCGGTGGGCTATGCGGTGATCGACATCCAGCCCGGTCCCTCCCAGTCGGAGAAGATGCTGCAAGCCATTCGCGCTTCCAAGATGGATGCCTATCGCGAGCTGGCCGAGCAGCTCAATGGTCAGCAGGTGCGCGGCCAGAGCAGCTATCGTGACCTGACCCAGACCTCCAACTCGCTGGATGTGTCGGTCGCCGGTGTGGTGCGTGGTGCCCGGGTGGTGGCCTCCTATCCGCGCGGCAATACCTATGCCACCGAGATGGAGCTCGATACCCGCGCCCTCTACAACATCAATCAGTTGATGGCGGGTCAGTTCTGAGTTGATTGCCTGACCTGAAAACAGGCATCAACACAGGCATCAAAACAAAAGGCGAGCAGTGTGCTCGCCTTTTGTCGTTGTGGGCTGGTTAGCTCCCCATCAGCACCGGCGGCACTGCGGTGGGTTTCACATCCTCGCTCGGGTAGCAGCCAAGCACCTTGATATAGCGGGTGATCTTGGTCAGCTCCACCAGTGCGGCCTGCATCGCCGGGGTTTGCAGGTTGGCGGAGACATCGAGATAGAACATCTCTTCCCACGGGTTGCCCTGCACCGGACGGGACTCCAGTTTGGTCATGTTGATCTCGTGGCTGCGCAGTACCAGCAACGCCTCGACCAGCGAACCCGGCTTCTGGGAGGTGGACATGATGAGGGTGGTCTTGGCCGGGATCTGCGGTGCCACATCGATGGGCTTGCGCGCCACCACGATGAAGCGGCTGTAGTTCTCTTTCTGGTTGGCAAGCTGCTCGGCCAGCACATCCAGACCATACAGTTCGCCACCGGCGGCGCTGCCGATGGCGGCGGCCTCCGGGCTGGCCAGTTCTTTCACCTTCATCATGGCACTGGAGGAGGAGTCGCAGATCTCGTGGCGTGCCCCTTCCAATTTGCTCAGATAGTGGGAGCACTGCTGGAACACCTGCGGGTGGGCATAGAAGGTTTTGATGCGACTCAGCTCGGTCGGCACGGCGGTGAGGATGCAGTGCTCGATGGGGTAGGTGAGCTCGCCGACGATGGAGAGGCTGGTGTGTTGCATCACGTCATAGACTTCGTTGATAGAGCCAGAGCTGGTGTTTTCGATGGGCAGCACGCCGAAGGCGGCGCGACCCGACTCCACCGCATCCAGTACTTCACGGAAGTTCTGGCAGTTTACTTCGATCACCTGATCCTTGTAGCGCGCCAGATATTTGCGGGCGGCCAGGCTGGAGTAGGAACCGCGCGGCCCAAGATAGGCGACGCTGGTCATCGGCTCCTGCTGCTCCGGGTTGAGCAGGCTCTGCAGATAGGCCTGCTGGGAGAGCACTGAGTCTTCGATGATGGTGTGATAGATACGGGTGATGTACTGGGCATCCAGCCCCAGCACGCGCCCTTTCTGGATCAGGGCGACCAGCAGCTCCTGCTCCCTCTGGTGGTCACGGATGGGACGCGGGTTGGCTTGCTTGGCACGGGCGACCTCGATGCTGAGGGTCTTGCGTTTCGCCAGCAGGGCAAGCAGCTCCTGATCCAACCGGGTGATGTCTTGTCTGATCTCGTCGAGCGTTGCCATGATTGTTCCCTATCCAAGTAATCGATTGATATTAATGCAAAAAAAAGCCTCCGCTAGGGGAGGCTCGATTCGTCTTTGCTTTCTGTTCACACGACGACAGGCCTTCCCTCAAGCGGGCCGGATAAACGAGAAAGCAAAGAAGAATGGTGCGTGCATAGGTGTGTCCTTGAAGTAACGTCATAACCATTAAGGGATTTGCCGGTCTGATGCAAGTAAAACTTGCCCGCGGGCGGGGATGGGGGCAGGGTATCCGGTTAAGAAAATGGCGTATGAGCGATGTTCTATTGACTCTGTTTTGATGACTGACACCCAGTGGGGGAGGTAAAGACGATGGCGATTATTTTCGATCTGGGACGGGTGGTGGTGAGCTGGGATCCGGTAGACATAGTGCGTTCCGTGCGTGGCCCGCAAGGGGCCGAACAGTTGGCCGAGCGGCTCTTTAACCACCCGGACTGGCTGGAGGTAGACAGAGGCACCATGTCGCTCCACACCATGGCCCGGGAAGCGCAAGCGCGCACAGGCCTCTCGGCGGCACAGAATCTGGCCATTTTACAGGCAGTTCCCGCTTCCCTGCTGCCAGATCCCGCTATGCTAACCCTGATAGCCGAGCTGCACGGGGCGGGGCACACTCTGTATGCCCTCTCCAACATGGGTCATGCCAGCATCGACTGGTTGGAGCAGCATCAGGATTTCTGGCGCTTCTTCAGCGGCAAGGTGGTCTCGGCGCGGGTGCGGATGATGAAGCCGGAGCCGAATATCTACCGCTATCTGCTGGTGTCGTTCGATCTGAAACCGGCAGAGTGCATCTTCATCGATGACAGTCCTGCCAACATCGCGGCCGCCGAGGCCCTCGGTATCAGGGGGATCGTTTTTACCGACGCGGCGAGTTGTCGTCAGCAACTGGGTGAGCTGGGCTGTTTGCCCGCCACCGGCAAGGGGTGATGCCCCTTCAGGAGCACTATGGAGCATGGCCGGTTTCGCAATTGGCTCAGTCATTATCCCGAGGCGACCCTGATCATCGCCTGCAAGGATGGCAGTGGTTATCAGCTCTGTATCGAGGCGGAAGGGGAGTACCTCTGTCTGACCGACAGCGAGGGGGAGCACCTGACCTTCACCTCGCTGGATCAGGCGCAGGGCTTTTTGCGAGCCCATCGGGTACATCAGGCCAGATTGCGAGTGTATGACGCTCAAGGTATTGATTTTATGGATGAATCACGGGAAATAATCATCAAGTTTTAATTTTAACCTGACACTGTAAGGGCCTATTCAGCTTATTTCCCGCACAATAAGCCACCTGTTTATCATCCGGAGCTGTTTAATGGATGCCAATGTTGTTGTCTTGAATCAGGGATATGATCACTCTTTTCAAGCTAGGGAGCTGCAGCTGATTGAGCGACTGGCAAATTTTGACGAGCTGATAGTCTCTTTTTCGGGACGGTTGGAATCCTGTTACAGCATCGATTTGTGCCGTGCTGCCGGTGTGAAAATCCACGCAATTACCCTCGATAATCCGACCCGCAGCCGCAGCGAAGTGGCCCGAGCCCGCCGTTATTGCCAGCGTTATGGCATCGATCACTGGGTCATCAAGAGTGACGAAATCATCTTTTGCGATCGCCTGCCGAATATGGAGGGGTTGATCGATCCGGTTCGCCGCATTGGTGAGTATGTGCAGGCTCGTCCGGAATGGGCTCATCTGCCGTTGCTGGTTCCGGCCGCGGTGGAGGAGCGTGATGACTATCTTGCCCAGTTCGGCTCACTGCCTGCCAACACCATCTGGTTTTTTGCCGATAACGGGGTGATGAGCCGTGATTTTCGCTATGGCTTCAACAAGCGTCAGCTCGGTCGTTGGGGCAAAGGGAGCAACGGTTGCCTCAGCAATCGCTTCACCAATCCACGGCAGTTGAAGCAACGTTATCTACGAATGGTGGATCAGGCCGAACAGATGCTGGCCGACATGGGGCTGGATGAGGCGCAGGTCTTTTTCCATACCCTGTGCGACTGCTCCACCACCCTGGCCCGGGTGCGTCTGCCCGAGCATCAGCGTGCTCAGGCCTTTGATATGCAATCGGATATTCTCTCTGCCCTCAAGAGGACCGAGTTCGATCTGGTGACTCTGGATATGGCGCACAAAGAGCGGCACGATCTTGCCATCTAGCCCGTGGGCAAGCGACGCCGGAGCCAGAACGTGAGTGCTGTCATAGGCAAGGGGTGGCGGGACTGTTTATACTGTCGCCCTTTCACCTGTTGCCGAGCTTCGCCCTATGAAACCCTTCTCCCGTCTGCTGATTGCCCTGTGCCTCTCCCCCGTGTTGGCGCAGGCAGCCCCTCTTTCTCAGGTGACGCTGCCCGATGGTCGGCAGGTTCAGCTCAACGATGACTTTACCTGGGAGTATCTGGTGGTCAAACCGGCCGAGTCCGTACAGGGCGTGGCTGCTGATGGGAAGGCTGGGGCCGTGGTGGCCGTTGCTGCTCCGGTGCTGACCGATCAGGCCAAGGCCAATCCGGAGCTGCTTGCCCAGATGGCACGCGACGGTGTGGTGGTCAAGCTGGACAAGATCGAGGGATCTGACCCGCTGGTGCTGACCTTTATGGTGAGCAATACCGGCACCCGCAATGTGGTCGGGGTGCGTGGCATGGTGACCCTGTTCAGTGCTGATGGAGTGCAGCTGAGCCGTCAGGAGGCCCGTTTCTGGGTTGCCGAGAACCGCCTGCCGGAGACCTATCTGCGCAAGGGGCAAGTCCGTCCGTCGTTGGCCCTCGAGATCCCCCGTCCTGCCGGATTGACCGGGCAGCCCTTGGTCAGGGTCGAAATTGATGAGGTGGTCTTCCGCTGATTTGGTGTTGTCCGGCCCATGCAAACCGATTGGGCCGGCAATTTGTTACCCCTGACATCTCGGGAAATATCTGCTTACATCTGACATGGTTTTGCAACAGCTTGCCGCTCGGCAAGCCGGGATGCTGACCGCACAATGACTCCATACCAGCTCGCTAGCAACGGGCCCAATCACATGGAGTTATCATCATGAAAAAAGCAACTGTATCTCTTCTGGTTCTGGCCGGTTTCGCCTCTACTTCCGCTCTGGCACAGGATGCGTTCAGCTACGCAAAGGGCGGTTTGACCTGGGCGCACACCAAGTCTGATTACCTTAGCCAAGACAGCGCTGCATTTCCCCGTGATGCTGCCAGCAAAGGTACCCGTGATTTTGGTGGTCTGAGCCTGGACCTCTCAAAGAGCTTTGGCTCCAACTTCTACGGTCGTGCCGGAACCGAATTCACCTCCCGCAACGACGGCAATGACAGCATGTCCATCTCCAGCCTGGGTATCGGTGTCTTTACCCCGCTGAGCACAGGACTCAATCTCTATGGCGAAACCGGTTTGATGGGCTATCAACTTGAGCGTGAGCTGGCCAAGAACAACAAGGGATGGGACGAAGTGGCTCGCAAGGATAGTGGCAGCATGTACGGTGAAGTGGGTCTGCGCTACGACATCGGCGACATCGAGCTTTCCACGGCTTACCGTTACGCCAACATGACCGATGATATGCATGACTTCAAGGTAGGCGGTGCTTACAAGCTCAACCAGAACTGGGCGCTGACTGCCGACTACACCTATCGCAGCTGGGATCTGCAGAAAGGCTCCATCTCCAGCCTGGGTGTGAAATACAGTTTCTAATCCCCCTTCCAGTAGTCCGTAGTGTCTTGATTTTTACCCATGGCGTTCGCCATGGGTTTTTTCGTTTTCCAGTGATCTCTTTTTTCTCCTTGTGTCGTATCAGTCGGCGATAGTTATACAACTTCCATTTTTTTGTATAACTGCTATAACTGAATCAAGGTTTATACAAGGAGTGCCATCATGTACAAGATTAAAGTCGGTATCAGTGCTTGCCTGCTGGGACAAGAGGTGCGTTTCGACGGGGGCCACAAGCGCTCCAGCTTCTGCGAACGGGATCTTGGCGCTCACTTTGACTATCACCCCGTCTGTCCCGAGATGGCTATCGGTCTGGGGGCGCCTCGCGCCGCCATCCGGCTGGTCAAGCGCAACGGCGAGATCCGTGCCGAAGCGAGCAATGGTAGCTTCGATGTCACTGAAAAGCTGATTGCGTTCAGCGAGCAGAAGGCACGCCAGCTCGACTTCATCTCCGGCTATATCCTCTGTGCCAAATCACCCAGCTGCGGTATGGAGCGGGTCAAGGTCTATGGCGCCAACAATGAGGGGAGCGCCAAGGAGGGGATCGGCCTCTTTGCCAAGGCGTTGATGGAGGCCAACCCCCTGTTGCCGGTGGAAGAGGATGGCCGGCTCTGTGATCCCATCCTGCGGGAGAATTTCGTGCTGCGGGTCTTCGCTTACCACGACTGGCAGCAGCTCTGTGCGCGTGGTATCACCGCCTCTGCGCTGATCCGCTTCCACTCCCGCTACAAGTATCTGGTGCTCTCCCACGCCACCACCCACTACAGGGCGCTCGGCAAGCTGCTCGGCAATCTGGGCAAGTCCACCAATTTGCAGGAGGTGGCCGACAACTACATCAAGGGATTGATGACCGCGCTGACCCTGCGGGCCAACCGTCGCAGCCACACCAATGTGCTGATGCACCTGCAGGGCTACTTCAAGCGGGTGCTGACCCCGGCCCAGAAGCAGGAGCTGGCCGATACCATCGACAAGTACCGCACCGGCATCTTCCCCTTGCTGGTGCCGCTCACCTTGATCCGCCACTACCTGCGCGAGTACCCCAATCCCTATCTCGCCGAGCAGGTTTATCTCAATCCGCACCCCGATACGCTCAAATTGCGTTACGGGCTCTGAATCCGTTCTGTTGCCCCGGCGCATGGTTTGCATCGGGGCGCTTTACACCTCTGTTTGATGGACGTTGTCATGTCTGATTTATCGCAAGAAGTTGCTCCTCTGGCTGATGAGGGGATCTACCCCATTCGCGAGGTCTCCCGTCTCACCGGCGTCAACGCCGTGACCCTGCGTGCCTGGCAGCGCCGCTATGGTCTGGTGCAACCGGCCCGCACCGAAAAGGGCCACCGCCTCTACAGCGAGCAGGATATCCGCCAAATCGGCGAGATCCTGAGCTGGCTGGAGCGGGGTGTGAGTATCGGGCAGGTGAAGGGGCTCTTGAGTGAACCCCATTCCGAGCCAGTGAGCGATCACTGGCAGCAGACCCTGGAGCAGTTCAGTCAGGCACTGCTTGCCTTCAATCAGCGCAAGGCGGAGGCCGAGCTCAGCGATCTGTTGGCTAGCTATCCGTTCGAACTGGTGCGCAGCCGGATACTGCAACCGCTTGTGGAGCGGCTGCTGGGGTTGTGGCGCGAGCGGCCGGATGGCGAGTTGCTGCAACAGGTGTGGCTGGGCTGGCTCCATACCCGCTTCGCCCGCCACCTGATCGAGCAGGAGAAGGGCGTGCCGATTACGCTGGCGAGCTGGGGACAGGTTGGCCCCCTCGATCTGGTGTGGGCTGCTTACGAGCTGATCGGTCAGGGTTATGAGGTGCAACTGCTGGGGGCGGTGGAGCCCCGCCATGCCAGCCTGCTTGAGGGACGTGCTGCCACCCCTTGGTTGGTGCTGCTGGGGGCAGGGCTCGGTAAGCAGGAGCTGGCTACCGGCTGGCCCGCCGGCACGCGCCTGTTTGGTGAGCTGGGGCGCCTCTACGACGATGAGTGGCTTAAAGCCCATGGCTGGCAGGCGAGCCTTGCCGAGCTGATGGCGGATGCCCCAGATGCTGCTGGCACCAGCGGACGCGGGAGGAAAGAATCATGAAACTGGTCTGGTTTCGCAATGATCTTCGCCTTGCCGACAACCCCGCGCTGCGGCATGCCTGCGCTGGTGATGAGCCGGTCGCCGCCCTCTTTATCATCTCCCCCACCCAGTGGCAGCAGCACAAAATGGCCCCCATCCGTCAGCGCTTTATGTTGGCGCAGGTGAATGAATTGGGCCGCGAGCTGGCGGCGCTCGGCATCCCGCTTCATCTGCTGCGAGTGGAGACCTTTGCCGAGGTGCCAGCAGCGCTGGCAGATCTTTGCCGCGAGCTGGGCGTAACCCAGCTCTACGCCAATCAAGCCATCGAGATCGATGAGCTGCGTCGTGACCACACCGTCACTGCCGCACTGGCAGAGCAGGCGGTGAGCTGTCACTGGTTCAACGGCTGCTGCGTGTTGCCGCCGGGGCGTGTGCTGACCGGGTCGGGGGAGATGTTCAAAGTCTTCACCCCCTTCAGCCGTGCCTGGCTCAAGGCTCTCGACGAGGATGGTTTTGTCATTCATCGGGCGCCGACACCGCGTGGCGAGCCGTTGCCGTGGCAGCCGCTGGCCGAACGTGCGTGGGTTGATGAGGCTCTCGGCGAGCTGACGGCGGATCCCCGCTGGCCAGTGGGGGAGGCAGAAGCTCTGCGCCGTTTGAACATTTTTCTGGAGCGTGCCGTGGTTGACTATGGCGAACAGCGTGATTTTCCAGCCATCGCGGGCACGTCCGTGCTCTCCCCCTATCTGGCTGCGGGCATCATCAGCCCGCGCCAGTGTGTGGCGGCGCTCCAGCAGCGCCTTGGCTACCGGCCCCAGTCCAAGGCCCAGCCCGGCTTTGTCTGGCTCAATGAGCTCATCTGGCGCGAGTTCTATCGCCACCTGCTGCTGCTGATCCCGACTCTCTCCATGAATCGCCCCTTCAAACCAGAGACGGCAGCCTTGCCGTGGAGCTGGGATCCGGATGCCTTCGCCGCCTGGTGCGAGGGGCGCACTGGCTACCCCATCGTCGATGCTGCGATGCGCTGTCTCAACACCACCGGCTGGATGCACAACCGGTTGCGGATGATAGTGGCGAGTTTTCTTACCAAGGATCTCCATATCCACTGGCGGCTCGGGGAGGATTACTTCATGAGTAGACTGATCGACGGGGATCTGGCAGCCAACAACGGTGGCTGGCAGTGGGCGGCGGGCACCGGTGCCGATGCGGCACCCTACTTTCGGGTTTTCAACCCCACCACTCAGGGGCAACGATTTGATCCACAAGGGGAGTTTATCCGTACTTGGGTAACTGAACTGGCCGATATTCCCGCCGCTTACGTGCATCAGCCCCACGACTGGCTACGGCTCAAGAGGCGGCAGGATTATCCGGCCCCCATGGTGGATCACGCCATTGCCCGGGTGAGAGCCATCGAGATGTTTCGCTCTCTGGAGAAATAGGATGAACGAGCCGCTGGCCCGCTTTATTGGCCTCTATCAACAACTGGACAAACAGCAGTTGCACCGCTTGCCCGAGGTCTATGCCGAACAGGTGGTCTTTATCGATCCGGCTCACCGTATCGAGGGGCTGGCGGCCCTTGGCGACTATTTTGCCGCCCTCTATCAGCGTCTCGCCTACTGCCGTTTCGTCATCACCAGTCAGCAGCAGCAGGGGCCACAGGCCTGGCTCGGCTGGACCATGACCTTCTCTCACCCCAGATTGCGTGGTGGTGAGCCGGTGACGGTGGAGGGGGCCACCCGCCTCGAATTCGACGAGGCGGGCAAGGTGTGCCAGCACAGGGACTATTTTGACCTGGGCGCCATGCTCTACGAGCAGTTGCCGTTGCTCGGGCCAGTGGTTCGCACCATCAAGATGAGGCTTGGCGCATGAGCGGCCGAGTGCTTATCACAGGCGCGACCTCCGGCATAGGTCGCCAGTTGGCGCTGGATTACCGGCGCGCCGGCTGGCAGGTGTGGGGTTGTGGCCGCGATGGCGAACGGCTGCAGGCGCTGGGGCTGGATGGCGTGACGCCGCTGCAGTTCGATGCCCGGGATCTGGCCGCAATGAGCGGGGTGGCTGCTACGCTGCCATCCCTCGATCTGCTGATCCTCAACGCAGGCAACTGCGAGTACATGGATGTGGCGGAGGGGTTTGACAGCGCGCTGTTTGCCCGAGTGATTGAGACCAATCTGACCGCCACCAGCCATGCGCTGGCCGCCTTCTTGCCGTTGCTCGGGGCTGGGTCACGGCTGGCCATCGTTAGCTCGTCGGTGAGCTGGCTGCCGCTGCCTCGGGCCGAGGCCTATGGCGCCTCCAAGGCTGCCCTCGACTATCTGGCGAATACCTTGCGCCTCGATCTGGCCAGCAAAGGGATCGGGGTGACCCTGATCCGCCCCGGCTTTGTCCAGACGCCGCTCACCGCCAAAAATGATTTTCCCATGCCCTGTCTGGTGACGGTGGAGCATGCCTCTCGCGCCATCATGGACGGGCTGACCGCTGGTCGTCACCAGATCCACTTTCCCCGCCGTTTCATCTGGTTGCTGCGCCTGCTTGGTGCGCTGCCGGTGGGGCTCTGGCTGCGCCTTGGCCGCGCACTCGTATCGAAAGGAAGCCATTCATGAAGAAAAAGATCGCCATCGTCGGTTCAGGGATCTCGGGGCTCACCGCCGGTTTTCTGCTCCACAAACTCCATGACATAACCCTGTTCGAGGCGGCGCCGACCCTGGGCGGCCACACAGCGACCGTCGATGTGAATCAGGCTGGCCGCAGCTATGCCATCGACACCGGCTTTATCGTCTTCAACGATCGCACCTACCCCAACTTCTTGAAGTTGCTGGCGCGGATCGGCATGGCGCGCCAACCGGCCGAGATGAGCTTCTCGGTGAAGAGCCCGGAGGGGCTGGAGTATAACGGCCACAACCTCGACACCCTGTTTGCCCAGCGCAGCAATCTGTTGAGCCCGCGCTTCTACGGCTTCGTTGCCGAGATCCTGCGTTTCAACCGGGAGGCGCGGGCCTGGCTGGCGGATGGTCAGCATCAGGGGGCTGGCCCCGAGCTGACTCTGGGGGATTTTTTGCTGGCGGGGGAGTTTAGCGACTACTTCGCCCGCCACTACATCTTGCCGATGGGCGCGGCGATCTGGTCATCGACCCTGGCCGATATGCGCGCCTTCCCCCTTGGCTTCTTCCTGCGCTTTTTTGCCAACCATGGCCTGCTCGATGTGGCCAATCGTCCCCAGTGGTATGTGATCCCGGGCGGCTCGCGGGAATATATCGGCCCCCTTACCGCGGGTTGGCAGTCGCAGATCCGCCTCGCCTGTCCGGTGCAGAGCGTACGGCGGGACGCGGATGGCGTGGTGATCCAGAGCAGTTACGGCGAGGAGCGGTTTGACGAGGTGATCTTCGCCTGCCACAGCGATCAGGCGCTGGCGCTGCTGGCAGATCCCGGCGAGCGGGAGCAGGCTATTCTCGGCGACATGCCCTATCAGGCCAACGATGTCTGGCTCCATACCGATGCCCGCTGCCTGCCCACCCGCCGCAAGGCATGGGCCAGCTGGAACTATCAGCTCGATGGCAACGACGAGGCGCGGCCGCTGGTGAGCTACAACATGAACATCCTGCAGGGGGTGAACTCGCCGGAGCCCTTCTGCGTCAGCCTCAATCCCAAGGGCAAGGTGGATGAGAGCAAGGTGCTGCGCCGCTTTGTCTATCACCATCCGGTGTTCAATCAGGCCTCCATCGCCGCCCAGCAGCGCCGCGCGGAGATCTGCGGCCAGCAGCACACCCACTTCTGTGGCGCCTACTGGTACAACGGCTTCCACGAGGATGGGGTACGCAGCGCGCTGGACGTCGCCAGGCGCTTCGGGGCCGAGCTATGAACGGCGCCACAGTGGCCACCGAACATGAGCGTGCCGACGAACTGGCTGGCGTCACCAGCGCCATCTGGCAGGGCTCGGTGCGCCACCGCCGTTTTGCACCGCGGGCTCACGCCTTCTCCTACAGCCTCTTTATGCTGGGACTGGATCTCGACGAGCTGCCGCAGCTCGATCAGGGGCGCTGGTTCGGGGTTGAGCGAGCTGGGCTGCTCTCGTTTCACCGCGACGACTATCTCAAAGGCAGCGAGGGGTGCCTCAAGCAGGCGGTGTGGCATAAGGTGAGCGAGCTGGGTGGCGATGCCGACCCCGAGGGGCGGGTACTGCTGCTCGGCAACGTGCGCTGTCTGGGATTCTACTTCAGCCCGGTCAACTTCTACTTCTGCTACCGGCAGGGCGAGGCGCGCTATCTGCTGGCAGAGGTGTCGAACACCCCCTGGAACGAGCGTCACTACTACCTGCTGGATCTGGCGGCGCTGGCACCCCATGACAAGGATTTTCACGTCTCCCCCTTTATGGGGCTGGCGATGCGTTATCACTGGCGGATTAGGCCGCCCGTGCAGGAGACCCTGATCCATATCGAGAGTCATCCCGTATCCGGTGAAGCCAAGCTGTTTGACGCAACCCTGGCGCTCACTCGCGAACCCTTGTCGCGCAAGGGGCTGGTGGCCCTGCTGGCCCGCTGGCCATGGATGACCATGAAGGTGCTGCTCGGGATCTACTGGCAGGCCCTGCGTCTATTTATCAAACGAACCCCGATTTTTACCCATCCGGAGAGCCGCTAATGGAACTTGCTCAATCAACCCTCTCTGCCTCTTTCATCGACAAGGGGGCAAGACAACTGCTGCTCAATCTGCTGGGTCGCCTCGAACATGGCCAGCTGCTGCTGCGGGATGGCGGTGAGCGCCACAGCTTTGGCGTCGCGGGTACCGATCTGCATGCCGAACTGGTGGTGCAGGATCCGACCTTCTATCGTCGCCTGTTGCTGGGGGGCAGCATTGCCGCCGGAGAAACCTGGGTGGAGGGACTCTGGACCAGCCCGGATCCGGTGGCGCTGGTGCGGCTGCTGGCCCGCAATCTGACCCTGCTCGACTCCCTCGAACGGCGCCTCGGCTGGCTCAGCTTCCCCTTCAACAAGGTGCGCCACTGGCTCAACCGCAATACCCTGACCGGTTCGCGCTCCAACATCGCCGCCCACTACGATCTCGGCAATACCCTCTATCAGGGCTTTCTCGACAGCCATATGCAGTACTCGAGCGCCATCTACCCGAGCGCCGAGGCCACTTTGGAAGAGGGTCAGCAAGCTAAGTTGCGCACCATCTGCGAGCGGCTGGAGCTGGGGCCTGACGATCATCTGCTGGAGATCGGTACCGGCTGGGGTGGCCTCGCTGTCTATGCCGCCCGCCACTATGGCTGCCGGGTGACCACCACGACTATCTCCCGGGCCCAGCATGACTATGCCAAGGAGTGGATTGCGCGGGAGGGGCTGGGGGATCGCATCACCTTGCTGCTGGAGGATTACCGCAAGCTGGAGGGGACGTATGACAAGCTGGTCTCCATCGAGATGATAGAGGCGGTGGGCCACGCCTTCCTGCCCGACTATTTCCGCCAGCTGTCGCGGCTGCTCAAACCCGGTGGCCGTCTGCTCATTCAGGCCATCACCATCGCCGATCAGCGCCACGCCCAGTATCTGCGCGGGGTCGATTTTATCCAGCGTTACATCTTCCCCGGTGGCTGCCTGCCCAGCGTCTCCCAGATGGCGGGGTTGCTGGCGCGGGAGACCGACATGCAACTGGTACGGTTGCACGATCACGGCCATCACTATGCCCGCACCCTGGCTCACTGGTGCGATCGCTTTCTGGCGCTGGCGCCCGAGCTGCCCAAGCTCGGTTACAGCCAGGATTTCATCCGGCTGTGGCACTTCTACTTTGCCTATTGCGAGGGGGGATTCTGGGAGCGCAGTATCAGTCTGGTGCAACTGGAGGCCGCCAAGCCGGGGCCCGCTGGCTGGTCGGGTGATGTGCCAGTAAGCGGTCACTGACCATGTGGCAGTGGGCTCACCTGCTGGGGTTCAACCTCTACTGGTTGCTGGCGGTGAAGTGGCAGCAGCCGAGCCCGCTGCTGGCAATGTTGCTGCTGCACTTTCTCTTCTCACCCAGCCGCCAGCGTGACTGGCGGCTGCTTCCCATCGCGGTTGCCGGCTGTCTGCTGGATGCTCTGCTCTGGCAGCTCGGCCTGTTCCGTTTCCCGTCCGGTTTTCCCCTCTGGCTGGTGCTGCTCTGGCTCGGTTTTGCCCTGACGCTGGCCCACGGTATGCGCTGGCTGCTGCGCTTGCCTCGCTGGCAGCAGGCGCTGTTTGGCATGGTTGGCGGTGCTTCCTCCTATGTGGCGGGGGCTGCCATGGGGGCAGTAAACTTACCCTGGGGCATCTGGATCAGTACGGCGCTGCTGGCAGTGATCTGGATGTGGTGGTTACCCGTACTCCTGTGGGTAATGGTCAAGCTGGAGGGTGAGTCATGACAAACACCTTTTCGACCGACTCGTTGCTTTTTTCCAAATGGACCAAAGAGAGCCAGCATGAGCTGACTGATCGCTTCTATCTGGTGGTTGCCTGCCAGCGGGATGCGCAGGGGCAGCTGGTGCAGGTGGTGATGCAGGATATCAACACCCTGCAGGAACAGGAGATGGACTGGCATGAACTGGAAGACCCCAACCACTGGCATATGGGGTGGAATTAACCCGCGACTGCTGGCGTTTGCGCTCTTTGCTGCAACCGCGGTGCAGGCTTCTGCCGCCCCCTGGCAGCAGTTGCGCCCGGTCGGGCAGGGGGAGATGAACTGGCTATGGTTCAAGCTCTACGATGCCACCCTCTACAGCGTGAGCGGGCGCTATCAGCCCGGTCACTATCCACAGGCTCTGACTCTCACCTATGCCAGACCCATCGAGCGGGAAGATCTGCTGAGCGCCACCGCCGCCGAGTGGCAGCGGCTAGGTCTTGGCACTGACGCCGAGCGTCAGCGCTGGCTCGGCCAGCTCGCTGCACTCTGGCCTGATGTGCAGGCGGGCGACAAGCTCACCTTTTATGTCGACAAGGGCGGTGCAGGCCACTTCTGGTGGCAGGAAAAACCCCTCGGCACTCTGGCCGATCCACATTTTTCGGCCGCTTTTCTCGCCATCTGGCTGGCTGACAATAGCCGCGATCCTGCCCTGACCCGCCGCCTGCGTGGCCAACCCTGAACATGGAGCTCCTGATGTCTTTCTATCGTGCATATCGCTGGTTACTGTTGATCCCTTTTTTGTTGCTGAGCGGCTGTGGTGCCAGTCTCGATGACTATCGGGGGCAGGGGCCAAACTGGGATCTCGCCCGTTTCTTCAACGGCAAGCTGGTGGCTCACGGCCTGGTGACCGACCGCAGCGGCGAAGTGACCAGTCGCTTTCGGGTTGAGATGGTGGGGCGCTGGCAGAACGGTAAGGGAGAGCTGTTCGAGCAGTTCTACTTTGACGATGGCCGCCAGCAGACCCGAACCTGGTATCTGAACAAGGGGGCTGATGGTCACTGGCGCGGTACCGCTTCCGATGTGGTGGGAGAGGCGGTAGGTAAAAGCCAAGGGTTTGCCCTCAACTGGCGTTATCAGCTCGATCTGGCGCTGCCGGATGGCGAGGTGGTGCGGGTGAGCTTCGATGACTGGATGTATCTGCTGGATGAGGAGCGACTGATCAATCGCGCCGCTATCAGCAAGTTCGGCATCCATTTGGGGGAGGTGATCCTCTATATCGAGCGAAAATTATGACCGGCCTACACTGCATGAAAGCCAATAAAAAAGCGCGCCACCAGCGCGCTTTTGTTTATCGAGAAATCAGGGTCATCAGATGATGCGGTTCTCTTCCAGCATCTTGCGACGGGCCTCTTCCTTGGCCATCTTCTTCTTGCGATTGTCGCAGGGTTCCGGGCAATCGCACTCTTTCTCGATGCCAACGCTCCCCAGACCGCCACAGGAGCCGGAGATGGATTTTTTCTGGAAGATATAGCCGATAGCCATGGCGGCTATCACCAGCATGAATACCCCGAAGGTGATCAGAAAAACCTGCATCTATCCTCCCTATTTCCTGACCAGATACTGTTTGAACGCATCGGAGTAGGCCTCTTCAAAGCCGTTGTCCGTCTTGGTGATCACGAAGATCGCCAGACCACGCTCTTTGGCATAGGCCAGGCTCTTTTCCGGTCCCATGACCATGAATACGGTCGCCAGCCCGTCTGCGGTCATGCAGGAGGGATGGATCACGGTGACCGACACCATGCGGTGCTGGATCGGCTTGCCGGTGCGTGGATCTATGGTGTGGGAGAAGCGCTGGCCATCCATCTCATAGTAGTTACGATATTCACCCGAGGTGGCCACCCCGTTGTCACCCGGAACGATCACCTCCTGCACCGAACCGGCATTGGCGGTTGGCTTCTCGATGGCAACGCGCCAGGGGTGTCCCTTGCCGTTGACGCCATTGATCCGCAGCTCGCCGCCGATCTCTACCAGATAGTTGCGCGCACCCAGAGACTCCAGATACTCGGCTACCTTGTCGACACCAAAGCCCTTGGCAATGGCGGATAGATCAACGTAGAGGTCGGGAATATCCTTTTGCAGGGTATCGGCATCGACCGAAGTGATGACGTGCAGGTTGCCCAGGCCGGTCTTCTGACGGGTCTGGGTGATCAGCTCCTCCGATGGTATTTTGGTCGGTCGCTTGTCCGGACCGAAGCCCCACAGATTGACCAAGGGGCCGACGGTGACGTCAAGCGCCCCCTGGCTCTCACGGCCAATATGAATGGCTTCTGTTATGACCCGAGCCGTGTCCCGAGATACCACTACCGGTGTCGA